>JBGOXG010000241.1:0-3198 GCA_041479025.1 Anaerolineae bacterium
AAGGTGGAGACCAGGAGTTTTCCCGGCTCAACTTGCAAAACCTTTCCCTTATCTTCATAGGTCTTACCTTCCCAAATACCATTGTAAGTTATCGGACTGCCCACCTGCCAATCGGTTTTAACTTCTGTGCCAAATAGATATTGCTTGATGAGATCTGGTTTAGTGAGAGCATCCCATACTCTCGACGCGGGAGCGTTGATGATGATTGTCGCTTTGGCGATAAGTCCTTTATTCATAATCCTAAAGTCTCCTGTCCACATTTCTGTTCCAGCACCATCATTGACACTGCGTTGACCGCGCTGGACGCCAGCCGCCCGACGGTGGCGTTACCGGCAAGCGTGATGGCTAGATGCCACAATTATAATAGCACTTAACTTTTCAAATTGCGCGCTGCGAGCCGCTTTCGGATAGAGTCTTGCCGATTGCTATCGCTACTTCCGCAGTGGAATCCGTGCGGCTGGCATAAGTGACGAGAATTTTGTCGTTCATCGTGTTTTCCTTTCAGAAGGGTCAATCTTGAACATACGCCGCAGCACCAAATCCCAAACAATATCGCGCAAAAGGAGAACCAATCCGCCGGGGAAGGCAACAGCGGCAAGATAGCTCGCTTTCGGCCTGGGAGTCTCAATCGCCTGCTGAATCACCTGGGAGACGACTTCCGGTCCAGGCTCCTGCTGGCGCATGGAAGCCGCAAACTGGTCACTTTTTTGGTAGAGAGGTCGGTATGGCGAGTTCGGATTCGAGAGAATATCTTGTGCGTGCACCTGGGCAGTGTCATCAAAATGGGTTTTGATCGCCCCCGGCTCGACCACCACGACCTGAATCCCAAAGGGTGCCAGTTCCAAACGCAGGGCATCGCTCAGGGCTTCGAGGGCAAACTTGGTCGCGGAGTAGGTGCCATTCACGGGAGTGGACAACTTCCCCGCAATCGAGCTGATGTTGACGATGCGTCCGGCTCTCTGTTTTCGCATGTGCGGGGCAACAGCTCGTATCATGCGCAGAACCCCAAACACATTTACATCAAACATCTGCTGAACCTGTTCGTCGGAGACTTCCTCCAGAGCCCCACGCAGGGCATACCCGGCGTTGTTGACCAGGACATCAATCCGCCCAAACTGCTGCAGAGTGTGTGCAACTGCATCGTTGACCGAATCCGGCCGGGTGACATCCAGTGACAGTTTAAGCGCAGGCTGAAGGTCGTTCAGGGCTTCCGTGCGTCTGGCTGTCGCCACAACTGTTTAACCTGCTTGAGTTAACCGTTGAGCGAGGTTGCGCCCAATGTCTGTAGAACAACCCGTTATCAGAACGACTTTAGACATTTTCAACCCCGTTCATTTTGCACCTTCATTAGTAACTTGTCCCAATTGAAAGAGCCTTCGGGCAATCAGGATGGCCCATATCTCCAAAGGCAAAAGAGAGCCGAGCGAGAAGATGAGACCGATCATCCCTGCTGTAGGCGGTATTAACGACATAACACCCAGCAGGATTGCAACATAAGCAGTCACTTTGGTGAAGAGCGCGCTCCGCAGCATGACAACTGCGATGATTAACAGGGCAACGCCTTCAAGGACGTACCCTACGTCGAAGGCAGTACCAGTCCAGATGGAAACCATCGCCTGCCCTGCCGCCAGAACTATGGATCTCTGCGCGTCGGTTGTCGCAGCCGCGTATTGGTCGCTGAGGGAAAGCATGTTGAAGGCCGTACTTGATGCGAAGTAGGCCGCGATCCCTACTAGGCCTAGAGTCAAAGCGGCTGCCATGAACGATGGACTGGCTCGTCTGAGGGCAGCGTAGAGGGCGAGCAAGACCAGGCCCATAAGAACTTGGTCAACAATAAGCAAGAGATCCATGTCGAGGAGTCCAAGGAGCCTATTGTTCTGAAAGAGCGTGAACCATCCGATGACGGTGCCAGGTGGCGGCGAGACGATAAAGACGATGGTTTGGATTGGAATAAACACAGCCATGATCAGGGCAGCCATGCCGCCGACTTTGAAGAGAGGCTTCCAGATGGAGTCTGCAGTTTCCGAATTAACAACTTGATTCATCATTTTCAGTTATCCTTTCCATTTTGTCTGAGGAGCAGCTGGTGTCGCCGCCCAACGGTTTGCAATATCATCCCCGAAGCGTAGCGTAAGAGGGAGGCGGTCAGGGTGCAGCCGATGTTGGGCGGCCCAGCGTATTTGGGCTTTTTAGGCGTTACTCTCGCTTTACCAAGCTCCGCAGGAAATGATTTCCCCAGTATTCAAAACCCTAGAACTTCATTGACTAAAACAAGATTAACGGTGCGATGCAGATAGGGCGCTTCGCGTTCAAAGACTAAGAGTTTTCCGATGAAACTGCGCGCTTCGTTTCCGTAGAGCTGCTTCATATGCTGATCTTCCAGGGGGAGCACATACTCGCGCACCCGCTGAAAAGCGGTTTCCAAGGTCGGCGTAATCTTCTGGGTGCCCGCCACCCAAATCACATTGCTGCTTGAAAACGCATACGCAGGTAACTGGCTCCCCGTCGCACTGGCAATGATGATCTCTCCCGTTTCCGCAATGGCATGTACGCTACCCAGGAAATAGTCGGCCAGCGTGCCTTGCTTGCGCAAGGCTGCTTGCCTAGCGGAGTCTTTCTCCACCAGTACCTCGTCTTTTAAATTCCGCCAGGAATGTTTCTTATCCATGAGCAAGGCTTCAAAGCCGATTTGCTGCAACGTGATGGAAGCGCCAGTCATCACCGTGGCACCCGCTGGAATTAGAGCCTGCAATTGGGTCAATGCAGATTCTTTCGTCTCAACCAGCGTGACGGTAACTCCACGGGTTCGTACGGCTTCTATTGTTTTCTGCAGGCGGTCAGGGGTAGGGAGAATGTTATAGTTCATAAATCATTTTCCTTTCGTATTACGAGATGCGATTTCACACTGCGGCAGAGCCCGTACACAGAACCAAGATGATGTCTAAACCAAAGTATCTGTATCACACTCAAGACCAGTTTGAACGGCTTTCTTCGCTAGCGAGGTTGGGCCGCCCAACGTTTGAACTGAGTGACGGGGCGGGACTTGGACTCCCCATCGATATCATCCCTTGCGCAGCATCCCTTAGGGGCGACCCGCACGTGCGGTGTGGGCAGGTGAGCGTAGCGGAGTGGGACATTGTTCTCGAAGGGGGAACGGGATACTATTTGGGCGAAGTATAAACCAAATTTGGCGGGACG
>JBGOXG010000109.1:0-7789 GCA_041479025.1 Anaerolineae bacterium
GAACCGTTATAGGGTCCACCCGCGCTGGCTGTGGGCGGTTGGTTCGGCTGGGTCAAAGAGAATCGCAACCTGAGACCGGATGATAAACTTGCAGCGTTAAATGAGTATTGTGTGTATTGGACAGGAGTATACCTCTGCTGAACTCCGATCGTCGCAGAATTGCCGAGATCCCTTGCTGAGGCAAGATTCCCATAGATAATATCAAAATAGGTTTGGCCTTCATAGAACACGATTTCAAAATTTGTGAGAATTCCGCTTCCTCCACAACAATAGTCGGCGCGCCACTCAACGACGAAGGTTCGGTTGGGCGCACTTCCGGAAACCGCGGTTCGAACTCCTTGATTCGTAAACGTTGTATAAAGATCATCCCAAAAAGCATAGATGGTGTTGAACACGATTCCTGGATAAATGTTAAGTGGCAGAGAGGAATTGGCGTATGCGGCGTTTCCTGAATCGAACGTCAAAATGCCGTTTGAATTGATCTGCGCAGTGGTGAAAGGTGTACCGTACAGGCTCACCGGGAAAGGCAGAGTTATGCCTGCGAAGCAATCGTCACAGTGGATGCCGATATCGATCGTGCCGGGTATGATGCTCGCACCGGGGAAGCTGTCTATATAATAACCGCCGGAGGAAACCGGAGGGATGGTGGCGTCCGTGAACATAGTCGTTGCGAGCACCGTACCGTCCTGAGCGGCTACTGTTACCGTGTAGGTGCCCACCATAGTCACGAAATGATTGTAGCTGAACTGGCCGAGGTCATCCGTAGTCACTGTATCCGAACCGATAGTGCCTGTTCCATCGCCGGTATAGGCGATGCCGTCCGGCCATGTCACCGTAACGGTCAGCGACACTCCACACGCAAAACCGCCGCCGCTGATGACCACTGTCGAGTTAGGAACATAATCTGACTGGTCAGTACTGATAGACGGCGTCTCTTTGGTGGTACATTCTTGCGCTGCGGCCGGCGCTACGTTTGCCGAAGCCATGATAATCATCAAGATAGCAACCAGCAAATATTGAAGTTTGTGTTTACTAGATAACATGGTTCAATTCTCCTTATAAATTTTTGATAAATGAATTGACTACGCATGCAGTTGTTCCCGCCTGCGCGGCATTACCCACTAAGGGTTATTGTTGATCGAACAGAGTTGGATTTTTATTATTTAACATCGAAGAAACTCACCTCCCTTGAGAAATAGCATCTTTCGAGATGCACGATTAGTCTTCCATTTTTAGACTGCCAAAACCAGTGCAATAACTGCCAGAGTCCGCCAACTTTGCGGAAGAGTTCGCGCCGATACAAAGATGGGCTATATTGAGAGCACGCGGGAAATCGACTTATTAGTAAACATCGGACCCTCCCAATTGTGAATAAAAGGACAAAGTCGAGCAGAATTCTAGCATTACAATACTTACTATACAGAGTTTGGAACGCAAATACAAGTTCCAAAATCATGATTCGCAAATTAAACAAAACGAGCCGCGAGATTTTGGTCTCGCGGCTCGTTTGATCCACTGCCATTGAGGAGGCCATCATCAACGCTCTTGTCGCTGCTGAAACGAGGACCGGAAAAGAGGGGGTGACCATCCCTGCGTTGCCACACGACCGGCTGCGGGATGTACTGCGAAAATACCAATGCTTGCAGGAATAAACAAACCCGCCTCAATAGGATTTGGAGCGAGTCTGTTTTGGAAAGCATGAATGGTTTAATCGTGATGGTCTCCGCTGTGGACGTGTCCGTGATCCAGTTCTTCTTCGGTCGGGGTGCGCAGGCTGACGATTTTGACGTTGAATTGCAGTTCTTTGCCTGCCAGCGGATGGTTAAAATCTAATCGAATAGAATCGGCTTCCACATGGTCGATACGTGCCATCATCTCGTGCCCCTGTTGGTCGTGCACCTGGATATCTGTCCCCGCTTCCATGGGAATGTTCGCCGGGAATTGGCTGCGCGGCACATATACCAGGGCGTTCGGGTCGATCTCACCATAACCGTCAACCGGTGCAACGACGACCTGTTTGCTTTCGCCGATGCTCAAGCCGTATAGCTCGCGCTCCAAACCGGGGATAATGTTCCCGGATCCTTGCAGGAATTCCAACGGTCCGTGTCCTTCGGATGAATCTAAGATTTCTCCGTCCACGTGCAAGGTGTAATCCATCGCGACGACCTGGCCATCCTGAACTTCCAACTTGTCACCCATTCTGTCTCCTGGCACTGGCGTTGAAATCGGAATTGCCAAAGAAGTGCTGATTGTACCCTTGTTTTCCCGTCTTCACACCTATAATAGAGCTTGACAAAAACGACTTCATAGAAGGCGGAGAGGTAAACCACAATGGATAATTACCACAATCGGATATATCGCTTCAAAGGCACTCCACGCGAAATAGGGTTGACCGCTGGGCGTGCGCTCGGCGTCAAACTCGAACAGACCCTCAGTCACTACATCGCCAGTTTAGAGGATTCTAGCGATATGGAAAAACTACATACCGGGGCATTGCCATGGCTACGCCGTTTGCCACAGCGATTTCAGGATGAATTCGAAGGTATGGCGGAAGGAGCAAATATCCCGCTACAACGCCTCGTTGAATGGGCCTATATTGAAGAATGCGAGAAAAAACAGTGCAGTGGCGCAGTATGCATATTAGAAAACCACGCTTGGGTTGCGCGCAACAACGACACCTACGTACCTGAACTATGGGGCTATGTAATGATACGCGAGGTTGACGGACGCATCCCGACAATCAGTTTCGCCATGGAAGGAGATGTATTTACTCCAACCGGCATCAACCAAGAGAAGTTGTGGCTGCACTATAACTTCTTGCCCGTTTGGGATGACCCCACCCCAGGCAAGCCACATGCCGCTGGCTATGTGTTTCTGACTGAAGCGTTGGAGCTTTGCCGCACCATCAGCGATGTCGAAGCGTTCCTCAACGAAACCGACCGAGATGGCGGGATGTTATTGTTTGCCATTGATGGGAAAACTGACGAGTTCGCTCTTTTCGATTGTATGTGCTCGAAGCATTTTAGGCGCGAACCGACGAACGGCTGGATTGTTGGAACGAATCATTATTGCGCTTGCGAAGACCGGACATTGACCGACGACGAATCGTCCGCCAGTACCTTGAATCGATTTCAGCGGATGGAAAATCTCATTCGGGCATTGTCCATTTCGCAGGCTTCCGCAAACCTGCCCGTCGATCTGATCCGGATTCTAGCCGATGATAAGATCGAACGGCGTGAGAAAAAGCTGGTGACTGCATACGCAAACGCGGCCTGTCCGAATACCGGCGAAATCTGGTACACCTTTGGAGGCTATCCAGCTGCGAGCAAAGGGAATTGGCAAAGGCTTGAGTGGCCATGGGCAGATTGATGCATGCCGAGCAAGGTAAGCACTCCGCCCAACACCGCGTTGCAGAGTGTTGGAAGGATGTTTGGTCCATGATGTCCTCTTTTTCGCATGAATCTATCACGGACCAGCAGTTCACTTTTCAACTGATAACGGTTCACCTTTCAACTGAAAACAGTTCACTTTTCAATTTCAAATAACATAGCGAAATTGTTAGTTTCCCGGGGGGTGTATCATTTTTTCGTCTTCAGTTGACAAATTAAAAATTGCGTAGTAATATACAGCCCGCCTTCGCCGAGGTAGCTCAGGGGCAGAGCAAGCGGCTCATAATCGCTGGGTCGAGGGTCCGACTCCCTCCCTCGGCACACGAACCCGTCTGAAAAAGGCGGGTTTTATATTTTCTGGGCATTCGCTATTACAGGGGTTGCGAAGGTCAAACTTCCGAATTCTTCTTCACGAAGTCGATGACTTCATCCACCTTGCAGAACGCCAGCGCTGTGACAGTATCCGCGCCGCCATAATAAACCGCGATACGCCCGGTGGGCTGGTCGTAAAGCGCAGCACAGGGGAAGGCGACATTTGGCACGTCACCGACGCATTCATAATATGTCTGCGGTGACAGGAGATACGGTGCAGCGCGGTAAACCACCTTCCAGGGTTTATCCAGGTCAAGCAGGGCGGCGCTCCAGCTATAAACGAATCCATTGCAGGAGGTCAGTACACCATGATAGAACATCAACCATCCCTCGGGAGTCTCGATCGGGATGGGACCTGCTCCTACTTTAGTGCTCTGCCACCCTCCCTTCGTTCCCATCACATAGCGATGTTCACCCCAGTGAACCATGTCAGGGCTCTGACTCAGGTAAATGTCGCCAAACGGCGTGTGCCCGTTGTCGCTCGGCCGGCTGAGCATGACATACTTGCCGTTGATCCTGCGCGGGAAGGGCACACCGTTGCGGTTATAGGGCAGCAGAGCATTTTCCAGAAAGTGAAATTCTTTGAAATCGTAGGTGTATCCCAGACCAATGGTCGGACCGTGGAAGCCGTTGCACCAGGCCACCCAGTAGCGGTCTTCAATCCAAACCACACGCGGGTCGTAGCGATAATTTGAGTACCCGGCTTCGGGATCCTCACAGATCCATTCGATTGGGGCATCGCTCAGGTGCCACTTATAGCCATCCTCGCTGAAGCCGCTGTGCAGGGTCATGTCACGCTTGCGGTTGTCCACCCGGAATACACCGGCAAACTTGCCGTTGAACGATACCACCGCGCTGTTAAAAATGCTGTTGGAGATTGGCAACAGGTCACGTGGGATGATCGGGTTGGCGCTGTAGCGCCAGACTACGTCACTACATCCCGCAGGCTGCTCTTCCCAGGGAATGTTAGGTAGAATGTAATTGTTCATGAAGTTTCTCCAAAATGAATATGTCGAAAGTGCATGCTGGTTTTTTGTTTCTATGATAATCTAAGATGTGAATTTTGATTTAAGGAGAACAGAATGTATTTTGACCTTCCTCTCGATCAACTGCGGACGTATCGCCCACCCCGACACGAACCTGCGGATTTTGATTCGTTCTGGGCTGAGACATTATCCTCCGCCCGCCAGTTCAAACTCGCCCCGACATTTGTCCGCGTTTCTACCGGCCTGAAACTGGTGGATGTTTTCGATGTCACGTTCCCTGGTTTTGGCGGTCAGCCGATCAAGGGTTGGTTCGTCCTGCCCAAAGATCCTGTGGACAAACTGCCCTGCGTCGTGGAATATATCGGATACGGAGGCGGGAGGGCGCTTCCGACCGACTGGCTGTTGTGGGCAAATGCCGGTTATGCTCACTTTGTGATGGACACGCGCGGGCAGGGGAGTTCATGGTCGCCGGGCGATACGCCTGATTTTGAACCCGAGGGTTCCAATCCGCAATTTCCCGGTTTCATGACGCGCGGCGTGCTTGACACGAAAACATATTACTACCGCAGGGTTTTTACAGATGCCGTGCGTGCGGTTGAATCCGCGAGGACCCACCCTGCAGTGGATGCCACTCGGGTTGCCGTAACGGGTGGTTCGCAGGGAGGCGGGATCACCCTGGCGGTGGCAGGTTTGCTGCCCGATGTTGCGGCGGTAATGCCGGACGTGCCCTTCCTGTGCAATTTCCGCCGCGCTACCGAACTGGTGGATACCGATCCGTACCATGAGATTTCACGATACTGCCAAACTCACCGCGACAAGGTGGAGCAGGTTTTCACTACGCTGGCTTATTTTGATGGGATGAATTTTGCGGCGCACGCAAAAGCGCCTGCGCTGTTCTCGGTAGGCCTTATGGATGATATCTGTCCGCCCTCCACGGTTTTTTCTGCGTATAACCATTATATGGGAGGGAAGCAGATCAAAATATGGCAGTACAACAACCACGAAGGTGGTGCTTCATTTCAAGATACTGAGAAAATCAAATTTCTGGGGACGTTGTGGGGATAGAGCAGGTGGGGCGATCGCAAATCGCCCCACCTTTTTGTTATTTGTCGCGGCGGATTAAATCATCCGTTGTTTCGCGCGCCTGCATTAAGGTTGCCTTCCCATTATCGAGCATTAACACTGCCGGTTTGCGCGCGCCGTTGTAATTGCTCGCCATGCTGAGCTGGTATGCACCTGCCACCGGCACCGCGATCAGCTCGCCTTCTTTTACTTTCGGAAATGGCAATCCCTCAATAATGACATCGCCACTCTCGCAATAGGGACCGGCGATCCATACTTTCTCCTCGTAAGTCCGATCTGGTGCATGAACCGGCAAGGCGGAATATTTAACCCCATAAAGTGCAGGACGCAGATTGTCGGCCATGCCGCCGTCAATTAATAACCAGGTGCGGTGCGCCGTCCGCTTGATAGTGCCAATCCGGTACAGAGCCACACCAGCCCTGGCGACGATACTGCGTCCAGGTTCGAGATGCAGATGAGGCAGGCTAAGTCCGCGCGAATGACAACCGGAGAGAATATATTCTGCAGTAAAACGTACATACATTTCCAGGGAAGGATGTGGTAAATCGTCTTCGTGATAAGCCACACCCCAGCCGCCGCCAGGTGAGAGGTGCCAATCCCCGCTAAATCCGATTTCTTTGGCTGCGTCCAGCGCGCGCTCAACGCCATGCACCAGCGGCTCTGGGTCGCGGAATTGAGAACCCTGGTGAAAATGAATCCCTTTTAGAGGGAGATCATTCTCCTTGCAGAAGGCTGCCGCTTCCAAGAGCAACTTATAATCCATGCCGAATTTGCTGTCTTCGTGACCGGTCTGGGTGTAAGCATGGGTATCCACAGCCATCCCGGGTTGGAGCCGAAGCCAGAGCTCGGGCAGGGAGTAATTGCGGGCGAGTTCTGCCAGACTCTGCAGTTCGGAAAAATTATCCACGACAATGGTGCCAGCGTGCTCGATGGCTGCCAGCAAATCGTCCTGCGATTTATTCACACCATGAACAACCATTTGCCCGCGCGGCACACCTGCCTTTACCGAAATGGCAATTTCACCCAGGCCGGTGCAATCAACGGTGAGGTTCTGTGCGGCTGCCCATCGGGCAATTGGCACCGAAAGATACGCCTTGCCTGCATAAGTGACGCTTGATCGAGCCGTGTAATATGTTGCAAGCAGTGATTTGTACTTTTCGGCTGATTGCTCCAGAGTGATACGATCATAGACATACAAGGGCGTGCCATATTGGTCAGCTAGGCTGGCCAGATCACAACCGCCGATTGAAAGCTGATTATTCTTTATCGTAACAGAGTCAGGAAAGAGTGGAAAGCGGTTCATTCTTATTTATCTTTCATATCCGAGAGAAAGCCACGGAGTAAGATGGCTCCAGTTCAAAAAATATCGCCGCCCTTTCTAGGAGGGCGGCGGAAAGAGTTTATGCTTGAATGTTAATCCCCGAATAATACAAGCATCCAGATTTGCCAGTTGGAGATCTGCGTGGGGACGATGACCGGGGAGACGTTCTGGGATTCGGGGGTTGCACCGGGGACTGGCATCGGTGCGATGGGTTTGTCACCAGGTTTGATCATGCCGGCCTGTTCTCGAGCCCATTCTTCGACTGAGAAATCAGAATTGGCATAGGCTACAGCGGTTTGCAGATTATATTGAGTCGCCATAATCTCAGTGGCGCGCACGCGGACAGATTCGGCCTGCTTGCTTAAGCGGGTCATTTCTTCGAGCCGCGCGTTGAAATCCATAATCAGCAACACGAGGATGGCAATTCCAATGAAGGTTGCGATACGCTGCCAGTTGATTTCTACGGAACCAATCTTCATGTTTTTATTTTACCATGTGCTGACAACTCCCCAGGCATAAATGCCGGGGGTTCTGGAGAACCACCCTGCTCTCACCCGTCTTGCTGACTGGAGCCTCACATGGCTTAGCGCCAGCTTTGCAGACGAGCCGCTCTGACCCGTTTCAGGGTTGTTCGGCGC
>JBGOXG010000246.1:0-3133 GCA_041479025.1 Anaerolineae bacterium
AAGACGAATATCATCAATAGGACCGTTCAAGTGACCCGACAAAGCATCGACTTTTTCTGAGCCGCCATTGTTATCCGGGCTGGTAAACGATGTTCCACCCGCCAGTTGGAATCCCGGCTTGGGTTCAGGTTGCAGGCCGTAAGCGAAGCGGACTGCTTCGATTGTCTCCGCGGCGAACAATGTAGCCATGCCTGAGTCCAGTGTTTCCCCTAAATAAGGTGTCCAATGATGTTCGGACGGTAGTGGATGCAAAAGCTCGCGGGCATGCCTGAGCACGTCCTTGAGCTGACCAAGTTTTTCTACGGCGATGCCGGTCATTCCAAAGATGGTCGGTAAATAATACGCTGTGTTGGGGAAGGAAACAGGCGTATCGGGACCCTTTTCAGCAAGCGCTTTATTTAACATGAATTCAGCTTCAGAGACCAGGGCGCTTGCACCACGGATGGCTCGGGTTGCGATGTATCTGGACATGTCATCCTCCTTTAGTCAGCTGCGATGCCATAGATGGCTTCACGTCGTTTTTCTAATGGAAGCGCTTCAAGTTCATTCATTTTGGCGTCGCCCGATTTTCCGAACTTATTCGGATTCCATTCCGGCAAGCCGAGCGCAGCGCGTTTCTTATCGATGTGTTCAAGACTCTTCCGGATCATCTCATCTGGGTCTTGGATGAATTCGAGTTTTCCACCGTACAGCTTCTCCCATCCTTCAGAGATGTATTTCAATACTCGATCGCTATCGGTTACACGGTCTGGCATGCCACTGACGGGTGATGCACCACCAAATATGACGTATACTCCCGACGCCACACAGTAAGCTGCAATGGCAAGCGCTTTTTCTGACATCCATTCGGGTGCCAATCCCACAGCGGGGATCTGGTCAATGTCATCACCCAGACCACCTTCTTCGACCATCTGGGTCAGAACCGTAAGGATGCGTGTGTTGTCCACGCAAGACCCCATGTGCAGTACAGGTGGGATGCCGACTGTTTCACACACTTCGCGCAAGCCGGAGCCAACCTGGTCGAGGCCGGCTTCGCCCAGTAGTAACCCTAATTTGGCGGAGGCTATCGCGCCACAGCCTGTTTGAACAACGAGCACGTCTTGCTTCAATAACTCGCGCACAACCTTGACGTGCAAGTAATCTTGCTTCGAGCGGGGATTATTGCACCCGACAATAGCTGCCACACCTCGGATGCGGCCGGTCATGATGGCATCATTCAAGGGACGGAAGGAGGCGCGATACGACCCGCCCAACATGTAGTTTATATATTCATGTGAGAACCCGGGAATCAAATCTTCCTTTTCGACCGGGATGTGGACTTCGCCACGGTTCTTGTAATTATCGATGGCTATCTTCAGGATTTGCTTGGCTGTCGTCAACGCATGGTGTTCATCGAATTCTATGTGCGTGGCACCCCGGATCTTGACCTTGGGAGAGGTGGTGATGATTATTGTGTGAAAATGACTGGCAAGTTCAACCAAAGCCTGCATGATGCACTGAACATCCACAACCATAGCCTCGACAGAACCGGTCATTATCGAGAGTTCTTGGTGAAGGAAGTTGCCAGCGGCAGGAATTCCTTGCCGCATCAGGATTTCGTTTGCGGTGCAGCAGATTCCTGAGAGTTGCACTCCTTTTGCGCCTGCGGCCTTCGCGTAATCAATGATTTCGGGATCCTGGGTTGCCGCAACGATCATCTCACTCAAAGTAGGTTCATGCCCGTGGACGACGACATTGACCATATCCTTTTTGAGTACCCCCAGGTTAGCCTGACCCAGGATGGGCGCAGGGGTGCCAAAAAGGATATCCGAGACATCCGTGGCGATCATGGATCCACCCCAGCCGTCCGCCATGCTGGTACGAATGGCATGAGCCATGATATGTTCGTAGTCCTGGTCATCGCCGATATGGGTTCGATGCAGGGCTTCTACCACTTCACGATCTACGCCGCGCGGGATAATCCCCAGCTCGCGCCACTTTTCCTGCCGTTTCTTGGGTGCGCGTTTCGCCGGAGCCACCTCGCCTCGTTGCTGCCCGAATTGAGAAATATATAGATCAGCTAGGTCATTGGCGATTTCGTCCGGCCAGCGGCCATCTACTTTTATGTCATAGTAGGAGGCAACCATTCGGAGCTTGGCGACATCTTTGATGGCGTAACCTTCGGTTTCATGGTTTGCAACAGCCTTCAAGGTGAACGCCATATCGCGGCCGTGATCGGAGTGGGCAGCAGCGCCAGCCGCTATCGCCCGAGTCAGGTTACGCGCCTGGATTGTCTCAAGTGTGGCACCGCAAACACCTACTTCACCGTTCTTTGTCAATCGGCAGGGACCCATACCGCATTGTTTACAGCACATACCAGCAGCGCCAATATTGCAGGGCACCATATTATCTGCACGTGAAAAAGCCGTCCCAATGCCCAGTTCTTCGGAGCGGGCGATCATCTGCTGCGCAGCAGGATCAATCGTATATTCTGTAACTTCTCTTTTCTTTGGCATCTCGCACCTCTAATCATCCATGGTTTTTATGATACCCATACCCGGGCAATTCCACAGGGGTCGTCCGCTATACGGAACCCTTTGCTGAAAACTAACAGTCTTTTTGACGGTCTCGTAGGTCGCAGTATGGCGGAAAATACCATCGTTTTCTGTCCGCTGAGTGGCAACGCCTGTTTCCGCCATGAGCGACAGGCTGCCCAGGTACCCGGCTTCTTCCAGTTTTCTCATTAAGTCATCGTGCGTGATTTTCTTTTCGTCAAATTCAACCTGTACAACGTGAAATGCACTGCTGGCGTAAACCTCTTTTACGCCAGGAGATGCCAACAAAATACGCCTGACCTCGGTAACGTGATGATCGCCGAAAAGGGCAGGCGTATCGAAGGTAGATTTCTGCATGTTAGCCTCCTCATTGGATAAATTGTGTGTGAAAGTGCAAATTTCTAAATTATTCTTAACCCGTTATTATTGTATCCGTATTTCGTGATTGCTGTCACAATTGAAACTTAAAATTTTACTAATGTTCCAAGAAAACCTATGAAACATTATAATGATGATTACAATAGTAAACAATGTTCCAAATGTTACTGACTTTTTCTGACTAATATGATATTGTGCAAAAAATCACAAAGTTGGTTAGG
>JBGOXG010000177.1:0-4865 GCA_041479025.1 Anaerolineae bacterium
AAGTGTTATCGCGCTGTAATCCCCGCTCTTTTTAGCATCCAAGAGTGCCTGGAAGGTGGTTGTGTCTCCATTCAAGGCCTTGGTCATCCACAATGCCTGGGCAATGACGCCAAAACCAGTGCCATCCTCATGGTTGGTCATGATGGTATCGTAATCCACACCCAATAGATCGCTGAAAAAACCAGAGAGGGCGGAACCAACCGGATGCAAGTCCTCTTCCTCGGTTGTATCGTTGAGAACTGTCGTCGGATCAAATGTAACGTTAGTCCCCAAAGCGCCATCGTTTGCAAAGGATTCGCCCGTGGTTGCGTCGGTCGTGACAAGACCCAGGCCAGTAGCGGTATCCAGACTTACCCGGACTGTCTGTGTGGCCCCAGTGTCATCTGTATAAGTGACCAGGACCGTGGTTTCACCAGTGGTTGTGTCCGTTTCAAGCGTGATGAATTGAACAGTGCCTGTGAGAGGCGTTGTAGTTGTATCCTGTGCAAAAGCTGGTCCCGTTGTCATCAACAGCAGGGCAAGTGTGAGGATCATGCTGATTGTAAGTTTTTTCATGGCCTACCTCCTGGAGGAAAATCCAAAGCTGCAACCTCATTATATGCGCGATAGAACCAATCTCAACTTGCGATTTTGTAAGGGTGATAGTAACAATGTGTTAATTATAGATTTACACTGATTACCTTACAGAATGAAAAAAGGCTACTGCTCACCAATATGGCATAATTTGGTTGCTTCACGACCAAAGGAGGCCGATGATGAGCAGTAGTCAGGAATTGTACAACCGATTGAACGAAAAGTTGAGAGAATTGGTTCATGTGAAAAATGGAAAACAGGTGACAAACTGGATCTGGATAATTGTTGGCGTGTTGCAAAGCCAATCCTCAAACTTGAGTCAAATAGCCAACTGTCTTCCGATGGAAACCAAAGCGGAGTCAAGGGTTACGCTGATCCGACGCTGGTTGATGAATCCGCATGTGAAGGTCTGGATGTTTTACAAAAAGGTTCTGGAACATGTGTTGTCTGGCTGGTCAACCGTGGACGCCTATATCATTTTGGACGGCGTGATGGTGTTTGGAGATCGCTGGCAAATCTTTCGAGTATCTTTGCAACATGGTTGTCGAGCAATACCAATTGCGTGGACCGTCGTGGAAGGAAAAGGCTTGGTGAAAGTCACCAAGTTGAAGAGCATGTTGGAGAAGGTACAAAAGTTTTTGAAAAAATATGTCAAGCGGGTGACATTTTTAGCGGATACTGGCTTTCGCGACTGCGACTGGGCGCAACTATGCGAAAATCTAGGCTGGAATTATGCGATTCGCGTGGCCTGCAATACCTACGTCACTAGGTCAGATGGCACCTCAGACCGATTGGACCATTTGGTTCCTGAGAACTGCAACCGTTATTTTCAAAATGTTCTTCTTACTCGGGAAGCCAAGTTGCAAACCAATGTATCTGCGACTTGGACAACCGACAAGAAAGGCGAGCCAGAAATGGTCGCAATCATCACAGATCAAACTGCTTGCCGTGCTCGCCTGCGAGAATATAGTGGCCGCATGAGCATAGAACAAAGTTTCCGCGATGACAAGTCTGGCGGCTTCGACATGGAACATACCCGTTTACAACATGCGGAACGGATAGATCATTTGTTATTGGCAATTGCAATCGCTACGCTATGGTGTCACGAACTGGGCGAGTTTATCCTGAAACAAGGTGACAATTCTCGCTGCCAGGTAGATCCAGCGCATAAACGCACTTTGAGTTTGTTTCAACTCGGCCTGAGATGGTTGAAACGCACTCTTGCTACAGGTTTTCATTTCTTGCCTGATTTCCAGGCTATCTTGTCCAATCTTAAGCTGAAGCCCGTTGTGATTCCAATCACTCAAAACTCAAATGTGTAAGGTAATCAGAGATTTACATATATTTTTCGTAGAATTGCCAAGGTCGAAGTACTCTCCCCGATACACCTCGGGCAGGAGCGCCGCGAGTTGAAACATCATCTCATCGACAATCTGCTGCCGCATTTCGCCAGTGACCTCTGTCCCTCCGGTGTCCAATATAAAGGACTCGCCAACACGGATGTGAAAATCGGTGCGTTTGAACCGCTTCAAATTCTTGAGATAGCCTCGCCATCCCAGTGTGCGATCGGCAGAATGGGCACACCCGAATGCAGCGCGATAATGACCGTACCCGGCATGGCTCGCAGCAGTTAACCCCGGCGCGGTATAACGCGAATCCAAACACCCCGCCGCAGGTGAGCTGCAGGATGCTGACAATGATAATGATGATTGCCAGCCTGCGGTTCCGATCGGGATCATTGGGTGAGCCCGATTCACTGCCGCGCTCTGGTTCGAGTTCATTTAAATAGGAAAGCTGCGAATCCCCTCCCCCTGTTGCAAACTGCAGGACTCCTACCCCTGAGAAAGCCACAGCGACCGGGACAGATCTTATTCCCGCCTCGTTCAGCTATCGCTTCAGCGATTCTCTCAGGTGGACGAAATCCTTTCCCATCAAGAAATTCCCCTGGCTTGCCTTTCTGCTGTTCCTATTCTTCTCTGGAAGATCCCCTGGTAATGACCTGCAGGCGGAGTTGTCCAAGGCGAATTATCGCTCCGCTGGGGAGCGGAGAGGCTTTGGTGGGTGCCATGCGTTCCTCATTGAGCCAGGTGCCGTTGGTGCTGTCCAGGTCAATGATTTTAAAGCCGTTCTTCTTCCGGCGGACCATGGCATGCCGGCGTGAAACACCGCTGGCGAAGGCACCGTACGGTGTGAGGTCGACGATTTCTTCTAGCGACCCTTCCATTTGCCGCCCAAGGATGAATTCATCCACCGCCAGAATGGCAATGGGCTTGGGGTTGTCCAGCAGGAACACAGCGATGCCACCTTCCGGTATCAGTGTGTCGGTCTTGATGCGGGCAGGTTCTTTGGGAAAAACAGTAGTGGTTCTAGAGATCTTCTTTGTAGTCGAGGGGGATTTACGGGCGGCCTTCAGCACGGCACCGCAATAAGCGCAGAGGACTGCGTGCGGTTCGTTCTTGTGCTTGCAGACAGGGCAAAATAGACCTTGAATGTTTGCCATTTCTCTAATCGTTCTCCAACTATAAAGTAAGATTTGTTCAATTACCCAAGAAACGAATAGTCGAAGTCCTTTTATATTATATTCTTACCACCTGGGGTGATTATATACCCTTCGGTACTATTATATGATATGGGTCTGAATTATGAAACATCATGAAAATAGCTGCGGCATGCCTGAATTCTTGGGTTCTTCTCATTCCATTGTCCCTGTGCTATCATACAGGCATGACCTCGCGCCGGCGATTGATCCTTTATGTGCTGCTCAACATCGTCGTTTCTGCCTGCGTGACTTTGTCCCTCCTGTACGCGTACGACCGTTACTTCCGCGCATCGCCGCCGGTGACGGTGCCACTGCTGACAACTCCCGGCGCGACCGCTCAGACGGAAGGAGCGCTGGACATCGTCAGTGTGGTGGGAGTAGGTGTGCTGGAAAACGAATCGGTGGAGATCCGCAACAACGGTGTAAGCGAAGTCAATTTCACCGGCTGGAAACTGCAATCCGCTGATGGGAGAGCCTACACCTTCCCTGGCCTGACCCTGCTCAATGGCGGCATCGTGACCGTCCATACCAGGAGTGGCAAGAATACCGTGGTTGATCTGTACTGGGGACTCTCCCGCCCCGCATGGGAATCGGGTCAACTGGCAATCCTGCTGGACGAGCAGGATAACGTCCGGGCGTTGTACCGGATCCCATAACGGGAGCAAGTTTCTGGTTGTTTGTGCCAGTCCGGTGGACTAATCTTTATCATCAAGGGTCAACCCTCAATCTAAAATCAGAGATCGAAAATCCTTATGTCTCAAGCCCTCTACCGCAAATGGCGCCCGCAAGCATGGGATGAAGTCGTCTCCCAGGAACATGTTATCACTACGCTCAAGCATGCCGTGACCGCCGACCGTGTGGCGCATGCCTACCTGTTCGCCGGACCGCGCGGCACCGGTAAGACTACCGCCGCGCGCCTGCTGGCGAAGGCGGTCAACTGCCTGGCGGAGAACCGCGCTGAGCGTCCGTGCAACAAATGCGCCCACTGCCTGGCGGTCAATGAAAACCGCTTTCTGGATATGATCGAGATCGATGCCGCGTCGAACAACGGTGTGGACGATGTGCGCGACCTGCGCGACAAGATCAACTTTTCACCGACACAGGGCAAGTACAAGGTCTACATCATCGATGAAGTTCACATGATGTCACCGGGCGCGTTCAATGCGCTGCTCAAGACGCTCGAGGAGCCCCCGCCGCACGCCATTTTCATCCTGGCGACCACCGAGATCCACAAGATCCCCGCCACGGTGCTCTCGCGCTGCCAGCGGCATGAGTTCCGGCGCGTGCCGGTGGGCGAGATCACCAAACAGCTCGCCAGCATCTGCAGATCCGAGGGCATCGACTATGCCCCCGACGCGCTGACGACCATCGCGCGCCAGTCAGCGGGGGGCATGCGGGACGCGATCTCCCTGCTCGACCAGCTGGCCTCGACCGGCGAGAAGATCACCGTCGAGCTGACCCAGGCGGTGCTTGGCACCGCCACCAGCGCCACCGTGCTCGGGCTGGTGGACGCGGTCCAGAACGCCGATCCGGCTGCCGGGCTGGAGTCCATCCACACCGCGCTGGACGCCGGCGCCGACCCGCGTTCTCTCGCCCGCCAGATCGTGGATTACCTGCGCGCGGTCCTGCTCGTTCAGATGGGCAACGGCAATCAGGTCGAAGCGCCGTCCGAGGTGCGCTCCCGCATGACGGCACATGCCGGTGCCTTCCGTACCAGCGAGGTCCTGCGTATGATGAAAGCGTTTAATGCCGC
>JBGOXG010000195.1:0-4193 GCA_041479025.1 Anaerolineae bacterium
AAGGTGGTTGTAACCGCTGGCGTTTGATCGAACGCTTATTACCAAAATCCATTCATGCTATCACGGCCAAAGGATTTGAGATCAAAGCCACACTTTTTGCCCTGGCTTGCAGTATCAACTTCCTTTGGTAGCAACTTAGGTTAATTACTGCTTCTTGTAATAAAAACTAAGCTTTTACTTGCCAGGAGTTGGGCTGAAAATGAGATTTTGGTTTAGATATTTGCGCAGTACTTCGTAATTGTGCATAAAACGCCCTCGACCCCGGCGCCTGGTTCGAGGGCGTTTTGCTTATTGAATGTCGTCACCCACTGGTATAATAGGACAAACACTATCCTATTCAATCGCGCCATCCCCTATCCAACCGGGATCGTCCTAATCACGACTATCCCCATTCAGTACTGGTAATAAGAAAACTATGTCACAACCATCCTGGATCGGACGTACACTCAGCGGTCGCTACCGAATCGATGCCCTGCTCGGGCAAGGCGGCATGTCGGCGGTCTACAAAGCCACCGACCCCAACCTCAAACGCGTTGTCGCCATCAAACTCATCCATTCGCACCTGTCAGGCGATACCCAGTTCATCAAACGCTTCGAAGAAGAGGCCACCGCCGTGGCCTCGCTGCGCCATCCCAACATCGTGCAAGTCTTCGACTTCAACGCGGACGAAGGCACTTACTACATGGTGCTTGAATTCCTCCCCGGCGAAACCCTGCAAGACCGCCTCAAACGCCTGAACGACGATAAACGTCTGCTCTCCATCAAGGAATCCATCCAATACACCGTCAACATCTGTGACGCGCTCGGCTACGCCCACCAGCGCGGCATGGTACACCGCGACATCAAACCCGCCAACATCATGCTCGATATTCACAATCAGGCCATCCTGATGGATTTCGGCATCGTCAAGATCGTCGGCGGCGATAGCCACACCGCCACCGGGGCAGTTGTGGGCACGGCGCGTTACATATCGCCCGAAGTCATCCGCGCCGAAGTGCCCGACGAGCGCGCCGATATCTACTCCCTGGGCGTCACGCTCTACGAAATGCTCAGTGGGCGTACCCCGTTCATCGCCGACTCCGCTATGACGCTGATGATGATGCACCTCAATGACCCGGTGCCTGACCCACGCAGCCTGCGAGCGGATGTCCCCCAGGCGTTGGTCGATGTGCTGCTCAAAGCCATGGCCAAGGACCGCAATGACCGCTTCCGCAATGCTGCCGAATTTGCCGCCGCGCTCAAGGGCGTGCTGTATGCACTGGAAACGGGCACAGCCTACGCCCCTATCCCTGCACCTGCTGCAGAAAAAATTATATCCGCCCCCACACCCGCTCCCGTTGGCAACCAGCCCACACAATACGAGATACCCAGGCCAGCCCTACCGCCATCTCAGCCCAACTACACAGTACCTGCCTCGGCGCAATATACTCCGCCCCAGCCAGCCGCCGCGCCAAAGAAAGAGGCGCGCCCCAAATTATGGATCATTGGCATAGCCGTAGCAGTATTTCTGTGCGCTGCGGTTGTTGTCGGGGGCGGGGCTGTTATGCTCTCAGGACAGTTCTTCTCGAATTCCACCCCCACCCAGGACATGGATGCCCTTTCCACCGCCGCCATGCAGACGGTTGAATCGGGTCTGACCCAGTTCCCGGCTGCAAACGCACAGCAAACCCTCGAAGCGGGCCAGACCCTTATCCCAGCCGAACCCACAGCCACAATAGCACCGCCCACCGATACCCCCACGCTCGCACCGACCGCCACCCCCACCTACCCGCCGCTCTACGTGCGGATTAACAGTATCACCATCAACGCCAGCAACCAGTATGTGGTCGAGTACGAGACCTTCGGATACACTGAAAAGTTACCGGGGCAGCACGTCCACTTCTTCTTCAACACCGTGCCACCCGAGCAGGCTGGCATGCCCGGCTCAGGCCCGTGGATCGTGTACGGCGGCCCACGCCCGTTCACCAAGTACACCGTTGGCAACCGCCCGGCAAACGCCACACAGATGTGCGCTCTGGTGGCCAACCCCAACCACTCGGTCATCGCCGAAAGCGGCAACTGCGTCGACCTGCCATAAAACGAACAGAAAATCCCGCCCCAACTGGCGGAACCGGTGGGAGTCCTTTGTGGGCTTCTCGTAGTTTTGAGCTGGTCGTGGTGAACACACCTCTACACCAGAAGCCCTTTCATGTCAGCCTATTTGTATCGAGATGAATGTATCGAGGGAAAGGAGATGAGTTCCTAGCACCTTAAAAATTCAGGGTAAATGAGTGTATGATAATTGAAAAACTTTCAAATTTTTTTGCATGCATAAAAATGCCTTGGCACAGGGATAATCTGTTGAACGTTTCCGAGAAATGGGCTTTATGTGGAGGACAAATAGCCTTCACGACGCAGCCATTGCTCGGTGCGGCGAAATGCTTCTTCCTGATTGATGGCCGGGGTCCATCCCAGGACAACGCGGATCTTCTCTGCATTGATCGTTGCTTTGTGGAGTAGCCAATTGATTGCTCCCGGTGTGATTAATGCCTCACGGCCTCTAAGCAAGTCGTTCCCCATCAGGAGCGCGACTGCGCCTTTCAATGCAATGGCAGGGAGCGCGAAGGTCCGTTTGCCGGCCATTTGGGTTAGGCGGCGAATATAATCGCTGGTGCGTATGGGGGTGCCGTCCACCACGTTGAAAGCCTGCCCGTGTGCGGCGGGGTGAGTGCTCATCAGCAGCAGGGCGTCTATCAAATTGTCGATGTAGACCGGGTTGAGGAAGCCACTGTCTGCATCCACCGGCGGTTTCAACAGGCCCTGGTTGATTTTCTCGATGAAGCTGATCGTCCAGACATATTGGCCGGGTCCCACTACATCACCCAGCCGAGCGACCGTGATCGGGATTTGATCTGCGGCCGTCCATACCATGCGTTCGGCCTCCTGTTTGGTTGCAATGTAGGGCAGGTCGCATTTGGGCCAAGGAAATTCCTCGGTGATATTTTCCGCTTCGCTGAAACCATACACGCCGATGGTACTAGCATAGATCAACCGCTCAACGTTCGAACGGACAGCCTCGTTTATTAACGCCTGGGTGCCGATCACATTGATAGCATAAAACGCTGCCCGGTTCGAGCCGGATAGCTTTGCCGCGCAGTGGTACACTTGGGAACAACCTTCTGCGCAGCCGCGCAGGCTGTCTGGCTTGCTAAGATCGCCGGGGACAATCTCTATATTCGCCATGCTCCGCAGCGCAGCTGCCCGGTCTGGGTTCCGCACTACCGCCCGCACGATCTGCCCTGACTCACTTAAACGTTTGACCGGTACAGAACCGATAGACCCGGTAGCGCCTGTAACCAAAATAAGCTTTGGACTTTTCATAGAGCAATTCCTCTTCTGAATATTCCATCCAGCTCTGATCAGTAGTTTAGGTTAATTGTCCAATTATATGAGCATTAAATATAATACATCCAATAATTTAATGGCGTAAGCCTCAAACCCCTCGAACTTCGAGGGATTTCTGGTCTAGGATTTATATTGAATTATTGACACCTACTCTATTGTCGGTATTACAACCAACCAGGGCTTTTCTTTTTTCGCTAATTGGGGTGGGATTTCGATATTTCCCTGGGTAAGGGGATGCGCATTATTATTTACTCGCTCGACGATGATCTCATGTCTTCACGAAGATATAGTTACTGGTTTTATGGACTTTATAGACAATGCCAATTGACCAGTTTTCGTACAGGTTGAACCCGTACCGGGCGAACTACAACGCCCTGTATCCCACGGGCGAAAGCCGATGGGAGTCCTTTTCGTAGGATATTGTAAGAGCCATTGACGTCAGCATGAATGGGTTGTCCCAGAGCTGAAATAAACTCAGCGCGCATTGCCCGCCGTCCGCAGTACACCGCATGCTTGCGGATGGGCTCCAGGTCCAGGAAGGAGCATTTCGACGTATAGCTCTCTTCGATGACGATCACCTGAATCCCCGCCAATTGGGCCTTGTAGGACAGCATGTGGATGAAGGTGGCATGGGGAATGGCGACGAAGTTCTGGTTGTTGACGGCGCCCATGTCCACGGCCTGTTTCCAGCCCACATTGTGTCCGATGATCAGGGTGGCGAGCCGCTCGGACACCATCCACTCCACAATATAGCGGCTGGCCCAATGCAGATAATGATCGATCTTGCGGTTGCGCTTGTCGGCAAAAGT
>JBGOXG010000205.1:0-3950 GCA_041479025.1 Anaerolineae bacterium
AGCCGCCGCAAATTGATCCACAGCAATGTTAAGCGTATTAAGTCGGCTGTCAACAGCAACGGCGGACCAGGTCCTCTCGCCTCCTTGGATTATTGCGGATTGGGCGGATGCAACCGCAACCTGGTCCGCGGTCATGTTTGGATTGACGACCAATTGAGAGAGAACAACATCATATTCGATACCGTTCCAGTTTACATATTCCTGTGAGGCAGCGACGGCAGTGGCATGTCCCTGCCAAAGTTTATATATCTCAATGGATGCCATGTTGCAGCCATCGAATCCAATTACATCAATGAAGCCCATTGATGGAATGGCGGCTTTTATTTCATGGTAATCGAGTGTGTCCTGGTCGGTATCATCTGCCATCACCCAGCCCGGGTGCCAGTTCCAGCCATGACCCCAGAAGTACAAGGCATAATGATCTGCGGGATAATTGGCTTTGGACCATGTGACAAAATCGATCAGGGTTTGCGGGTCGCCGAAGTTTCGTTCACCCCAATCAGCGACCGCGCTGGCTGAGTCGGCGAGCATGCCTTGTGTTACATAAAAGAGTTTGGTCGTTTGCCAATCGCCGCGGCTGGTGTCGTAACCAGGGCCTCGATCCGCCAGAGCGAGAATTTTTATATTCGCATTTGAGCCGACCAGTCCCAATTCTTCTTCAATATCTTTCACAACGTAGTCTTCAAGATTGTTGTCCCCCGAGATGTAAACCATCACCGTCCATTTGGCCTGCGGGCTTGGTGGAGCGGCAAAGGCTGTGCCTGCAAGCAATGAGAGTAGAACGAGCAGAACGACAAGCGTAACGAACGAACGGGTTATCCTACGCATATTCTCCTCCATGGGTTTTGTGGATTTTGACGTACACGAATCGATACAAGCCAGACATATTCGGTTTTGCTCCTTGTGAACGCACCTCCGCGCCCAATGAACTCGAAATCAGTATAACATTTTGAAAAATCAGATTCAAGCGACATTGTCCTTCATCGGGAATGGGTTCTACCCTTGTACTTGTTCGCCAGGGCAATTGTTCTCAACTGACGAACACGTTCGTAACCTTTGGATTTTTTCGGCAGCACAATACAATTCACCCCCTCCCCAAATCCTTTGGATCTGGGGAGGCGTGCCCGAAGCGAAGCGGAGGGTAGGGCTGGGAAGCCCCACGAAGTGGGGTGGGGGCGGGGTGCTGAGAAATTCCTGTCAAAGCAGGCGCGGACGCACCCGCCACAAGCAGACAAGCGCCGTATGAGACCAGATTTGCCAACCGGGTTATGGCAATGGCATTTCCGCCCCTTGTTCGACGATCAGTGGTGGAATGGCGGGGTCCTTCTGGCGCAGTTCGATATGCTGCATGGCTGCCACGGCATCGAAGGCGTTGCCATAGATCAGTGAGAGCACAGGGGCAGGAAACAATTCTTTAATGTTGCCCCAACCTTCCTGTGGCATGACGACGGCCTTGATATGACCGTCTTCACTCAGGAAAATAACGGCTGGAGAACTGGTGGCCGTCCCTGCTTCATTTAGACATTCCGCCCAAACGTAGATTTGTTCTCCCTTTTGACCCCAGAATTCCCACTCGCACAGACCTTGCTCGCGGCTGACATCCGGCACGATATTTCCTGAAGGCCCGAGTAGAACGCTGGCCAGGGCGCGTTCAAACTCCACCCAGCGCGGAGGCAGGGATGGATCCCGGGTCGGAGCCGGGGGAGGAGTGACCGGATAGGGGATAACGTCTATGTAGGTTGGAGTTGGGAAAATACCGTTGTTCACGGTGTTACATGCCAATGTGGAGACCAATAAAAGGAGCCCGAAAAAACCAATTTTAATGGGTCGTTTATGCATTTCAGCCTCCTTTCAAGGACACTTACAGTATACGCATTTTCCCCCAGCACGGAATCATACCCGCGCACCACACGGGAGAATTATCATTATACAGAAAAAAATCAACGGCTGAGAAATTCCCGCCAAAGCAGGCGAGGACGTTGCAAAATAAAAACCACCCCTCAACATGCTTTCGAGGGGTGGCGTGTAAAGTTGTATCGAACTGCTTCATCCATGAGCCGATAACACATAAGTATCTCGGTATATTTCATTCTGTTTTTGTTGAAGTTTTTTGCCTTTACCAATAAATGTGAGCGTTGATTCTGCGGTTGTACCTACCGTAGTATTGACCAATGGGGTGGGTTCGGGAACAGGCAACCCATCTTCAAGAAGGCTTTCGATAAAATCTACCATTGCCAAATGCAAATCTTCAAGGGCTTGTTCACGGGTTTCGCCTTGCCCAAAACATCCATCTATTTCAAGTACGCGGGCAAAGTGAATCGGCTGGTTGCCTGTCGTTTCCTCAACTGATGTCATTACCAGATAAGGACGCTTTGCCAGTTCTTCGGCTTTTGCGCGTGTTTCCATAATTATCCTTCGCTTCCTTTTTGGAGTTCCAAATATCTGTCTATTAATTTTACCGCAAATTCCACGTATCCTTTGGCTAATTCTCGATGGCGGGGAAGTGTTGCCCGCAACTGGGGAAAGTTGGGGTGCTTCACTATATCATGATTTCCACCGTGCGAAATGATAAAACCAAATCCTTCATAAAGTTTATCAAGATCAGCCCGTTTCCAGTTTGATTTGGAGTTCCGCATTTGCTCCAAGAGTTTTTCGGCTTTGGAGGGCATAATGACTACTCCGCGGCAGGTTTGGGTGGTTCTATTTGATTCACATACAGGCTTAATTCACCTTTATGATCTTTATCCACTAGGATGACGAATTGGTATGTGCCTGATTTTGGAAAAACAACATCCTTCAATTCGAGAATAATATTTACTTCCGGCTTTCTACCACGCTCGCCCTTTGGGGTTTGAAATTGACCTGAAATATCCATAATTTGATTGCCGTCTTCATCAAGGAGTTTGACTGTGAAATTTCGGGTTTGACCATATTCCCCAAGTTCGGCACCCAACCGTGCAACCAAGTGCATGGATGAATGGCGTGCTGGAAAATTGAAGGAGTAAATATCGTTAAAAATACCCATCACATTGAGTTTTCCATCTCCTGTGATGTTGGCATAATCTGCGGCGAGAAATAATAGTTGTTTCATGTTTTCTCCTTTCAAATATTATAACTCTACCCTAAGTCTGACAGCGGACATTGGGTTGGTATATATGCTTCTTATGTCGGATTGGGGGCGCTTTCAGAGAGCTTCGGGGAGGTGCCCTCTAGGGCGGAGGGGGCAAATTCCTATCAAAGCAGGCGCGGACATGTTACCCCACTCAAAAACCTGACATGTCTCCGCGAAACCTTGACTTGCGCAAAACCGCGCCCACGGACGCACCACAAATGGACACGCGCCTTATGAGACATGTAAGGGTTACTCACGATTAACCAACCTCTCGCGAGGAAATATCAGGTTTGTCCTGCGCGAATGGATTTTTTAGTATTGTGAATATTGCAGGATGGCACTGTGATTAGTTCTTTTCGGAAACCTGAAGGAAAAAAGATCGCGGCGGCACGTGCTCCCTTGTAGTCGCGTGACCTTCACACATTTAGCATGTTTCTTTTTCCTTATTTTAAACCTTTACCATTATATACAATTACAGTTTAGTTTAACAAATTTGCCCTCAGCGTTTTGGCTGAGGGCAAATTCATTAGGTCTATAGTTTCGATCTTAAGACTAAGAATTAATTGGCTTTAATCGAGCGGGTGAGAATATCCCTGAGCTTATAGGAATATCCTGTGAGTATTAACTCCGGGGTAACAGACGACCCGGCGGTTTCGATCCTGAAATTGCCAACCCCAAAAATACGGTCGAAGAGGTTCTGGTCCGAGGCGTAGTTGGTAATACGCGAGAAGGGAATGACCATCTCACTCTTGCTGAAGATCCCCTTTCGATACATCAACCGATCCTCGTAAACATCCAGTGTTTCCGAAAAGTGTGCGATGAGCCTGGTATTGACCAG
>JBGOXG010000251.1:0-3006 GCA_041479025.1 Anaerolineae bacterium
GGAGGATTTTATTTGGAGAAAATATGAACAAACCTGCTCCCGACCGCCCGGACATGCCTGGGTATGGGATCTCGACCGACAATGGCGGATTGCTCGACTGGTCACGGTTAAGCGGCGCGATGCAATCGGCACGGAATTACTGGATCATCACCGTCCGCCCCGGTTGATCACGTTTCGACCCGCCAGTAATCTCCCCCTCCGCCTTCTCGTCTCATTAACCCGCTCCCAACTAATTCCCGCCGCAGGGTCGCTGTATCGTTATTGAAGCGTCCTAGAATATCGTTTACTTCCTTTTCGCCATAACGACGCCCGGGGTCGAATGACTTGACCACGTAGCGCAGGATCGCATCCAGTTTCTTGCGCTGCGCAGGGAGGGTCTTGAGCCGGCCATTCGCCAGCGAATAATCCTTGACGACCTTGCGATCGTAGGCGTCCATATCCATATCGGCAACAGCCGCAGACAGGTCCTGTTTCGAGAAGAGCAGGCGCGTCTTCTTGAGCGCCGATTCCTCAAGGTAATACATACTGTAGTAGCCCTCCGCTTTCGCGCCGACCAGGCCCACCTCCGACAGCTTCGCCAGATGATGCGAGACTGTCGGAGGTTTGAGATTGAGCAGAGCGGCCAGCTGCTCCACACTATAGGGTTGCCGCGCGAGGAGCCCGATAATCTTCAGCCGGTTGGCATCTGCCAGAGCTTTGAATACCGCGACGAGTTCAGCATTGGTATCAGTCATGGGGCACATCCCGCCAGTACTTTGAACCGTCGCGCTCGCGTTTGAGCATACCAGCGTCCACCAGATCGCGTCGCAGGCCCGACACATCGGCGTTAAAACGCAGGATGATCATATTGACTTGTTTTTCAGTGTAAGTTGCTCCGGGTGTGAAGGCGGTGATGATGTAGTCAAGGATCACGCGCAGTTTTGCAGATTGCTGGGGAATCTGTTTGACGGAGCCATCCGGGTTGAGGTAAGTCGCCAGAACTTTGCGGGCTTCTGCCTGAAGGTCAGGCGCAGGTGTGTAAGCTTCGCGCGGCTTGCCGGCAAACTGGCGGCGGGCGAGCGTCTCCAACCCATCCGGGTCCAGCTCGTAAACATCGTCTTTCTCACGGAGGATACCGGCAAACTTCATGAAGGCGAGATGGTTGGCCGTGTCCTTGAAAGACAGTCCCAACTCTCTGGCAATCTCTGTGGTGCTCGCCAGATGCTGGGTCAGAATCCCGACGATGCGCAGCCGGTCGGCATCGCTGAGGGCTTTGACAAAGTCAAGCATATCGTTCTCTTCCATATTGTTACTCCCGTCTATTTAATTAGATGATTATCTAATTGATTTTACAACATTTACTATGCCTGTCAAGATGCAAAACCGGGATTAGATGGGAAATAACAATAAAGTTTTATGCTTAACAATAAAGATTTACGCTAACGACAAGTGCAGGACCTTCGTTTTTCTTCTTAGGCACTGTATGCACGCCGGATCTCGTAAAGCGTGGCACTCCCCTCCTGGTACTAAAACTCATCACTTCAATGTCAGGAGTGATGAGTTTTAGCCCGGCTTGAAGTTCTACCCAACCACATAATTGCTCAATGTGGTCGCCATATATAGTAAGCCAGAAACCAAGATGGGTAGCAATGATTTTTTACCGGGTTATTGACTAAAGAAAAAAGGTATTGGGAAAGGTGATTGGTTGCCGTATAATCCTATTAGACCGTATTCGTCTCGGGATTAAACGCACCGAGCTCGTAGAATCATGAGTTGTGCCGCTTAAGCCCGCACTACCCATCTAAAATTGGAGTTCCTCGAATGACGAAACAAAATGACACAAAAGCCGAAGGTGAAAGCAAGGAAGTTGCGAACACCCTCCAAAGCAAACTTGCCGAAAAAATGATGGGGGTATTTGAGTTAGTGGTTTCTGACCGTAGTGGTCATTTTGCCAAACACCCTGACAAAATCCCTGACAAAAAATCTGTTCCATCTATCATCAATTCGTATTCCGTAACCAATGCCGCTATTTCGGGCGGCGCAAGCCTTGTGCCGGGTCCTTGGGGCATGGTTGCCGTTATCCCTGAAATCGCCGCTGTCATCCGCAATCAGTTGGCGATGATTTACGATGTAGGCATGGCGTATGGAAAAAGCAAAGTTCTGAACAAAGAACTATTAGCATGTGTTCTTTTAACCGCGATGGGGTCAAGCGCAGGCTCATTGCTGGTTATGCAGGGTAGCAAAGTTTTTGTAAAGCGTGTTGCCTTACGGGCGTTTCAGAAAATTATCGTGATGTTAGCGGGACGGATTACACAACAAGCCATAAAATCGGCTATCAGCAAATGGCTTCCCGTTGTTGGTACGGCGGCGATGGCAGTTTGGTCAAACTACTTGACGCGACAAGTTGGCAAAAAAGCCATTGAGATTTTTGAAAAAGAGATTGTGCTTTCGGAAGAAGTTATTGAAGAAATGCCGCTGGAAACCGAATCCGTATCCGTCCCAACCGCTACCATTAGCCGTGCGTCTACTCCAAGCATTAGCCCTGATATGCCAAAGGTGCAAACGCTTGTAAATCTAATGAAAGTTGATGGCACAATCAAAGCGGAAGAACGCGAGTATGCGCAAACCATCATAGGCAATGCGGATTTAACGGAAAGCGAAAAGGCAGACCTGACACAGGCAATAGATAAAAGCGGAAAGTTTGTCGTAGATTACTCAGCGTTTGCCAGTTCACCTGATGACGCGATTGGTTTGTTAGTGGATATGGTGACGCTTGCAAAACGCGATGGCACTTTCCACATTACCGAAAAGATGTTTGTAAAGCAGGTTGGCAAATTGCTAGGCTTTTCGGATAATGATATTGATGAAACAATGGCAACTACTGGTTAATTCCAGCGGCGGCCCAACACCGCGTTCTCAGAAACCCTTCTCTCAGAGAGGCGGGGCTGAGATCGTAAAATGGGTTCGGGCAGCCTAAAAGGCAGCTACAAGGCAAAATCCGGGCCAAATTCTGGCAAATATTTAACC
>JBGOXG010000092.1:0-8734 GCA_041479025.1 Anaerolineae bacterium
CGGTGAACTCCGTCTTGTCAGGCACTGGAATTAACTTCCCGTTCTCGATAATGTGGACCAGGATGCGCGCCCTCAAAGTAGAAGTCATGTTGGGCTGCATCGGCGCTGTACCCGGGAGTTCATCCATTTTCTTCTTCTTTTCAGGGAAGGCGGTTGTATTCGTGGTATCTGAGAAAACCAACTGCGCACCGCATTCGCTGCAGAACAGCGCACCGGCCACTTCCTCATGACGGCAATTCGGACATATAATCATTGCTTGATCTCCCCTGGTAAGAGCAAAGCCCGCGTTCCAAACTTGATCTGCTTTTCACCGTTCTCTGAAAATGCTTTTTGTTTCTTGATGTTTTCCGCTTCCAGTAGAACCGTCTTTGCCAGACTCCGTTCGCCCTGGGCTAATAGATGGGTGGCCATGCGCTGGAGATGCTCTGCGGCTTTTTCATAATCACCGGAGCTAACCTCCTGCCGGGCTTTCTCCTGAATGCGGTAGATGGTCAAACGTGAAAGAGCTTGAACAATCTCCGGTGGCGGAGCATCGCTGTTTACATCTGATACCACAGGACGGGAAATCTTCACCCGCAACGGAGGGATGGGATGAATGGAGGACGACATGGTGACATTGATCTGCCCATCGAGCAGAGACACCTCTTCATTCTGAATGGCCTCCGGTTTCACCAGGAACTCGATCAACACACTGAGATTGCTGTCTTTCAAGATTGGTCCCATGCGAATCGGGCTCTGCAGCGCCAGCGGATTGGCCTCCGGCTGGAGGCGAAAGGCATAGCTTATTTCGACACCTGGTTCCGTGATGAATTCAAGTGTGATTTCTTCAGCGATGGTCTGAGAGAGACGGTCGAATTTCTCGGTTAATAGCCGCTGGATATCCTGCGGATCGTTGACATACATGCAATTTCCACCGGTGCGACTGGCGAGCGTATCAAGGAAAATATCATTCCAACCGTTGCCGATCCCCAATCCGCTAATACCGATGCCTTGTTCCGAGGCTTGTTGTGCCAGTTCGAGGCAGGCACGCTCATCGCCATAAGTCTGCCCATCCGTCAGCAAGATGACATGGTTGACTACATCCGGTTTAAGATACTGCCTTACTTCCCCGACTCCTAACTGTAATCCCTGGAAGATTTCCGTTCCGCCTGAAGTATTGAGCATCTGAATGCGATTTTGAGCGCGGTGCATATCAATGTTACGCGAGGATGGGATGATCACCTCTGCGTGATCTGAAAATGTCACAACTGAAAATATATCCTGAGGGCGTAGTTTACGCATCAACTGGATGGCAGTCTCTTTCACAACATCCAGTTTTTCCCCCTTCATCGAAGTGGACACATCCAGGACCAGGCAAAAATTGAGCGGGGGTGCTACATTCTCGGCCAGATCTTCATCCGGTGAAAATTGCAGCAAGGCATACAGCATTTGCTGCTTCTCCATATGGAGCAGATTCTTGCGGCTCAGTAAAATGGACTTTTTAATAGGAAGCTTGGGCGTTTCAGGTTCCGGCGGCAGAGTGACATCGTATTGAGAGCGCCGTTTGGGATCAGCAAGCACCTCATATGCCTGTTGTACATCAAGAAACATTTCCGTCTCACCCGGATTCACGTTTTTATCCGGGTGAAGTCTCTGCACAGATTTTAGATACGCCCGCCGAATTTCATCCTGCGAGGCGCTGCGCATGAGACCCAGAATTACGTAATAATCCGGCTTGTTGCCCATAACTTATTTGGATAGCCCAATTACTTTTTATAACAAGACAGGCACCCCTTCGAGGTACCCCTGTCTCTTAAATCAGAATATCTCTATGCCGGCTTCTCCACAGATAAAAAACGATACCATCCTAGCTCAACAACTGGATGAGAACCGCGCTGATGTTATCTGGTCCGCCAGCGGCATTGGCTGCAGAAACCATGTTCTGGCAGGCATGTTGAAGTGTTGGTGCATTTAATGTTATCTGACGGAGGTCCTCTTCAGGAATAACACCCCACAACCCATCAGAGCACAGAAGGAGATATCCATTTTGAGGGAAAGGCATGGTGGTAACATCGGGTTCGAGAATCTCGCCCTGCCCAAGCGCGCGATAAAGGACATTGCGCTGAGGATGTACGGCTGCTTCTGAAGATGTAATTTGGCCCAATTCCTCCAGACGCCTGACCAGCGAGTGGTCTCGGGTTACGGATTCCATGCGTCCATCCTGGTAAATCATGTAACCCCGGCTGTCACCCACGTGAGCAATAGTCACCTGTTGCCCCACGACAAGAGCAGCAGTAACGGTGGTGCCACTGCCTGGAGCCTCCCGCAGAACTACACGTTGCGCCTCTGAAATAGCGCTGTGCATGATTTCCTGCAGCGATTCATCCAATGGCGTCGGCGGCAAATTATACAGGTAAGGATGGAACTTCCGCATGATCTGACCGGCGATCGTGCGAACGGCAGCATTGCTGGCAACTTCTCCATATTGGTGACCACCCATTCCATCCGCAACGATAAATAACCCGAATGGTATCGCTCCCGAGTTACCTGCGATGGTGGAGGTAAAGGCGAGCAGGCTGTCTTCATTCAACTCTCGCTGTTTGCCCACCGATTGCCCGCAACCGACCAGAATCTGCGGGGGTTCGACTTTGCTCGAAGCAACCTTGATCGCTTGCAGTTGCGCATCGGAAAGCGGCGCCGTGACGATATTTTCGCGGATGGAAGGTTTCTTCTTCTTGCCAAAAAGTTTTTCGAAAATTTTATTCACAAAAAGCTCCTTGTTTGCCTGCACACTTTAAATCAATCAAGACAATAATGCATAAATGAAATGATCAGTTGATCCAACATATACGATATCATCATAGATCATGGGCGTACCGGTTATGGGGCCTTTGGTTTCGAATTTCCAGCGCAAACGCCCTGAACGATATTCGAGGCAATATAATTTTCCATCCACCGAACCGCAATACACCGCATCTTTATAAACCACCGGAGATCCACTCACCTGGTGCTCCGTCTTAAAACGCCACAGTTCTTTTGCTGAGCGGCTTTCGACCGCATAAATATTACCATCAGCTGCACCGCAGAAGACGATCCCCTCTGCAATAACAGGCGAAACTACCGAACCTTTTTCCATGCGGAAGCGCCAAATGGACCAGCCTGTTTTTGCATCCACCGCATAGAGGTGGGAATCCATTGATGTGAAATAGACAATATTATCCTGGACCCAGGGGGATGAGGTGATGCCGCGCTTGGCAGAAAAACGCCACTTCATCTCACCGCGAAAATTAACAGCATAAAAATCGCCGCTTTCACATCCCACATAGACCAGTTCATCCACAACAAAGGGGCTGGAACGGATCTCGGCAGCGGCGGCAAACCGCCACGAGAGTCGTCCCGTCGCCAGGTTGACGGCATGCAGGAATTTATCATCCGACCCAAAGAATGCATGATTCTCAGCAATGCGCGGAGAGGACCGAATACGATCATCCGCGAAATAGGTCCAAAGTACCTTCCCAGAACGGGCGCTGACGACGTGCAAACGGTGATCCTCGGAACCAAAATAGATATTTCCTTCAAATGCCGCCGGCTTGGTGACAATGCCGCCATCAGCAGCATATTTCCACTGGAATTCACCGTTGGTCGCATTCAATGCATAGAGATTATTATCATAGCAACCAATGTAGATGCTGCCATTGAAGAACAGGGGTGTTCCCCGAATTTCATCCTCACATTGGAATGCCCAGACCGGCTTGATGGCGCCCGTTTGTGAAGACAGAACGTGAACCGAAGCAGTCGGTACGCGACCCAGCAAACCCGTCTTACGCCCTGCCGCAATCAGAGCATCCTTCATTGCCTCGATATTATTAAATCGATCCTTGTGATTGTATTGCAGGGCAGTATTGATGACCGCTTCCAATTCCACCGACACGGCGGGGTTGATTTTTCTAAGGGGACGCTCATTGAAGGAGAACGGCGGCTCAATACGCGGGTCGCGCCTCGTTAATGCATGGTGCAATGTTGCACCAAGTGCATAGACGTCAGCCAGTGTCGTGGCTTCACCACGATACTGCTCCGGGGGTGAATAACCTTCGGTACCGATCATGGTCCCTTTCTGGCCTGTCTGGAACGGCTTCGCAATGCCAAAATCCACCAAAATAATATTATTCGACTGGTTAACCATCACGTTGGATGGCTTCATATCACGGAAGATGATCGGATCGGGTCTATGTCCGTGCAGGAAGCTGAGCACATCGCACAATTCGATTGCCCAGGCCATTATCTGTTCTTCGGCCATGAACCCTTGCGTCTCATTAATTATTTGTTCAAGGTCTTTACCGTGGATGAATTCCAGCACCAGGTAAGAGCGGTCATCCTCGCTGAAATAGTCGTAAATGCGTGGGATGGAGGGATGGCTAAGCGTAGCGAGGATGTTGGCTTCTCGCTCGAAGTTTTGTACGATGGTTGCACGGATGAGCGGATCGGGCGCCTGGTTGATCATTTCCTTGACCGCCACCAGTTTCACAACATTCGGGAAGTGTAAGTCCCGGGCACGGTAAACCGATCCCATGCCGCCTACACCAACCACCTCTTGAATCAGGTAACGATCAACCAAGGTCGTTCCACTGGTCAACTGCCCCTTGGTGCCAGGACGTTCATTCGGGTCGAAGGAATGGGTAATTCGATGTGTTTCCAGAGCGCTCTCTTTTCACTACTTTTATAGAATACTTCAATATAATACACTAAATTATAGCCAGCAAAGACAGTATTGGCAACCGCTCTGCAGCGTCCATTGGGGGGATTATAACTTGCTATGCTTGCATAGTTGTGCAATTTAAGGCAAAATACATCATTATTGTAATCAAGCAGGGATACCGGAAATCATGAAAATCCTCGCAATCAGTGATCAGATCGAAGAACGGCTCTATTCACCCTCGGTGAAAACATTTTTCAACGACGTGGATTTGCTGATCAGCTGTGGAGACCTGCCTTACGAATATCTGGAATACCTGCTTTGTGTGCTCAACGTACCACTGGTCTATGTCCCCGGGAATCACGATCCGATTTACGTTGAGAACAACCCCCACTCCCGCGCGGAAGGTGCCTACAATATCGACTTGAAGTCCATTCATATTAAAGGTTTGTTACTGGCAGGTTTGGGCGGAAGCATTCGGTACCGTCCGGATGGAGTCAATCAATACGGTCAGAATGAAATGTACTTGCGCAGCTTGAAGTTATTTTTCCCTCTACTGTGGAATCGGGCCCGCTTTGGCCGCGCGGCAGATATCATTGTCACGCACTCCCCCCCGGCCGGGATCCACGACGACAACGATCCAGCGCACAAGGGTCTGCAGGCCATCAACATGCTTATGAACCTGTTCAAGCCCCGCTATCTCCTGCACGGGCACACTTACTTTTATCAGCGCAATCTGGTCACCCCTCACACGCAAGCTGGCGAAACGACAGTGATCAATATATTCCCTTACCATGTCATAGTCCTATGAACAACGAGTTTTCTTACCTGGCAAAAGCAGATTTCAACCGCGCACGCTGGAAAGCTTTCGTGCGGGGCGTGCTGGCTTCGTTGAAGGGCGAGCGGAACACACTGCTATCCTATGACAAAGTGAAAGAAAAATTACGCATCGGCGGACCTATATACCGCGGCATGCGGACAGTCCCTATTTCCCAGATTGCGGGCAGCCTTAATCGTTATCATGAATTCGATAGCGCATTCCTCCCGAAGAACGATGAAAACGCGGCGCGCTGGCAGAGTGTGGATCGGGCTTTCTACCAGGAAGTCAGCCTGCCCCCCATTGTGCTTTACAAGGTTGGAGATGTGTATTTTGTCGTAGATGGGCATCACCGCGTATCAGTCGCGCGCGAACAAAACGCGGAATTCATTGATGCGGAAGTACGCGAATGTTCAACCAAAGTCAATATCACCCCAGACCTCAAAACTGAAGATCTGGAGATCCTGCAGGAGAAAGTCGATTTTCTTGAATCAACCGGGCTTGATCACCTGCGTCCCGACGCCAGAATCATCCTCACCATACCGGATGGATTCAGCCGAATGCTTGAGCATATCGCCGTTCACCGATATTTCATGGGGCTGGATGAAAAACGCTACATCTCCGAAAGTGAAGCGGTCACCCACTGGTATGATACAGTCTATACGCCGATTATCAAAGTAATCCGCGAAAGCGGCATCCTCGAGGATTTCCCGGGAAAGAAAGAAGGAGATCTTTACCTGTGGGTGCTTGACCATCAGGCTTATCTCAATGAAGATGAAGGGCGCGACCTCCAACCGCCAACCCATGCCGCTTGGGAATATGTTCAAGACAAGGATGAATAAGTCTCATTTACCAGTATTTCGACCGGCTGAAAGCACACAGGGACGGTTTTCGCCGTCCCTGTGTGCTAATAAGTAGAGAGGTTGTGTAACTCAGGACATTACCTCCTTGCAGCCATTGCATCGTCTTTCGAACTGGCGGCCATGCCAATCGGGTGATAAGTGGGCTCAGGCCGGGATGTTGATTCAGGACGATAGACTGAATCAGCTCTCGGTGCGGGGCGGAGCGGAGCGGAAGATGAGCTCTGACCAGACCGCATGAGCGAACGGGCAGTGGTAAGCGTCGGTGCCGGATGAGGCACAGAAGAAGATATCGAGGGGCGAAAGCCAACGGCAGAAGCAGGGCGATCCTTGGAGTGAAAACCACCATAAGTTGGGCGGTCATCTGCCATGGTAAAAATCCTCTCTCCTGCAATGGAGAAAGTACCGATAATCAGAACCCGGATAACCCAGACCATCACCGCCACTAAGATCGGCACAATCCTTAGAACCACATCCTGCCCGACCACCGCAGCGCCCAGTGTCTGGTGATTCCGAATAGCGACTGCCACGCCCCACCACGTAAGGGTAGCATTCATCGCAGCAGCAAGTAGCCAGGCACCAAACAGGTACCACACTTCGACTGGCTCGTTGCGCCCCTGTTCTGGTGTGAAGAGACGTGCGATTCCGGCAAAGTCAATGCCACAGAATGCAATCGCCAACACTACCGCCCAACGGATACCCATGAAATTCAAGTCACTGCCAAGCATATCATTGAGCGCAAATTCCGTTGTGGAATAATTAAACATCTCAAACGCAATAAGCGCACCAAACAGGATGAACCCGAACAAAGCACCGCGCTTCATGGTCATCCGCTGAAGCATTTCTAAGAAGTTTATTTTTGAAATATTTGTACGCATGCCCAACTCCTTTTCGAACTTTTGAACGACAATAATAATTCATCCATATTATAGAACGATTGTTCTATAAATGCAAGAGGCAATTTAAAGAAAACTTGAAACGGCTTGGTTTTCCACGATACCCAATCCCTCTCAATCGAATAAATTGAAAATGAGCATGGTGGAGAACGCCAAATATCTGGCATCTATCACGCTCATTTTAAGAAATGGGGGCTGATTTCGACTGAGGGTATTTACATCAACAGCCAGATGGCACCCACAATGACCAGTTCAAGAATCATGCTCCCCCAAAGTTTTTCATTGGCACGCATGTCAAGTTTACCAGCCTGAGCCATACCGCTAACCAGGTCCGCACAAAGGCGCGCTTGGCGCTGCTCTAAAGTAAGCATCCCGAACGGGCGTTGGCATCTCTCAGCCAATTGCCCATAAACACCTGAAAACAGGGCGTCATCGTACATTTGAAATACGGGCGGGTGGATGTAGCTCAATCCGGCGCTCTCCACCAGAGATGAAGGGCTCTACTAATTCCCAGAATCGCGTTTCATCGAATTCCAGGAAAGGCCAAAGCGCGGAGTTCAGACTGTAATCATAATGACCGTAAATGACGGCAGGGGTTCCGATTTGTGCTGCAGCGGATGCAATCTCAGAGAGATGTGCCTGTCCCTGGCGCGTCTCGACAATTGGGACGATTGCCTCATATCTAACATTGCAATCATCAAGCCCCTGCCGGCACTGGAATAATTCCTTTGCCGACTCAATTTTGGTGGGGACAATTACGTGCATCGGCATTACCCGCGTCATCTCTCTCAAGGTAACCAGGTCGGCAGAAAACTCGGGACTTGTAATTTTATTTATTCGCACACCGATTTTGAATTGCTTAAAGAGATTGGGATAAACCCGCGACAATTCAAGAAGGTCGAACCTTGCCCGAGCCTTGAGTTCTACCGTCCGCGCTAAATCCGCGACGTCTCACAAACTATCCTCCAGATCCAACACAACTGCTGTCTTAACGCCCGTCACCTGACGGATCAGGCGGGCTGTGACTGCCGGTTTCTGAATGGCCAGCAGGTTCAAAGTGCGCTGAGAGGAGGTAATCGCAGACATATAAATAGTGTTTACCAGTATAAAGCAGTTCTTGTCTCTAGCAACTCACGAGTCACAGGTAGAGTAAAATCTAGAGCATGAACCCGCCTACACCCGAACTCGTCCTCGACGCCAAAGCCCAGCTCGGTGAAGGTCCCTGCTGGGAAGCGGAGGCTCATACCCTGTACTGGGTCGATATCCATGCGGGCGAAGTCCACGCGTACTCCCCAAAAACGAATATTGACCGGGTGATAAGAGTCGATGAACCGGTCGGTTGCATCGCCCCCCGAAAATCCGGAGGATTGATCCTGGCGCGAAAGAGCGGATTTGCCACCCTCGATCTGGACACCGGCAGGCTGGTATCACTTGTTTCCCCGGAACCACATCAGCCCGGCAACCGTTTCAACGACGGGAAATGCGACCC
>JBGOXG010000190.1:0-4430 GCA_041479025.1 Anaerolineae bacterium
ATCTCATGAATTACATGTATTCGCTTCAATTCTGTGGTTGTCAATGTCACCTTCTTTTCCATAAGGTGACATTTTCACTTAACAGTTATGAAGTGTCAATTTCACTTAACATCCACAAGTTTTTTTATTGTCCTGTCATTGTTAAGTGAATCTGTCACCCTAACAGTTAATTGAAAATGTCACCTTGATAATGGCATAGGCTCGAGTATAATCGGGTTTAGTCCACAAGAGAAGGCGAGACGGAACTGTTATCGACAGTTTTTTCTCGTCTTTTCGCATTTTGGGGGAGAAGCGGTTTTCTCCAAGGGTGGCCAGGAGCGGGTTTATGAGGTTGTTTAGAAGCCTGTCGGGGATTGTGGGATTGAACTAGTTGGGCAGGCTGCGGCAGAGATATTTGTGGGGCGGGTTTGAATTTATCGACACGAGGGGGGCCAGGCTCGGCAGGTAGAAAGATAACCAACGTTTTGCCCTGAAACAAAACACTCAAGCGGCCGTCCATATGATGGTGCAGGTCCACTTTGGCTTTAGCGAAGGAAGCGCGTTCAGGGGAGGGAGGGATCTGGAGATGATGGTTGTTGAAAGCGATGGTATTGTCATTCATCACGGTGCGCTGATACCTGAAGACAAAAAAGCGTTGTGGATCGAACTCATTGGGCCAGGGCATGTAGACGTTTTCTGGATCAACCGCTTCAATCGTAAAACGCTGGTTGTATTGTTCCAGGAAAACAGCTAAAACCCGGTTGGCTTGTTCGAGGGTACAGGCGTTGGCTTCACGCAAGGCTTTGACCAGTCGATCCTGGAAAGTTCCCCACAATCGTTCGATGCGTCCTTTGGCCTGAGGGCTCTTCGCCGGGATCAATTCAATTCCCAATTCGTCCAGCAAACGTCCAAATTGGCTCTTGGGTTGCTCCCCGGATAGTTCCTGCTCCAGAGTGGATTTGGCTGAACTTTGAAAAATCGTGTGCCTATCAGCGTAAATCGATAGGGGAATGCCCAATGTCAAGCAGATCTTTTGCAAGACGATCATATAACCGGCAGCGTCTTCTTGCTCACGAAAGATGCCCCCTGGCACTTTGTTCGTGGCATCATCAATATAGGCGATCAGGGTTAATTTCGGGCCTCGACCTTCCAGCCAGTCATGCTCGCTGCCATCCGTCTGAAGCATCATCCCTTCCCGCAGACAACGTTCCCGTCGTTGCCGGTGGCGGGGTGGTCGCCGCTTGCGTGGGCTCCCCATCCCGGCTTCACGCCGTATGCTCCGTACCGTCGAACGTGATATCTCAATCGGATCAGCTTCTGCCTGCAGCTTTTCCCATAGGTGCGTGTCATTGTAATCGGGGTATTTCGTCTTTGCCAGTTCCACTATACGCCTTCGTACCTCCTCCCCTATTCTTTGTGGCGATTGTTTACCTCGGTTACCATGCGCCAAAGCCCCATCACCTTTTTCTCGCTGCTTCTTGATCAACCGCCGCATCTGCCGCAAGGATATACCCAGTACTTCGGCTCCCTTTTTGGCTGTCATGCGCCTGGCGTTGATCTCATGAATTACATGTATTCGCTTCAATTCTGTGGTTGTCAATGTCACCTTCTTTTCCATAAGGTGACATTTTCACTTAACAGTTATGAAGTGTCAATTTCACTTAACATCCACAAGCTTATTTTTCATCCTTGACAAATTCGCCGATTTGCATATAATCTAGCCAAGTTTATAATTAATATTTAATTAAAGACTGTGAAGAGGACTAGTAAGCCCCGAAACAGCGGCACAGAGAACCAGGGACGGGTGAGAGCCTGGAGCGCATGCCGGTGCTAAATGGACCTCAGAGTTGCAGGGCGAACGGGGTAACCCTAGTAGCCTGTGTCGGAGTTGCCACCGTTATCAGGGCAAACGTCATCTAGGCGAACGGTTATTTACAAAGTTGACCTCTCACCTACGTGGCGAAATCAAGTGAGGCTGGCCTCTTACCCCCCTGTCACATCGCTGGGGGGTTTTGATTAACCTTAATCATTTATAATCAAAGAAGGCCTCCTAAACTGGGTGGCACCGCGGCGGTTGTTCGGCCCTCGTCCCATAAAGGACGAGGGCTTTTTGTTATATAAAATCTATCTAACTTATGGAGGAAAATGCTATGTCTAACCAAAGTCGTTTCTTACTCAAGGAATCTGATCTACCGAAAGCCTGGTACAACGTCAACGCAGACTTGCCGGGTGAAGCTCCGCCAGTCCTGCATCCGGGCACACACGAACCCGTAACGCCGGACTTTCTCTCCGTGCTCTTCCCCATGGATTTGATCATGCAGGAGGTGAGCACAGAACGTTACATTGATATCCCCCAGGAAGTGCAGGAGGTCTACAAACTCTGGCGGCCCACCCCACTGCACCGGGCGTTGCGCCTGGAAAAAGCGCTGGACACCCCGGCTCACATCTATTTTAAAAACGAAAGTGTCTCGCCGGCAGGTAGCCACAAGCCCAATACCGCCGTCGCTCAAGCATATTTCAATAAGCGCTGCGGCACCAAAGCCCTTACCACGGAAACCGGCGCCGGCCAGTGGGGGTCTGCGCTGGCCATGTCCTGTAAGTTCTTCGATTTAGCCCTGGAAGTCTACATGGTCAAGGTATCCTACCAGCAGAAACCCTACCGCCGCATCCTGATGGAGACCTTCGGCGCCCAGGTTTTCTCCAGCCCCACCAACCTGACGGATTATGGTCGAAAAGTGTTGGCCGAGACCCCGGATAACCCCGGTTCGCTAGGGATAGCCATCTCCGAGGCGGTCGAGGTGGCGGCTAAATCGGGCGGAAAGAAGAAATACAGCCTGGGGTCAGTGCTAAACCATGTCCTACTACACCAGACCGTGGTCGGTGAAGAGGCGCTCAAGCAGATGGATATGGCCGGCGAATACCCGGATGTGGTCATCGGCTGCGTAGGCGGCGGCTCCAACTATTCCGGTCTGGCTTACCCGTTCCTACGGCACAACCTGCTGGATGGGCAGCGCACGCGCTTCGTGGCGGTTGAACCAACCGCCACTCCCAGCTTGACCAAGGGCGTCTATACCTACGACTTCGGCGATACAGCTGGAATGACACCTTTAGTTAAAATGTACACGCTTGGACATGATTTTATCCCCGAGCCAATCCATGCTGGTGGACTGCGCTATCATGGTATGGCTCCCAGCCTGTGCCGGGCGTATGCTGCCGGTTTGATTGAGGCTGTTGCTGTGCCTCAACTGGGCACCTTTGAAGCCGGGGTGCTCTTTGCCCAGACAGAGGGCATCCTACCCGCGCCCGAGTCAGCCCATGCCATCCGCAAGGCCATTGACGAAGCATTGGAAGCCAAGACCAAGGGTGAAAAGCGCATCATCCTGTTCAACTTGAGCGGGCACGGCCTCTTGGACCTGTCCGCCTATGAGGCTTATCTGAGCGGCCGCTTGCAGGATCATGAACTTCCTGCTGAGGCGATCGCCTCAGCCAAGCTGGGCATCCCGGTGGTGGAACAGGCGCTGGTCTAAGCTTTTATTTCTCTGTGGCTCCCTCGCAATCTGGGGTCTGTCCAGAAAAACCTAGGCAAGTCATGCTGAGCGTAGCAAAGTATCTAAACGGATAAAAAGAACTCTTTCCTGCCCCTTTGCTACGCTCATGGCTTTGACTCAAAGCTTGCCTTGAATTTAATGAGGGGTAACAACAGACTTTTAGACACCCCCTGGGGAGTTCAATTTCTTCTATAGCAGGCCAGTAAAACAGCGGGTAAAATATATAGGGAATGAAGCCCTGTGTTCTTTTTACCCTGATCTACATAATCCTGCTGGCAGCATGTTCGCGCGCTCCCTCCCCAAGCGCCATCCAGACTGCGATAGCCCAAACGCAAGCTGCTTTATCCACGGCGTCACCGCTGCCCAGCCCTGCGCGGCCTGACACCATCCCGCTTACGGTAACCCCGGCCATCACCAACACGCCCTTACCCCTGAGCCTGCTGATCCCCAAAGACTTTATCATTGACACCAATCCTGAAGATTTTGTGCTCTGGCCCAACGATTTACCCAGCGAGGGTGAGTATTATCTACCCGGGCCGGGGTGGGAAGGCCAAAACAACAATGACGAAGTGATCGCCAAGTGGCCACCAGGAAAAGGACAGGAATATATCCAGCGCACCGAGCGTGTGACCGGTTACTGGGTGACCTATCTACGCGGTAACGATAAAGTTGCCACCCCGGCGGAGTTCTACTGCAACGTCATCCAGTTCAGGACGGTTGAGGGCGCACAGACCTTCGTAAAAGACTACACGATGGCTGCCCGCTATCCATCACATGGCTGGCAGACAGTTGCCACCAGGATGGTTTTAGGTGATATCAGTAACGCTGAATATCGCATCGAGACCATCTCTGGAGGCTTCAAGAAGGCTTTTTACTATATCGAGTTCTCGTATTTCAATATGG
>JBGOXG010000106.1:0-7913 GCA_041479025.1 Anaerolineae bacterium
AACCAAACGCAAGGCCACGGCTGTGGAAGCGGCTGGTGAAATTCATACCGACTTGGCGCATGGGTTCGTGCGTGCCGAAGTGATCTCTTGCCAGGATTTGCTTGATTTGGGCGGGATGACCGAGGCAAAAGCCAAAGGCAAACTTCGATTGGAAGGCAAGGAGTACGTTGTCAGGGACGGCGACATCGTCCACATCCGGTCAAGTCTGTAATTCATCAACACAAATCAAAAAAGGCGCGCCGCATTTCCATGGCACGCCTTTCTTGCTCTATTATGTTTGATTAACTACGCCTCGTACTCTGCAGGTTCCTCCTCGATCGTCGCTACCGGTTCTTCCTCCGGCTTGCGGTCCAGCATCTGCATGGACAGGGCCACCACCTTGGTGTAATATTTGGTCTCGCCGCTCTTGTCCTCGTACTTGTCGGTCTTCAGGCGGCCTTCGATGAAGACCAGGCTGCCTTTGTGCAGGTACTGCTGGCAGACCTCGCCCAACCGGCCCCAGGCCTCCACATTGACCCATTCAGTGCTTTCCTTGTTTTCCCCTTCCGCTGACTTCCAGCGCTGGCTGACTGCCAGGCTGAAGTGGGCCACCTTTTTGCCTGTTGGCGTGGAGCGGCTTTCGGGATCCTTTCCGAGACGACCGATCAGTTGTATACGGTTTAAAGAGGGCATTTCTATTCTCCTTTCCCTGGAAGAAATTGATTATCATTAATTAGTTTAATGATGTTTAGATAATAGTCAAGGTGGATATTGGAGCATTTATGAAAATTGTGACTACTCTCCCCGAACTTCGCCTCGCCCGCCGGGCGCTGCCCGGACCCGTAGGATTCGTCCCGACCATGGGGTACCTGCACGCTGGTCACATTTCCCTGGTGCAGGCGGCCAGGGCCGAATGCGCCAGCGTGGTTGCTAGCATCTTCGTCAACCCGACCCAGTTTGGACCGAACGAGGACCTGGCGAGTTACCCCCGTGACCTGCCGCGTGACCTGGCTCTGCTCGAAGCCGCCGGGGTGGATCTGGTCTGGACACCTACGCCGGAGGTTATGTACCCGTCCGGCTTCCAGACCTGGGTGGAGGTGGAGGGGTTGACGCGTCCGTCGCGTAGCACCCCCGGAGCGGGGCGTAGGGGGCTGGAGGGCGATTTTCGCCCGGGGCACTTCCGCGGTGTGACCACCGTGGTTGCCAAGTTATTTAACGCCGTCGGCCCCGACAAAGCCTACTTTGGCCAGAAGGACGCCCAGCAGGCGGCTGTCGTCCGGCGCATGACGCAGGATCTGGATTTCCCCCTGGAGGTCGTCGTTTGTCCCACGTTGCGCGAAGCCGATGGTCTGGCCATGTCCAGCCGGAATACATATCTCAACCCGCAGGAGCGCCAGGCCGCCACCGTTCTCTTCCGAGCATTGTCTGCTGCCAGATCGGCCTATGATTCCGGCGAACGCGCGGCAGAAAAACTGCGCACCCTGGTGCGCGAGACGGTCGCCGCCGAGCCTCTGGCGAAATTGCAGTACGTCTCCTGCGCGGACTATGAAACGCTGGAAGAGTTGGAAACGGTGCGCGGCAAGGCGCTGCTTTCGATGGCTGTTTATATGGGAAAGACAAGGCTGATCGATAATTTCGTGCTTGGATAAAGTAAAGGGCAGACTATGATTTGAAGGAATCAAAGCGTCTGCTGTTATAACGGGGATATTCCCTTCCCTAAAAATATTTCTGTAGTTGGTTCATCATGTGATTTTGTGGTTCCAGTATTGAAGGTGTTCTGGATAAGTGGAAATTGGAAATTTCAACCGAATTGTACCTTGCAAGTTTCACCCCGTCTGGAATACGGGGCATCCCCGTCGAGCAAACCGGGCATTGCTCTTCGATTAATCAAGTTTTATATGGCAGAAGGGACAAATGTTTGCCTCCTCTTGGATGGTCTGTCCACAGGCTGGGCATATCTTGGGTTCGCCACCTGCCTCTACAGGGACTTGAGCATCGGTAGCCACAGCTTTGGCTGTCTGAACAGGCAGAACGTCAGGGGCTTTAAGCAGACGACTTTCTACGTGTAGATCGGTCAACTCTCCACCACAGCGTGCACATTTTCCTTCCGGAGTTGTTTCAACCACAGCATGATCATTCAAGCAGTAGCCACGAATAGCGATCGTGAATGTAGCTTTGCAAAAGCCGCAAATCCTGGCTTCGGCTTTGATCGGGTTGCAGCAGACCGGGCATTGTTTCATTTCGTTGATGGAAACATTCGTTGCTTGTGGCAAAATCTCAGCAGGGAGGCTGGCTGGGGCGGAGATGATCTGTTGTGGAGGGACGGCTGCGATCTCCGGTGGGGTGGAGTCTGAGGCAGGTGTAGGGACGGCGGGTTCGGTCTGAAGTGGCTGATCGGGCGGGACTTCGGTGTCGGAGGCGGCAGGTCTCGGTCCAGTTTGAATCGTCGCAGCGGGTGGGACTTCAGTCTCGGGTGCGGTCAGAACTGGCGGAAGAGTTTCTGTAGAGAGTCTGGCAGCGTCCCGTTCCTGCCACCAATAATATACCCGCAGTCCACCCGTACCCACAATAAAAGCGGAAGCCACACCCAGTAAGAGTCTTACATTGCCTTCCTGCAGCGCTGCTGCCAGCTCACCGCGGGGGTTGAGCAGGGTGTGATAAAACAGGAAGGTGACACCGATCAACACTGCCAGCCAAAGCCAGCGGTTCTTACGCTTCAATGCCTGACCAAAACCCCCTGCAAAGCCGAGCAACTGCACAAAGACGTTTTCCAGTGTAACGGCAAAGATGATGAGTAAAAAGCCTTCCAAGCCGGCTATCAGATTCATTGGCGCTTCAGAGAGGGGTTGATGCTGGAGCAACCTCGTCACCGCGGTAGCAAACCAGACGCCCAAGCCGACCACGCTGAACGTGATGGCGCTGATCTTGAGCAGGCGGTTACGTTTATCCTGGTCGAACAAGGCCTCTTCCGCTTGCAGGGCTTCGGGGGTTCCAAACATCAAACCAGGTACAAGCGATAAGAGGCGCGTGGTAGCAGTGGAGAGCAAGGCGATTAATATATTCGTGGGACGCAGGTTCAGTTCGGCAGGCAGGCCCCATTTACGGATGGTGCGGAATTGCATAATATCGTCTGCAATGCCGACGATGCCGTAGGCAATAGCCATCGAGAGGAAAAGGATCAGGCCTTTCAGGCTGAAGGGATTCCAGGTCCGGTCAAGAAATGAGAATATCAAGCCATAGAAAAATATCACACCGAGCAGTTTGAGTGTATCTCTTAGCGTGGGATGGCGATTCAAGCGTGTGCCAGCTAGGGTATCCATGCGTCCTTTCAAGCGGACGATCCAATCAACAGGTTTGACCTTGCGCCGAAGGGGCTCTTCATGTTCCGACATCACACGGGTGAAAAAATCCGCAGCAACGGCAAAGGGCAACATCATCAATGCCGCAAGGAATAAATTTGTTCCAATCACGCCCGGCTGGGTGGAGACATCCAATGGGGTGGGAATGTACGTGGTGATCTGAGGCACCAGCGGACCCACTGGGCGGAAACCGTCAGTTGCAGCAGGAACGGGTGCCACTCCCTGGCGTGGCCCAAGAAAAACGGAAACCGGTTCAAAGCTGTATGGGTCTATTCCATTGCCCAATTGACCGGAGGAATTACTGCCCCAGCACTTGACAGCGTCGGCTGTCAGTGCACAGGTATGCAACTCACCGGAGGCCAACGCCATCACCCCGCTATCCAACCCGCTGACTTGGACCGGCGAAAAACTGGTTTTCGTCGTACCATCCCCCAATTCCCCCTCGTAATTCTCTCCCCAGCAGACCACGCCGCCACTATCAATGAGCGCGCAATTATGCCAATTTCCACTGACGAGAGCTGTAACTTTGCCAGGTAAGTTTTTTGCCATCACGGGCGTAAGCGAGTCCGTTTGTGTGCCATCACCCAATTGGCCATATTCGTTGCTTCCCCAGCATAGAACTTTGCCATCATCGGTCAAAGCGCAAGAGTTCTTTTCTGAAGCGGCTAGGGCGATCACATCGTTGCCGAGGCCGTCAACTCGCACCGGTGTGAAGCGATTCTCGGTGGTGCCGTCACCCAATTGACCATATTCGTTGTCTCCCCAGCAATAAACGCCATTTCCCGTTGCGACACAGGTATGATAGCCTGCAGCCGCGATCGCCGTCACGCCGCCATTCAACCCACTGACCTGAACCGGCGACTCACGATATTCTGTTGTACCATCACCGAGTTGCCCATATCCATTAAATCCCCAGCAGAAGATTGCATCATCATTATTAATTGCACAATTGTGTCCATCGCCAGCAGCAGTGGATGTTACAACCCCATCCAACACATTACCACGTTGCAATAAAAAGCCAAAGCCCCAGCATTGAACTCCACTGTTCGTTATAGCACACGGGTTTTCACTGCCTATCGCCAAAGATCGCACCTTGCCGTCCAATCCCTGCACGCTGACCGGAACGCTTCGATCTACATCTGTTCCATCCCCAAGCTCCCCATAATCATTCGAGCCCCAGCATGACACATTCCCATTGTCAATTAAACAAGTGGTATCGCCTCCGGCAAAGAGTCCGGAGATCTCGCCCGGCAGACCAATCACGTTTACGGGAGTATGGCTGGCTGGTTCAATGCCGTTGCCGAGTTCACCGTATCCGTCATGGCCCCAGCAACGTACTTCACCACTTTCCAATAAGGCACAAGTGTGTTCCCGATTGGTGGCGATATCTATGACTTTTTCGGTCAGTCCCATCACATTCACCAGTGTGAAACGGTCAATATTCGTTCCATCGCCCAGTTGACCGGAGCGGTTATCACCCCAACATCCGACCTCACCATTGATCAAAGCGCAGACATATTCGTATCCAACACTGAAAGAAGTGACGCTGCCTGTCAGCCCCTTTACTTCAACAGGGAGCACGCGGCTTTCCGTTGTACCATCTCCAAGTTGACCATTGGAGTTATCTCCCCAGCACCATATACTGCCGGTGGTGGTCAAGGCGCAGGTAAATGAGCGTCCCACATCAACAGAGCTTACATCGTCTGGCAAGCCGTTTATTTTAACGGGGGTAAGGATATATTCATCCAAACCGTAGCTATAACCATCCCCTCCCCAACACCATACAGAACCGTCATTGAGCAGGGCGCATGTGTGATCCTCACCCGCTCCAATTTCGACGGCTTCTGACGGCAGGCCTTGTACTTGCGCTGGTATGCTGTGGTCGGAAGTTGTACCGTCGCCGAGTTCGCCTTCTATGTTACCTCCCCAGCAAAAAACATTACCGCTGACAATGGCACAGGTATGCATAAACCCTGCCGCTAGAGCGGTGGCTTGGCTGGGTAATCCTTTAATGCCCGCAGCAACCATCCACGTATCCTCACTTGTTTGATCACCCAATTGGCCATAATCGTTGGATCCCCAGCATTTAACCTCCCCGCTCCTGGTGATGGCACAATAGTGGTTTACACCGCCTTCCAAAACCACTGCATCGTTCACCCCCAGAACGTTCATTGCCCCTTTATAATTTTCCCAGCATTCGACCCCACCACTCGCAGTGATGGCGCAAGTTCCACCGTACCTTGCAGAAATGGCCACAATCCCCGATAGCGGCGTCCCGTTTGGGGGTGACTCGGCCTGTGCGGATGCAAAATGATTACTGCCTCCCCAAAGTAGAAGTAGAACGAACCCGGCTAAAGCCAAAACGATCGTCCGCTTGTACGGAAAAATGTTCCGCATTTTTCCCTCCCAACGGCAGAGCATGCCTTCTCAGGCATGAATCCGCCAACCATGTCCGATTTCATTATCGCGCTTCTGATGGAAATTTCAAGCAACATAAGGCATGGTAAACAGCGTCCTGTAGACCAGATACAATATTAGAAAGCCCTTATGAGAAAATTGATAAGGGGGAGCTTTCTATGTTAGGTTAGCAAGGGATGAAGCAGCATCCAGATAGGCAGAGCCGCGGCTTGAACCGTGTTCTTTCAGCCTTATTATTCTATTAGGATCCTCCCAAAGAGGATAAAAGGTTGTTCTTCTTCTAATGATCTGTTCTCGTTCCTCTCCTTGCTTAAAACTCAAATGGAAAGAAGCGAAAACGATGGCTTGTTGCTATTCGAGTGATAGGTAACGCCGATTTTCATCACCATATTCAGTTATTGGATTGTAGACGAGGATAATTCCTGACTCTCCTATGGCTACTTGTACTACAATCCAGCCTTCATGTTCACCACCTGGATAATAGTAAAAATTCAATGGTGGATAAGGCTCCTGCACATATGTGTAGTCATATAAGATATTTGCGCTGCCCGTGGCGTTGAACGAATATGGTTCCAACCATTCCGCTTTTTCTTCAGTCCCGATATAGCGCGCATGGAGTTTGATAGCAATATACTCCATCCCTTTTTCCGCCGGGTCACTGTATTCGTTTGCTTTCTGTACCATCGCCCAGGCATCATCCCCGCGCACAACGTCAATTACCGAGAGTTCCCAATCCTGTGTGGTTACTTTTTCTGCGCGGAGTGCTGGATCATTTCGCGTAATGCCCAGATTCGTAGGCATAATTCCCGCCAGGTCGGAGGGTATGCTAATGGAGGCGCCCTCATCCAAGGCAATATACTGAACCGGATCGTCTTCTACAACAAGTATGAGATTGTTTTCCCCCTGAGAAACAAGGTAGCCCGCCCAACCTTCAACCTCTCCGCCCGTGTATAACTTCGCATCAAGGCTTGGTTCAGGCTCGAGTACCAGGGCCATTCCACAATTGTAATTAATCAGGCGATCTCCTGTAATACCAAAATTACAATTACTAATGCTGTGTTCATCATTATCGGCGGAAATACTTTTCACATGCAATTTCACTAAAATGTATTCCATACCTTCCGGAGGGGCCACGTTGAACATGTTCGCCGCATCAATATCTCGCCAGGCTTCATCGCCGCGCTTGGTTTCGATCACCTGTACCTCCCAATTGGGGCTAGATACAACTGTAGAACGTGGATAGGGATTCTGGCGACTGGACCCTATCGGTAAAGGAGTGGGTGTTGGAGTCGGTTGAGGAGTATTGGTTGCCAAAGGAGTATTGGTTGGTAAAGGAGCATTGGCTTCTTGAGCAAGTTCTGTGGGTTCATTTTGTCCTTGTCCCTTTGTGGAAGCAGGTTGAGTCTCGACAGGGGTACTGCCACCACATGCACTGGAACTCATCACCAAAACAGCAACAATAATAAAGACGGGCATCGTTAGATTCTTCTTGGCATACATAATATTCTCCTTTTGGTGCTTGTGGCCTCCATAAGGCCTTCTCTTAACCGGGAAAAGAATATAAACAGCCCAATGCTATGAGTTATACCCTTTGGGGTACAGCTCGGTTGTATGGATCACACTTTGTACATTATCGCGCAATTTTTAGCGAATGGTGTCATCCAATTTTTCCCTCCTGTGCAACATGCCTGCCGCGTGCGTATAACAATTCAAACACATTTTGGATAAACAAGAGATTGTTGCGTCCGTCGCGTAGCACCCCCGGAGCGGGGCGTAGGGGGCTGGAGGGTGAGGTTCGCCCGGGGCACTTCCGTGGTGTGACGACCGTGGTCGCCAAGTGATTTAACGCCGTCGGTCCCGACAAAGCCTGCTTTGGCCAGAAGGACACCCAGCGGGCGGCTGTCGTCCGGCTCCAGCGGACAGCGGCTCCGCCGCCCGCTCCCCCTTCCATTCAACCGCCAGCTTTGGGGGTACCTTCGTTTGTGCGTTTCCCCTCGCAATGTTTTTCTTTAGGGGATATCCAAAAGCCGCTGAAGTTACTGTATCGAATTTCCATAGAACAGGGAAAGAGAGAGATCAGCGGCCATAGATGAGCCGGTGAAGGGACCTGACCCAGGGTCTATTCTGGTGCGGTCCCTGAAAGACTGGCATGGAACC
>JBGOXG010000024.1:0-20914 GCA_041479025.1 Anaerolineae bacterium
ATCCGGTCATGCCGTCCAGGGGCGGAGGGAAGCAACGCTGGTAAGGGAATTATAAATCATGTGGACGACATGGGGATGGGGGAACGCACCTTTCGTTGAGAATCTCCGGTCAAATTGAGTCGATAAGCGTTGTGGATGACATGATCCAGGATGGCGTCTGCATGAGTTGGATCTGGAAAACGAGAAAACCACTCACCCACAGGGACCTGGGAAGCCACCAGGGTGGAGACACGCCCAAAGCGATCATCGAGGATTTTGAGCAGGTCGCGAGTTTCGGAAGCAGAGATGGGATCGCGCATCCAATCATCAAGGATAAGAAGATCGGTTTTGGCCAGACTGGCAAGTAGAACGGGGAAAGAGCCATCCAGGTGAGACTGGGCGAATTGGAACAAGAGGCGGGAAGTGCGGAAGTAGCGCACGGAGTGGCCGGTGCGGCAAGCGGCGAGTCCCAGTGCACAAGAGAGGTACGATTTTCCAGACCCAGTAGGACCGAGCACCAGGGTGTTGAGATGCTGGTCGATCCAGTTGCCCTGTGCCAGTTCGAGCACAAAGCGGCGTTCCAGGCCGCGGGAGGCGGACAGGTCCAGGTCTTCCAGGGTAGCGGACTGGGGAAAGGCAGCCGTCTTGATGAGTCTGTGGATGCGCCGATCATGGCGGTGGGTGACCTCCAGGTCCACCAGGAGTGCCAGGCGTTCTTCGAAGGAGAGTTCTGTGTATTTGGGGTTATTGAGCTGTTCCTGCAGGCCGTCGCGAAAGGCGGGCAGACGGAGTTGGACGAGTTTGTCGAGTAGGGGTTGAGTAAGCATGATGGCCTCACTGGTAGTATGAGTTGCCACGGATGTTCAGGAAACATTGCAGCTTGCCCTGGACAAAACAGGGCTTGAGCAGGTTCGGGTGGAGCACCGGCCGCGTCTGCTCTCCGACAATGGGGTATGCTATGTTTCCAAAGACTTGAAACACTTCCTGGCGCGTAAACAGATCGAGCATACGCACAGTGCGCCCTATCATCCCATGACCCAGGGCAAGATCGAACGCTACCACCGCTCGATGAAGAATATTGTGAACTTGCAGAACTACTTTCTTCCGGGAATGCTTGAAGCCGAGATCGCCAGCTTCGTGGAATACTACAACCACCAGCGTTATCACGAGTCGCTGGATAATCTCACCCCCGCGGATGTGTATTCCGGCAGGGGCATGGAGGTGCTAAGCCGAAGAGCAGCCATCAAGAAAAGGACCTTGCAGCAAAGGCGTTTGCGGAATATCCAGGCCGCCGCTGTATAATATTCTCATACCGGAAAACCGCACCTTAGCAATTGTCCTCTTGTGTCCCAAAGGTTTTGACGATCTGGTTTACAATTTTTAAGCGCTATGCTATTCTGGTGACACAAAGGAGAGCCGATGATTAGAGATTCAAGGGAAACAAGGTTATCCGATAATGCCAAGAGCATTGGGGAACATATTCAAAGTGAAAACAGGTCGCTAGAAGATATCCTTAGCCCAGAGAGGAAGTATTGCTTCCTGGCCGGTTCAGGGATTTCAATAGACCCCCCCAGCTGCCTGCCTACAGGCCAAGATTTTACCGAAGCGCTTTTGAAAAGATGCATTCCAGAGTCCAAATACGAAGAGATAAGAAAATTGATGAATTCCGAGCGGGAGGGTTTGCGGAATACGGGTGATTTTCTGCGTTTTGAAGAATTGATGGAGTACCTATCCCAATCAGTGGATCCTGAGCTACATGTTCTAGATGATTACGCAAATTGCCAAACGCCTAATATCGATCACCAATTCCTAGCTCAGATGATAATCCAAGGTCGTCCTGTGTTGACCACTAATTTTGACAGCTTGATCGAAATAGCGCTTCTGGAGGCTGGCGTTCAACAGAATCAACTCTGTCCGATGATCCTTCGACAGGATTGGGAAGCTTCTCATAACGATGAAGTTCGTATTGTTCACAAATTGCATGGTTCACTGATCGATATGCGTACCAAAAGAAGTTGCCGCGAATCAATACAGGCGACCCTAAAGCAAATATCACAAGGGAAAAATGATGTTCTACAACTAGAACCCTGGAAACGGGTGGTTTTGGAAAAGTTGCTGATAAATTATGACCTGGTCGTGTTGGGCTACTCTGGCCTGGATGATTTCGACCTGGTTCCCACCCTATTGAATATTTCGAGTGATAAGAACATCATTTGGATCAACTTCTATAAAGGGTTTTCGCCAGAGGAAGCTCAACTTAATTTTTTGGGAGAGCCCGGCTCGCTTCTATACGACAAACAGACCGAACAGGACCGGGTTTGGCGTTTGTTGAGCAGATTTTCCCAATCCGGGAGTCGGTTGCCAAAAAACATTATCCGTATAGACCTGGATACAAGTCAGCTCTGGAAATGGCTATGGACCCGCTTTCTACAGACCGCTCCTCCTTCGATCAAGGCCGAGCCGGCGGTCAGCAAATCTACGACGCCAGCCTTAACCCTCTCAGAAATAGATCAATGGACTCTGGCCGGACAAATCTACCACGACCGAAACCTGCTTTCCGAAAGCTTGCACGCCTATCAAACTGCGCTGGTAATTGCTGATGCAGAGGGCGACCCAAAGAAAATGGGACCGTGTTTCATTGGTGTCGGGCATCTCCTTCATAAGTTGGCTAAGACGGAGGATGCACAAAAAAGTAACCTGCGGGGTTTGAAGGTCGCCAGAGCGTGTAAAGACCTAACAACAATAGCAATCATGTTGAACGAGATAGGGATGGATCACTTCAACCAGGGCAGAAACGATGAGGCGGATAAGGAACTTCAACAGGCTCTCGAAGTTGCCAAGCAGCTTGCGGATCGACGGTGGGAGGCGCGCACCCTCAACAACTGGGGGTTATTAGTTGCAGGTCAGGGGAATTTCAAAAAAGCCAAAGAACTGTACGATGAAGCGATCGCAATTAACGATCAGCTTGGCGATCTCAGAGCCAAAAATACTAATTTTAGTAATCTGGCACAAATAAGCCAGGCTCAACATCACTACGAAGACGCGATCAACAAGCACCGCCAAGTAATTGAACTTGCCGACCAACTTGGAGACCTGATGAAAAAGGCCATGGCGTTGAATGATATTGGCCAAATCCTTGAGAAACAGGGGAAAAAAACTGAGGCGCGTAAGCATTATGAGCAAGCCCTGCAGATAAGCGAAAAGTTTGATATGCCCCACGTAAAACTGGCTTGCCTTTTTAGCCTGGCCGAGCTTCACTACCAGTTAAGGCAAATGGACGAAGCTTTGGCCTACTCACAGCGACTCCTGGAGATTCCTGATCAGCTCCAGGATTCGCCCGCGAAGGTGTCGTTGGCAAAGGCATCCTTACTGGCCAGGATGGGGGTAATCTACCACTACAAAAAAAGAATGGCCGAATCACGTCAAGCATTCGAAGAGGCCCTTGTTCTCTATAAGAAATTCGACCAACCGGCTGGAAAATGCACGGCTTTGACCAACTACGCTTTTTTGCTTGATGACATGGGAGAGAAATCGAAGGCAATACAGATGCTTAAGGAGGCGCGCGCCCTCGCCAAGATGCTCGGAGACCCAGGTCTGATCAACTATGTAATGGATATGCAAAGGCGCGTCATCATGGGAGGATGACTATGGCCTCTCCCGCGCTCTTTATCGATCCAAACCAGGTGCTTACACTAGTCCGGCAAATCTTCCATGCTATCTGCGTTCGGCCCCATTTGAGAGATGGTGAAGTACAGGAAGTCAACATCGCCTCTCATATAATTCCCATCAATCTCGACCCTTGCAACTTCCTGGCGCATCGGTGCCTGGAGATAACGGAAGGCCATATCGAAGAGCTCAGACGACCGAGGTCTGGGCAGGGAACTCGTAGGCAGAGAAGTCAGTCGATAAATCGCCGCTAATGCTTTTCCGCGGCGATGTTTTGGCATGAAGGCCTCGAAAGTCCCCCGGTACAAACGCGGCACAATAATGTCTTCACAAGAGTCGAGAGGAATGGTCTTTTCCTCTCTCGAGGCCTCACCCGCATGGCGAAATAGGGTTTCACGAAACCCCCTCTTCAGGTCTTTCAGGTCATCGTAGTCGCTTAACAAAGACCCCACGATGCTGCTGGCCGCAAAAAGAAAATTGTATACGACCCCACCCGCCTCGGTTGTATCGCGCGGGCCGAAAGCTTCGTTGTATCCTGGCCAGGTCATGGGATGCCTGGGGTTGAGATAATCCCCTCTCTTAATCCCAGTCTCGATCAATTCAATGGAAGCCAGCAACTCTGCATAAACATCCGCCTGGATTTCGCCCCCAGCCATCTGAAGCTCTACCCGAAAAATACTGCCGCATCTTTTAATGGCATCTCGATAACGACCCTCCAGGTCCAAGCACTCCACCATGCCCTGCCTGCAGAAACCATGGATTTCCTCCAATGCGTGAATAGTTGATGAATTCATTTGTTATTCTCTCTCTGAAGGTAACTTGCCTCCGCAAGATGAATGTCTTGGGGATCCGCTTCCGATCGATCCAAAAGTCCAATCACAGCGCGGCGAGGGCATCCACGAAGCGCTGGGTAAAGTCAATGTCTTTGCGGGAGGAGGCAATAAAGGGTGCCCAGGACAGGACTATTTATATCTGCCAATCAAAGAGTTCACCAAAAACCTTGAAAGCGCTTTTACACGGCATGATCGACCCACTTCGTTGTTGTGTCGATTGAGTTTTTCACGCGCCACTTCAGACATCTTTCTGCGAGATTCCCGGCGTACCTGTAATAATAAGGCTCGTTTCTGCGATTCCTTTCATACAGCACGTAGGGTCCTAATTTTTCCCATGATTTTGCGATCATCGGATGCATCCAGGGCATAATCACTTCATCCGGAATCCAGCCCGATTGAGTCAAGAAAGCCACGCGATCGAGGGAGTTCAGCACTTTCTTCATTGCCTCGTGATCTTCCGAGCCCATCATTTTTATTCCTTCTTCGGGATTCGGTTGCAAATTAAGGTAGATTCTTCTTCTGGCTTCAATGCTATCTGGTGAATTTAATTCTTCGAACAAGCGGTCAGCGATGTCCATGTAACGACTGTTTGAAACTTCGGATAACTCACGGTAGGCAAGAAACCCTGCACCAAATACCGCGGCGGCGGCCAGGGCGGTAGAAAAAGCTTCAATCGTTACCATCAGTTCTGTGGTGAAATTGAGATGCTTTAAGAAAGGCCATATAAAAGCGAGACCGATTACCCAGAATAAGAAGCCAATCGCTGTTATTATGAAGAACAATACCATAGTGATCACTCCAGGCAATTTCGTTTTCATATCCAGCTCCTCTTTTACTCTTCTGCGATTATCAATTGCGACGATTTCATTTTCACTATTGAAACACAATTATTTCCACGATGAAGAGAAATGGCTCCAAATTCTGAATATTTGTCGTCATCGCGAACATCCACCCCTGCAATGGGTTGTAGCCTACACAAAACGTTGTCTTCACTTATCAAAGATTCTAAGGATTTTCCCGCCGAGCTGAATCTAATCCAGTAAAATGCGACTGCTAACAAATAGTAAGACATTATGGGGTACGTTTCTATCTGCTGGTTAAAACCGTTGCCATAGCGTGCTGGATCCGATTCGCAAGATCGGGGCTCATTGCTGTAATTGCCTTATACAACCGACTCTTATGAGGAGGAAGGTTCTGCGATAAAGGGCCGACGTGGTCATCCAGGGCAAAGCCATTTTTGTCAAGAAAGAGAACTTGGACTTTAACATCAATAGCATCCCTGCTTTCGTTCGTTAGGTTTACTGACCAACTTATCTTCCAGGACTTCTTTTCCCTCGATAAAACCTGCCACATAAATTCATTCGCGACGATATTATCTGGCGAGGCGATTATAGAATCTGTATTATCGGGTGGTGCTGCGACAGCGGCATATTCTAGTCTAGCCTTCCGTGTTAATCTTGTTGGCAGCGTGGCCTCCGTGCCACCAGGGGCAATTCGCTGTAGCCACCTTTGAATATTAGTGCGGACTGCTAATTCTCCCCGATACGGCATGTAAAGATCTTTAATCAAATCGAATGGAACCGCCGGCAGAGAATCATTTCGCAGAATGAGACATTCTCTCCCGAGATTGTGCATGATACCAAGCTCATAGATTACATTCGGGTTATAGGCTTGGTTTTCTTCGCCCTTATCAAATAAAGCAATACCATATTTACAGCAGTAAAGGACAGCTATTGGGTTATATACATTATTCGTGAGGTTCCACTCTGGTTGGTCTGCACGGATTCCTTTCAGCCCTGCATCTGATAACGTTCTAATGATGAAGTCCGAAAGAGTCTTATTCTCTTTCCTAAACCTCATCATAATGAATATATTTTTCTCAAAGGGAAATTTCCCCATCTGCCGCTCTATATCTGTTCGAAATCCAACCAGAGCTTTGATGATAGGGAAGGAAGTACCTGGAACGGTGACGATTTTTGGGGCCATCTTCCGCTTCGCGAAATTTACTCCCAGACAATGTTTGCCTTAGTTATTCAACGGGTTTGCCGGCCCTGATAATCTTAATACTGTTTTTATATGCCTTTAGCGTACGAAGATCATCCTCAGTGAAGAGATAGTGACCCTGTGAATTTTTCTTCTTGTCCATATTAACCTTTTTGGTATCAATCCATCGGACAATAGTAGCGGTGGATACTCCAACCTTTTTAGCAACGTCCTTAAGACTATATCCTTTGACATTTGGCATGGGACCCTCCTATTTCTGCAATAATAAATTGAAAGAAACATTACTGCTTTATAGACATCTATACAACTCTATACTATCATACAGTGTTTGACAGGCAGTGTCAATCAAGAGATATGAGTGGTATTTAAATTGAAAAATTGGACTGAAGTTACCTTTTTCCAATAACAACTTCTTCAATAGGGGGTAAAAAAATAAATATGCAAAATCGAAAAAGAAGAAAAGGTCACTGATGGACTCATCCTTTACGGTGACCAAGGACAGCAATACACTTCACACGCGTATTTCGTCCTTGCCCCCGAGAATAACATCACTTCCTCCTTGTCCAGGCGTGGCCATTACTGGAACATTGCCCCCATGGAAAACTTCTTCGCAAAGAAAAAACCCTCCGCAAGTACAAATCTCTTTCCTTTGAGGAGGCGCAACAGATCATTGACGATTGCATTTGATTCTACAACAATGGAATATTACAATTGTGACCTGTTCCCTGGAAATAGATCCAACCCTTAGGTAAGGATTAAGATAAAGAACAAGGAGGAATTTCTTTAGAGTCGCCTTTCCAGTTTTAGGTGCAATTGTGGTGCAATCAGGAAACTAGCCTAAGTTTTGTGCAATCAGTGGCCGAGTCATAAAAAACGGCTTAAAAACGAAAGATTTTTTGAACCTTACCAACTGAATCCGGATAAAGTAAGCTCAAGGTCGTTTCCGAGAAAGACGAGGGATGGCCATGAGCAACGAAGAAACATCGATACAACGCACCCAACATGCTTTTTTGGTTGCCTGGGGCTGGTTTGCAGAGGAAGCTGGACTGATCCAGAAGATCCAGGCGGTGGCCTTGAAACAGAAGACCCGCACGCACAGCCCGCAGAGCAAAGTGCTGGAGTTTGTGGTTGGTACCCTGGCCGGGATCCGTCACTTGCAAGAGTTGAGTCTATCCGCGCATCCGCTGGACCGGGATGGTGCCGTGGCGGGGGCCTGGGGACAGGCAGGCTGGGCAGACTACAGCGGTGTGAGCCGGACATTGAGCGCATTGAGTTGGGCAGAAGTGCGGGCAATCGTGGCTGTTCTGGAAGAAGTCAGCCAACCCTACTTGCAGGCTGAATTGCAACGACTTCGCTCAACAGGCGAACGGCTGCGGATCGACGGCGACCTGACCGGGCTGCCGGTGTCGAACACCAGTCGGACTTATCCCAATGCCGCTTATGGGCACATGGACGATGGGATCCAGCTGGGATACCAGGCCGGGGTGGTGAGCCTGATCAGCCCGACGTATGGGCGTATGTGGCTCTCGGCAACCCATCATCCGGGCGATACGGTTTCCAGTACCCAGGCGGAAACGCTGGTACTGGAGGCAGAACGCCGCATCGGACAGCGGCCAAAACGACGGACGGACCTGCTGCGGAAACGCATCGAAGATCTTGAACCGCACCTGCAGCAGATCCAGGAACGGCTGGAGACGCAGCAAAAAGCCGTTCAGCGTGCTGTGGAACGCCTGGACGAGGCTCGGCAACAAGTCCAGGATCAGCAAACCCAGGTGGATGATCTGGAGAAGCATTACCAGACCCGCAGACGAGAAGAACGTCCCACCAGCCAACTGGCCAAGGCTCGCCAGCGCTTTCAGATGCTTGCACACCGCTTGAAACGCCGAGAAATTGCCTGGCTTTCGACCGACCAGCGCCTGGAGAAAACCCAGGCTCAGTGGAAAGATGAGCAAGCCGAAAGGGCCTCCTTGCAAGAGCGATTGAAGCATTTCGAACAGGACAATGCCACCAACCCTGAACCAGTGGACGCAGAGTTCCGCCTGGATGCTGGTTTTGGCTCCTACCAGAATGTGGCTTTGCTGGCCGAGATGGGTTATGAGGTCTACACCAAATCAACCGGCCAACGGCTGACTGACTCTCTCAAGTGCGAGATCAATGACCCAACGACCTACACTCGAGTGGGTGCCAATGCTGAAATGGTTGCCTGGCCACAGAGGTCGCTCACGCACTGTCCATATCCTTTAGAGGTCGCCCTGGAACGCTTTTACACTGGCTCTACGCTCAAGCACTCCACCCTACTCCATTATGGCTCCGACCCGGTCACTCAAGATCTGCCTGTCTGGTTCAACCACTACAATGGCAGGCAGATCATCGAAGCCGGGATCAAGGAAGGCAAACAGGTCTTCTATCTGCACAAGATCAAGGTGCGCTCCGAGCCAGCCATCTATCTTCAGGAATGCTGCGTGCTCTTTGCCGCCAACTTCATCCGTTGGGCTTCGCATTGGCTGGCCGAGCAGGCGCAACCAGGCAAGCATGCCCTGGATGTGCGCAAGTTAGGCATCAAGCGCCAAGTGCAGGTCGCTGCGCATGTTTCTGCACAGGTGATCCGGAATTCAGAAGGTCGATTATTAAGGTTCAGCTCGAACAGTGCCTTTGCAGGCAAGGTGCTCCAATTACCCGCCGGTCATCTTTGACCGTTGGAAGGGCCAAAATCTTATTTTTTTGTGCCACTTTTTATAGAATCACATCTGATTGCACAACCGTTACGCTAAACAGTAGAAAATATAGGTGCAATAGACATTTTTACCCTCATATATGGAAACGCTAGACTGTATATCACCATATATAGGGGATAGACACAAGCGGGTCGGGCTCTTAATCAATCGGTTCGGGGTTCGAGTCCCCGGGCGGTCACCTTGAGCACCTCTCCGTCCAGAGGTGTTTTTTGTTGGGTTCAGCGCCCCCATTGAGGGGATTATTCGAGTCCCCAGGCAGTCACCTTGAGCACCTCTCCGGCGAGAGGTGTTTTCTTTTCGGTTCAGCGCCCCCATTGAGGGGATTATTCGAGTCCCCGGGCGGTCACCTTGAACGCCTCTCCGCATCGAGAGGTGTTTTTTGTTGGGTTCAGCGCCCCCATTGAGGGGGTTATTCAAGTCCCTGGTCGATCAAAGAAATAAGCATCCAACGAGGAGACTCTATTTTATTCATCACTTTTCCAGTGCTTTGAGCGCCTTAGCAATTAAACTCCCCATAGTCTTTGCATCCCAACCAAACAACTTGAACTTCATCAAAATGGGAACGGATAGACTAGTAACAGCTTCGGTACACAGGTATCGGATAGATAAATAAGTCAAATGCTTTTCGAAATAAGCACCTCTTACGCTCTCGAAGATATTCTGATTTTCTTTAACTGTGATAAACCCCAAAGATTGCAAAGCCCAAATATGCCCATGTAACATTGCAGAGAGAAGTCTGTAGTTGGATTCTTTATCAAGCATGAGCTTAACGATTTCAGTATCAGAAGGCATTGGCCGGGCAATTCCACTGCGTTTGTTTTTCTTGTCGATGATGGCAGGAAAGCCAAGCCCTTGAGCGACTTTCTCAAATTCGTCAATTTGCTGTAGGACCTTATTAGGATCAATATCACTGTTGGCGATTGTGGCAAATTTTCGTTTTTGCTCCAGCCCTTCATAAACTAGCGCGAGGCTTCTCTGCGCTCTCTGTATTGCAGCAATTTTCGTATCCCATAACCACGCTGCTAATGCCGATGTCTCTAATATGCAACGCGCACACGACCAGGGCGCTACTGCTACTGCGGGTTCGGTGAGTGTTTTTATCAGCGCCATGCTGTAATCTGTCGCCGCTTCAAAAAGCATGGCGGCTTGCGAAAATGCCGTGGCGATTGATTCGGGACGGGAAAAATTCGCCAATTCCAGCGCAGCTTGTGAATTGGGTGCGGGCTTTCCATCTTGTGCATTCCAAATAACACTGGATTGGTCGAGAAATTCTTGCAGGGCAGAGACTGGTGGGAGCATATCAACTCTCAATCAACCGCTAATTATTTCTGTGCGTAATTCGATTTTATCAGATGAGCCTGTCCAGCCGCGTTCAGATTGTAATTGACCTGGTTGGGAATTGCGGATGCTGTTTTTAGCGTCCAACCTTGCAGGGAAAAAACCGGTCATCTGTAAATCCTTGGCAAACAACAACCGCAGGCTGGGATGGCCTGCGGTTTTGATTCTGCCTGTCAGGTTCCAATTAAATCATTGATGCAAAATCTGCGACAGGAACAGCTTCGTGCGGTCGTTTTGGGGATTGTTGAAGATCTGATCGGGGGCACCCTGCTCTACGATCTCGCCCTTGTCGAAGAAGATCATGCGATTGGCGACGGCGCGCGCGAAGCCCATCTCGTGCGTGACGGCCACGATGGTCATGCCGCTTTTGGCGAGTTCCACCATCACGTCCAGCACTTCCTTGATCATTTCAGGGTCGAGGGCCGAGGTGGGTTCGTCGAAGAGCATGATGCGCGGCTGCATGGCGAGGGCGCGGGCGATGGCGACGCGCTGCTGTTGCCCGCCCGAAAGTTGACCGGGGTATTTATCCGCCTGTTCGGGGATTCCGACGCGCGTGAGCAGTTGCATGGCGAGCTCGCGCGACTTCTCCTTCGGTATATGCCGCACCCAGAACGGTGCGAGGGCAATATTCTGGATGACCGTCAGGTGCGGGAAGAGGTTGAACTGCTGGAAAACCATGCCCACTTCCTGGCGGACAGTTTCGATGTTACGGATGTCGTTGGTCAGTTCCACGCCGTCCACGAAGATCTGTCCGCGTTGGTGCTCTTCGAGTCGGTTGAGGCAGCGGATGAAGGTGGACTTCCCCGAACCGGACGGCCCGAAGATGACCACCACCTCGCGCTTGTGGACGGTCAGGTTGATGCCCTTCAGCACATGGAAGTTGTCGAACCATTTATGCACATCGCGGCAGACGATGATCTCTTGTGGTTTGGTTTCGTCGCTCATAAGGTCTCCGTAAATTGGAAGCGGCTCAACGAAAGAGGTTGTTCCTAACGCGAATTTCGCGAATGGGCGAATGTCTCGAATTATTCTTGGATGCTTCGCGAAATTCGCTTATTCGTGCCATTCGCATTGGATGGATTTAACGCTTACCAACGCCAAGGGCTTCCTCCACGCGGCGGTTGCCATAGGTGAAGGCCAGGTTGAAGCCCCAATAGATGATGAAGGCGAACAGGTACACTTCGCGGTGCGTGCCGAGCCAGTCGCTTTGCGCCAGCACGGAGCGGCCGATCTTCAGGATGTCGAACAGGCCGATGATGGCGACCAGGCTGGTGTCCTTGAACAGGCTGATGAAGGAGTTGAACAATGCTGGGACGACCGCCCGGAGCGCCTGCGGCAAAATGATGAATGCGGTGGTGAGTGTGCCGTTCAAACCGAGCGCCTGCGCGGCTTCGTATTGTCCACGATTGATGGACTGCAACCCGCCGCGCACGTTTTCAGCCTGGTAGGCGGCCTCGAACAGGATAAATCCGACCATGGCGCGGATGACGCGGTCGGGACGCACGTCCACGGGCAGGAAGAGCGGCAGGAGGATGTCGGCCATGTAGAGGATGGTCACGAGCGGGACGCCGCGGATGATCTCGATATAGCCGATGCAGAAATATTTAACGATGGGCAGGTTGCTGCGCCTGCCGAGCGCCAGCAAAATGCCGAGCGGCAGCGAACCGAAATTACCCACGATAGTGAGCAAAAGCGTGAGGAGCAGTCCGCCCCAGGCGCCCATCTCCACGGCCGGGAGCGCGGGGATGGCTTTACTCCCCGCGACCAGCAGGAACAGGCCCGGGAAAAACAGGAGCCAGCCCACCGTAGTCACGCGCGAGGCGTAGGGGAGATAACGCCCAAGGAGGAAGAAAGTCAGCAGGACCGCGTCTGCAACCAGCCAGTTGATCCATGCGTCCCACTCCAGCCCAATACAGATCAAGGCGAAGGCCGCGCCCGCGCTGAGCGCGATCACCGCAAAGCCGCGCGCCGCATTCCTCCATATGCCCCACGAGAGGCCGATGAGAGCGGCCAGCCAATCAATGACGAGCCAGATGCGCCACAGTTCTTCGCGCGGATATTGCCCAATCATGAAGAGGGTGAGGTTGGCTTCGATCACGCCCCAGCGGGCTTCGGTCAGCGACCACGTGAGGGCGGGGTTGACGATGGAGTACAACAGCCAGAGCGCGCCGAAGGTGAGCAGGGCGTTGTACCACGTGCTGAACAGGTTCTTGCGCAGCCAGGCCAGCGGACCGATGACGAGGCGGGGAGGACGGAGGTCAACGGCGGCCACGTCAGCGCTCCACCAACCGAACGCGGTTGTTGTAAATGTTCATGATCAGCGATGTGAGCAGGCTCATGCTCAAGTAACTCAGCATCATCACCATGATGATCTCGATGGCAGCGCCCGTCTGGTTGAAGACCGTGCCCGCGATGCTGAACAGATCGGGGTAACCGATGGCAATGGCGAGGGAGGAATTCTTTGCGAGATTTAAATACTGACTGGTGAGTGGCGGGATGATGACCCGCAGGGCCTGCGGCAGGACGATCAATCTTAACGTTTGGCCGGTCGTCAGCCCGAGCGAGCGCGCTGCCTCGGCCTGTCCGCGCGAGACAGCCAGGATGCCGGCGCGCACGATCTCGGCGATGAACGCGCCGGTGTAGAGCACCAGCCCGAAGAGCAGTGCGGCAAACTCTGGGGTGAGCCTGAGGCCACCTTTGAAGTTGAGTCCCACGAGCGCGGGCAGGAACGGCTTGAGCGGAGATTCGGGCTGGATGGCCGCGCCCAGCCAAACGGTCAGTGCGGGGACGATGAGGTAGGCGAGGTTCCACCAGAAAGGCGTGGGCAGGCTGGAGCGTTGTTGCACGGCGCGGAATAAAATCCAAATGATGACAATCGAGAGCAGGGCGGCGATCAGGTAGTTCCGCCAGGCAGGAAAGGTCTCCGTGGCCTCGGCCCACGGGAGGTAGATCCCGCGGTTGGTGAGGTAGATGGAGCCGGGCAGTTCGATAGCCTGTTTGACGGAAGGCAATTGGATGATGACCCCGAAATACCAGAACATGAGTTGGAGGATGAGCGGCGTGTTGCGGATCACGCCCACGTAGGCGGCCGCGAATTTGTTGATGAGCCAGTTGGACGACAGCCGCGCGATGCCCGCCAGCACGCCCACAACAGTGGTGAGCAGGATGCCGACGACACTGACCACAAGCGTGTTGACGAGGCCGACGGTGAGGGCGCGCTGGTACGAATCGGAGGCTTGATACGGGATGTACGACTCGCCGATGTCGAAACTGGCGGGGTTCTTCATGAAGCCATAGCCCACGGTCAGCCCCTGACGGGCCAGGTTAGCGGTGACGTTGACGTACAAATATCCCGCCACCAGCGCCAGCAGGACGACGAAGACCGCCTGCGCCAGCATTTGCAGGAAGCGGACATCGCGCCAGAATGCTTTGAGTTTCATGGAAATATAGTTCGGGCGGCACTGATCACCGTGCCGCCCGAACATGGTGGAAATGGTTTAGCGGAAAGGCGGGGCATACATCAGGCCGCCGTCGGTCCACAGGGCATTCTGGCCGCGGGCCAGGTTGAAGGGGCCAAGGTTGCGCTCGTACACTTCGCCGTAGTTGCCGACGAGCTTGATGACGCGGTAGATGAAGTCGTTGCTCAGGCCAAGTTTGCCGCCGAGTTCGCCTTCCACGCCCAGCAGGCGGCGGACGACGGGGTCTTCGCTGGCAAGGAACGAATCCACGTTGGCGGAGGTGATGCCCAGTTCCTCGGCCTGGATCATGCCGTAGACGACCCAGTGGATCACGTCGGCCCATTTGTCATCGCCTTGCGCGACAGCGGGCGCGAGCGGTTCCTTCGACATGACCACGTCGAGGATGACGTGATCGGCGAAGTTCTTGAGGACGGCCTGTCCCTGCGTGGCGAGTTGCGAGCGGTCGGAGGTAATGGCGTCACAGCGGTCTTCCTCGTATGCCTGGAAGGCGGCATTCTGGTCTTCGAACACGACCGGGGTGTAATTCACGCCCGCAGCGCGGAACTGGTCGGCGAGGTTGAGTTCGGTGGTGGTGCCGCTCTGCACGCAGATGTTGGCGCCTTCGAGCGCGGCCAGGCCGGCAGCCGGGTCGGAGACGATATCCTTCTTGGCCATGATGGCCTGTCCATCGTAGAAGGTGACGGGGCCGAAGGTGAGGCCGAGTTCGGCGTCACGCGTCCAAGTCCAGGTGCTGTTGCGGCTGAGAACGTCCACTTCGCCGGTTTGCAGGGCGGTGAAGCGCGCCTGCGCGCTCAGGCCGCGGAACTCGACGGCATTCGCGTCATTGAAGAGCGCAGCGGCCCAGGCGCGGCAGAACTCCACGTCGAAGCCGCTCCAGGCGCCCGCGGAATCCACATAGCCGAAGCCCTGGAAGGATCCGTGCACGCCGCAAATGACCTTTCCGCGGTCGAGGACGGTTTGCAGGCGTTCGCCGCCCGCGGCGGGAGGCGGCGCGGCCGTGGGCGCCTCGCCGGGCACTTCCACGGTGACGATGACGGTTTCTTTTACAGTGACGGGCGCTCCGTTGGAGGCGGAGCCGCACGCAGCAAGAACGAGGCTTGCCATTACGAGCAGACTAAAGAGAGGCAGTAACTTACGCATAGTGTTCTTCTCCTTTTGGCAGTTTATCAGGTTTGACAAATTGAATTACACGTGACACAAACAAAAATTGACGGCAACACCTCCGATCTGTTTTTTGCTTAATTGAATTCCATTATAAGGAAATGGGGAATCAGAGTCAATAAATTGGGGGGTGAGATTTTTTGGAAACACCCTTTGGGGCCATCCCGCTGTGCCACGCCCACGCGTACTGTGACGCCGTACGCGCCTTGCCGAAGAACCCGCCTGACCAAAGACGGCGTGGACGTGTGGCTGGACTCGGCAGCCAAAATAGCGCGTCGAATCGTCGCAAGAACAGCGCCTCACATTGCAATTACTGGAAGCGCCTGTATTGCTTTACCAGCGCAGGCAGGGCAATAACGACATCCTCTCGGATGACTCCATCCTCAACCGAATCGAAAATGGATGGAGTCAAGTTGATAATAATGAATTTCATTTCCTGCGCCTGGATTTGCTCGCAGGTCAGGATCACGTTTGGTTTTAGCGCGCCACCGCACTCCGGACAAACGGGAGCCAGTCCGTTTTGGAGGAACCGTTCCAGAAACGCTTGGGAGTCGCGGAGGATGGCGTGCAGTTTTCCCCTCTCAACTTCATCCTGTAAGGCCTCGGCGCGCGCCCACAGGCCTGTCTCCGGGCTGCGAAAATCGGGGATGCCCGAACGCGAGTGGACATCCCCGAACCGGTGAAGGCGACCGCTCCCTTGCTCGCCAACAGGAGGCGAACCGCCTGTTGAATCTCATTGGGGCCTTTGACTGCAGACATGACTTAAAACAGAATGCGAGGCGGACTATAAGGCTGGAATATCCGATTGAACAGATGATCCAGTCCAGCCGCGTTCCGTGTGTAAATGACCCGGTTAGGAATTACGGGGGCTGTTATTAGCGTGCAAGCCTGCGGGAAAACAAAATACCGGTTCATCAACGCCGGCGGGAGTTTTGGCGGCGGCGGTAGCGAGCCGCTTCCGGCTGGCTTTTCTTCGCGGGCGCATCGGCAGGCTGCGGGACAGGCGCATGCAGGGTCTGCTGGTAATAATCATCCAGCAGCATCGTGATGATGGCGGACTCATCTTCGTTCTCAGCGAGACTGCGGGCAAGCGGCTCGAAGCGCTGGCTGCGCTCAGTTTGCAGTTTATCCCGGGCACGCAGGCGTGCTTCGAGCAAAGCCGTCACACGTTCCGCGACGACCGCCGCTACGTCCGCATCCGTGGGAACGGGCAATTCCTCCATTGCGATGCTGTATTCCTTCGCGATGCGTTCCAGGGTGAATCTCTCGCTTTTGTTTACCAGCGAGATGGCTACGCCGGCAGCGCCCGCCCGCCCGGTGCGCCCGGCGCGATGGATGTAGGCTTCCATCTCCTCCGGCGGTTCGTATTGAATGACGTGCGAGAGGCTGGGGATGTCGAGCCCGCGCGCGGCGACGTCGGTTGCGACCAGAAAGCGAAGCGTCCCCTGTCGGACACGCCCCAGGACCTGTTCGCGTGCAGACTGCGACAGGTCGGCGCTCAATTCATCGGCGTCATATCCGAAGCGCTGCAGGACCACGGTTACATAATGGACTCTTACCTTGGTGTTGCAAAAGATGATGGCGGAAGCGGGATTCTCGATCTCAATGATGCGCACCAGACTGCGGTCTTTGTCCATGCCAGACACCAGGTAGAAGACGTGCTCGGTGTCGGTGACGTGGACATGGTCGCTGCTCAGGCTGAGGAACTCAGGATTGCGCATGAATTCACGCGCGGTGCGCATGACGGAATCCGGGAAGGTTGCTGAGAACATACAGGTGTGGATGGCGTGTTTGGGAAGGTAGCGCTGGACCTCCATCATGTCCGGGTAAAAACCCATTGAAAGCATACGGTCGGCTTCATCATAGATGAGCATTTTGAGTTGGTCGAGCATAAGCGTGCGTCTGAGCAGGTGATCAAGCACACGGCCGGGCGTCCCGATCACAATATGCGCACCCTTTTTGAGTGCATCCATCTGCGCCCCATAGCCGACACCGCCGTAGACTGCCACCGTCCGCAGACCGGCGTCACCGCAAATCCGCTCCGCTTCCTGCCAGACCTGACGGGCGAGTTCGCGCGTGGGGACGAGGATCAACGCCTGGCAGGTCTGACGCGACGGGTCAAGCCGTTCGAGCATGGGCAGGAGGAACACGCCGGTCTTTCCGCTGCCGGTGCGAGCCTGGATCATCATATTGCGTCCAGCAAGCAGGTAAGGAATGGTGCGTGCCTGAACCGGAACCAATGCAGTCCAGCCGGCGCGTGCCGCAGCCTCCCGTAAGTGCGCAGGCAATTGATCCAGTGTTACGTCAGGCAGAGGATTGTGTAATTCACTGGAGGGCGTATGGGTAAGAGTGCTCAATTGGGTCTCAACTTTCGACAGGGGTTCGCACATTCAGTATATCAGAAGAGGTTTTATTTTAACACCACCCAGGCGATATCTTAACGTTGCCTATGATTCATTGCTATTGAACCTCTGCAAAGAATTGTTTTTGGCCAGAATTAGATATATACTGACATCGACAAACAATAAATTGAACAGTATGTTTGCTCAATCAACATTAAAGGTCACCGTTTCTTAGTTCTCGGAGGATTCTTGGAGGCAGTTATGGCAAATTTAGACTGGCAACGGATCCACCAGGAAGCCACAGTTGTTGATCTCCACATTCACCCATCCATGCAGCAGCAACTGTTCAAACGCAACCTCAATCTGCGCTACGTGATCGACCGCACCCTGCATGGCAATCCCATGAGCGTGCGTGCCAGTTTTCCCCGTCTGCGGGAAGGCGGTTATGATGTCATTTTCTCGACCGTCTATGTACCGGAGAGGGGCATCCTCGGCGATTTCCCCATTGTTAGAATATTCCGCTTCCTGCGCCCTGACCTATGGAAAAAACTGATTGTCTCGCCCCCTTTCGAGGCAACCCTCAGGATCATGAAGGATATGGAAAGAGCGGTGGCATCTTCTACTCCATCTGACGCGATGAAGATGGCCTGTTCGATCGCTGATCTGGATGCGATCCTGAGCCAACCAGACGACCATCGGCCGATCGCTGTCATCCACGCTGTTGAAGGGGCTCACAGCCTGGGAGATAAGGATGAGAGTCCTGCAAATGTCCTTCACCATCTGGAAGAGCTATATCAGCGCGGTGTGGTCTGCCTCACCCTGGCCCACTTTTATCCAAACCAGGTCGTTAACCCATGCTATCCCTTCCCGGAAGAGATATCCAAGCTGGCAGCCAATCCGGAACTCTGGCGCGACTTGACGCTGGGCCTGACAGACCTGGGCAAGCAGGTGGTCAAAAAGATGATTGAACTGGGGATGCTGATCGATGTAGCGCACTGCACCCCCACTGCGCGAAAACAAATCTACAAGATCGCCGATGCCAGCGGAAAGCATGTGCCGCTGGTCGCCTCACATGTAGGTGCATACGCCATCGACCCCTCCCCTTATAATCTGACCGATTGGGAGATCCGTCGCATCGCACAGGACGGCGGCGTGATCGGCGTGATCTTCATGCCTTACTGGTTGATGCCCAAAGAGAGCAGACAGGGTCTCAACTTCATTTCCCGCCACATCCAGTATCTGATCGATATCGGTGGCGAAAATGTCGCCGCTATCGGTACCGATTTTGACGGCTTTACTACACCGCCGGACGATCTGGACAATACCTCCCAGATGCCCCGGTTGACACAGCGCCTCGTGGTGGATGGCCACAGTGAATCGATTATCAAGAAAGTCCTCGGTGGAAACGCGCTGCGGGCAATTCATCAGGGCTGGGGAAAGCGGACATAAATAATCAACGATCCATCCATCATTACGCTGTTTCACCTAAATTCACGATCTTGCCAGGGATGAATTCTAAATCCCTGGTCGATCACACAAACAGCTCCCGCTTTCGCGGGAGCTGTTATTAGCGTGCAAGCCTGCATGAGAATAGAAAATTGATCATCGTCTTATCGCCAGGGGTTTTTTGTTTCGTTTGGGTTTATTCCAGGGCTTGGTAAACCAGTTGGGCAAAGTCCTCCACAATCGGGATGGTAAAAGCCGGCATATATTGCAACATAAGCAGGCACTGCAACTCTTCAACCGGGTCAATCCACCATTCGGTGTTGGCAGCGCCGCCCCAGCTAAATTTTCCGATTGAACCGGGCCGGTGGGAGAGCCCCGGATTGATCAAGACTGCTCCACCCAGGCCAAAGCCGTTCCATGGCTCATCCATAGGATGAATCCCATCGGGCAAATGGTTCTGCATCATCCATTCGACCATCTTGCGCCCCAACAAACGGTTGCCATCCAATTGACCTATGTTCAAAAGCATCTGCCCAAAACGAAAGTAATCGCTCACTGTAGAGGCCAGTCCTCCACCGCCCGATGGGTCGCGGGTGGGTTGGAGATAGCGGCTTCCGGCAACCGGCTCGATGACTTTGATCCCTCCCTTTTCCTCTGGCCCGTACACGGCCGCAAACCGGTCTGCTTTTTCCGGCGGCACCCAGAAGGCTGTGTCGACCATCCCCAATGGGGCAAAGATTCGTTCCTGTAGAAAATCTTCAAACAACTGACCGGAGGCCAACTGTACGATATATCCTAGCAGATCGATTGAAATGCTATAGCGGAAACCTGTGCCAGGGTGGAATGCCAGCGGCAGTTTGGCCTGGACGAAGGCGAGCACTCTTTTTTCCATGATGGGCTCAACTTCTTTGTCCATGCGTTCGAAGTTTTTTCGATATAAATCATCGAGGGCAGAGTGCTCGTCACTGCCGTAGCTCAGTCCACCGGAATGCGTGAGCAGGTCATGGATCGTTATCTCCCGTCTGGCTGGCACCAGGTCATAATCGCTGCCCCCGCGGTCGACCATCACCTTCAGGTCCTTGAAATCCGGGATATAGCGCGAAACGGGGTCGGCGAGACGCAGCCTGCCTTCCTCGCAGAGCATCATCACTGCCACGCTGGTGATTGGCTTGGTCATCGAGTAGATACGAAAAATGGTATCGACCGTCATCGGGCGGTTCGTCTCTTTCTCCTGCCAGCCAAAAGCTTCCAGGTGGGCAACTTGCCCCTCGCGAGCGACCAGGGTGACGATCCCCGCAAAAACTTGCCCGTCGACATACTGCTGCATGACGTGATTGATGCGTTGCAACCGCTCAGACGATAATCCTACGTTTTCTGGTTGTGTGGTTTGCATGAGTCCCTCGTGATTTTGAATGATAAAACAAGTATACATCCATACGGGCCGATGCAATTATTCGTGCTTACACGGTCGTTTGGATGGACAATCCTGCCGGCGATGCCAGATGAATGTAAAATGGGAATGATTCAGCTATTGGCTGAACTGTTAGAATAGACCTGATGTTCATCCATCTAACCACCCATTCCGCTTATTCCCTGCAGGAGGGACTGTTGCTGCCTGCCGAGCTGGTACAGGCAGCGCAGGCGGACAGCATGACCGCCCTGGGATTAACCGACCATCGCCTGCTGAGCGGGTCGATCGAATTCGTGGTCGCCTGCCAGCGGGCTGGGATTCAGCCGCTCCTGGGGCTTGAAGTGGATCTGTCGACCGGCAGGCTCAGTCTGCTGGCGGCCAGCCTGGAGGGGTGGTCGAACCTGTGCCGGCTGAGCAGCGCGCTGGCGCTCAGGGATGACCCGCAAGCCGCCTGCCCGCTTGACCTGTTGGGCACCTATTCCAAAGACCTGATCGCACTGTTTGCGCCAGTGCCGCCCCG
>JBGOXG010000045.1:0-14095 GCA_041479025.1 Anaerolineae bacterium
TAATGGCAGGACAACTGACTCTGGATCAGTTTGTAGAGGTTCGAATCCTTTGCCCCCAGCCTGGAAACACTCCTTTCGAGGGGTGTTTTTCTTTTTAACTTCTGTTAACCGGGCTTCTATAGACAGAGAGTGTCTACATGGTCTTTATGGTGATTATCTATTTGCAGTGGAAGATTTAATGGAAATTCCTTTACCATGGACAGAAGTATTTCTGTAACTTATGGAGAGTTTCGTCATCAAACAAGGGTATCAAAACCGCAGAGAATGACACTCTGCGTTAAGGAGATTAAACATGGAAATGACCATCGACTTTCCCGGAGGGTCCCGCGTGGACGCCCATTTTGGAAATTTCACTGTCGCTACCGACCAACCGCCAGTTGCTAGCGCACCCAGCCCGTTCGAGATCTTCCTCGCCTCCATCGGGACCTGCGCCGGGATCTATATCCTGGGTTTCTGCCAGCAAAGGCACCTGTCCACCGACGGTATTCGCATCGTGGAGCAGATCGACCACAGCCCCATCACGGGCATGGTCGAAACCATCAGCCTGGAGATACAGGTCCCGGCTGATTTTCCGGAAAAGTATCGTGATTCCCTGATCCGCTCGACAGACCTGTGCGCGGTGAAGAAGCACCTCGAAAAACCTCCCCGGTTCGAGATCACGACTTCAATGGTTTCCCCCAAGTAGATCCAGATTATGGAAAAAGTACCTCGCCCGGACATCACGTTCATCCCGATGTTAAGGTGTTGTTAAAGTCATAATTTGATGTGTAAAAAATGACCTTCTTCAGTTAAGCTTTGTGTGCGGCACAAACAAAACCGAAGGAGGTCGAAATGGAGTCTAACACACAAGCAGGAGTTGTATTTGATGTTGGCAGCTTATATGCTTATTTTCAAACCCTGAGTGACAAACGCAAACGCCGAGGCGTAAGGTATTCGCTGGGTTTGATCCTGGTGATCACCATGTTGGCAAAGACGTGCGGAGAAAACCACCCGAGCGGGATAGCGGAATGGGCCAAACATCGAACCGGGATGTTGGTGGATCTGCTCAAGCTGAAGCGGAAGAAGATGCCCCACGACAGTACCTATCGCCCCATTCTGGCAGAAGTCGTGAATGTGGAAGAACTTGAGCGAGTGAGCAGCGAATACTTGAGCGGGAAGAAATTCTTTGGCAAGCAAGTCCTGGTGGCAATCGACGGTAAAGTTCTGCGTGGGACACTGGATGACCATCAAAATAGGACCTACCTATTGGCAGCTTATCTACCTAGCGAAGGGATCGTGCTGATGGAAGTAGCCATTGAAGGGAAAGGCAATGAGATCCCGGCCGCACCGAAAGTGCTGAAAAGCATCGATTTACGGGAAAAAGTGGACATGGGAGACGCGTTGCATACCCAGCGGCAGGTACCCATTCAAACTGTGGAATCTGGAGGCGAGTACATCTGGTTTGCGAAAGGCAATCAGCCCCAAATGGAAGATAATATCCGTCTTTGGTTTGAGCCAGAGGTGCAGCCGATCCCCGGGATGAGTTTCCCGCCCAAAGATTTTGAGACTGCCAGGCAAACCAACAAGGGTCATGGGCGACTGGAAACACGCACCCTCACGGTGAACAGCCAACTCAAGGATTTTCTGGATTGGCCTTACCTGGAGCAGGTCTTCAAATTGGAACACCGCTTCGTTTCCTTCAAGACCGGCGAGATCCAGGAACAGATCGTATATGGTTTCACGAGCCTGTCGCGGGAAGAAATTGCTCCCCTCCCACTACTCCACAAGACCCGCTCCTACTGGGGCATCGTGAATGGCTTACATTACCGCCGGGACGTCACCTTGAGAGAAGACTACACTCGTTTGACCAAAGGAAAGGCAGGTCAGGCGATGGCTTGCCTCAATAATCTGATCCTGGGTATCCTACTATCGAAAAAGATATACAGTACCATTCCTACTGCCCGACGTTACTTCTCCGCCAATCCGGCTGAGGCGCTTGACCTGTTCCTGCGACCTTACCAACACCCTAATCCCGATGTCCACCGACGTTGACAAGATCGTATTTTTCGGCACGCTGATGCCGGCGTTGATGCTGTTAAAAGCCTCACCGCTGAAATTCATAGAATTTCAAATCGAAAGCCAGAGAACACCGAACGCGGATGTGGAGACTTTCATTCAGGGCAAAGCTGATAATGCTGGCTGGGTCGAAGGATCCTTGATCTTTGTTCACAAATGGTACTCGCTCACCTTTGACCCTTTCACCTTTGCACGTGCCAAGATCTTTTTGTCCCAACTGACTCATCTGGTGCGTCGAGCCGGGTATCGGGCGGAACCGTTGACGCCGCTATCTCCGGATTTGAACCTGCCCATGGCCGCAGCCCGGGCTGGTCTGGGGAATCTCAGCCCGTACGGACTGCTCGTCCACCCGAAATATGGTCCGCGTGTGATCCTGAGCGGGATGAAAACGGATTATCCATTTACGCCGCGGACTCGCTGGGGGTTGTCATGCTGCAATGATTGCATGGCCTGTTTAATACTATGCCCACAAAAACCTCTGGAGAGAGGGGTCGTGAAGCTGGGGGAATGCCAGACATGTGCCAAATGCCTGGTCGTGTGTCCGATGGGAAAAGGCAGGCGCGTAGGTGTGTAATCCCTGGCTTGTTAAACATAGAGAAAAAATCAATGGAGATATAAAATGAGTTTTTGACGAGTATTTTTGGTGAGCCGGTCCAGGCAGTTCAGGCGCTGGAGTTACAGCAAGAACTGTCAACCGGGAATAAGCCGTACCTGCTGGATGTGCGTCAACCGGAGGAGTTCCGCGCTGCCCATATCGCAGGCGCTAAACTGGTTCCCCTGGGCGAACTGGACCGCCGCATCTGTGAAGTGCCAACCGGCAGGGATATCATCTGCATCTGCGCCACCGGGCATCGCAGCGTCCCGGCAGTCCGAAAACTTACTGCCGCAGGTTATACCGCCCGTAGTTTGAAAAACGGGATGATCGCCTGGCAAATGGCGAAGCTGCCGGTCAAAAAGGGAATATAAGGAGAACGGTCGAATGGCAACATCACCGAAGGAAGAGGAAGGAATTATGCACGAGAAAAGATTTGAAGGTGACATCAGTCGCTTGCGCTCCCCCGAGCGGGTGGAACGGCTGGAGGTCCAGCGGGTGGTCGACATGTGCCTGGAGAACGATCAGACCAGCAGCGCCCTGGATGTCGGGACGGGCACCGGCCTGTTTGCCGAGGCCTTTGCGGGGCATGGCCTGACCGTCGCCGGCGTGGATGTCAACCCGGAGATGCTGGCCTCCGCGCGCCGCTTCTTGCCCAAGGCGGATTTCCGCACAGGAACAGCCGAGGCTCTGCCGTATCCGGACAATTCTTTCGACCTTGTCTTCCTCGGCCTGGTCCTCCATGAATCGAATGAACCGTTGAAGGTGTTGAAAGAGACTCTGCGAGTCGCCCGAAAACGAGTCGGCATCCAGGAATGGCCCTACCGGGACCAGTCCTTTGGTCCGCCACTCGCCCACCGGTTGAACCCGGAAGATCTGGCTGGCTTATTTCAGAAAGCCGGCTTCCAAAAGTGGAAAATGACGGACCTTTCTGATACTGTATTGTTTCTTCTGGAAGTGTAAATAGGCACCGATAAAAGTCGACGTGCCACCCGGTTGGCAAGAAGAATTTCGATGCGAAGGTCACATAGCAGCTCCAGCTTGAACAGGTACCGTGAGCCTTACTCGTACAATAATCCGTGGCCTGAATCGTTCTGACTTGGTTCAGGGCACGGATTATTTATATGTCTGATTAAGGCCGCGGACCTGGACCGGGACCATAGCCAGAGCCGGGAGTGGGGGTGTTATCCATCCACGGGTTCTGCGATTCGCCGGGACCATAACCGGAGCCAGGGGTGGAGGTGTTATCAGTCCACGGATTTTGCGATTCGCCGGGGCCATAACTCGAGCCGGGGGTGGGAGTGCCGGTCGCATAAGGATTGGAGCCCGATTGTTCAATCACGTCGCCGGATGGATTCATATTTCCGTTCTGCTGCTGTAGTTGATTTTGCTGCTGAAGACGGATCTGCTCTTGCAGTAATTGCGGGTCTTCGATTCTGACTTCTGCCTGATGCAAATGCAATTCGAGCATGGTAAGGACACGCTCCCGGGTCATGACCCCGGCTTGGTCCCCATCGCCCAGTTGCAGTTGCTGCATGGTCTGCGTCTGAAGGCTCAGCTGGTTGCGAAGTTGGAGCAGGGCCTGTTCGCCTTGATCTGCAGGCTGGTTGGCGGCCAGTTGCTGCATCAGTTGCAGTTGATTTTCCAGTCGAGCCAGCACGGGTTCAGGAACCTGCTCCCCAGCCTGGAGCATGGTGCGGATCTCCTCTATGCGCCGGTTGGTAAACTCATTCATAAGCTGCAGTATTCCCTTGTTATCGCCCGAGAGCTGGAGCCTCACTTCCTCGCTCCAGGTCTTGACAGGGTACAGCGCCTCATCGGGCATGCTGGATTGCGACGCCGCCAGGGCAGCACCTCCGCCACCGAAGACCAGCCCTAACGCCACAAAGATTGACATTAAAATATTGAACATCGCCATTTTCTCCTTTTGCGGGGCAGGTTTGAATATTCTTAAGCCTGCCAACCATATACCTAGACGCTGGTCAGGCCGGTTGGATACGGCCGAGGTGAGTCTCTCCGCTTCGGCAAGAAAAGAGACCCTCTTTTCGGCAGCCAGCTGCGGGTCACGCGGTTTTATTGTGCGCAGACTCTTGAGCAACACTGATAATCTTGGTTCCGGGTCTTCGTTCGGGATCATGGTCACTTTCTTCCTTTTCCACAAGCATTTTTCTCAGGGCAGCGATGGCACGATGCTGAAGCGCTTTGACCGCGCCGACCGGTTTGTTGATGGAGGCGGCGATCTCTGCAGAGTCCCATCCCTCCACATAGCGGAGAACCATCACTTGCCGCTGGTCGGGCGTCAGCAGTCGCAGGGCAGTGCGGACACGGTGCTGGGTGATGCGGAGCTCCGCCTGCTCTAGCGGATCTTCGGCGTGCTGCTCAGGAAGCTCATCTCTCAGCTCGAAGGCGGGTACCGGCTCACGGCGGTAATGATCGGCGATCCAGTTATGGGCACTGCGGTAAAGGTAAGCCTTGAGATTTTCCGTCGGCCCGCCGCCGCCCCGCAATGCACGCAGGAAGCGGCCGAATGTTTCGGAAGTACAGTCCTCAGCCAGTAACGGGTCTCCCAGCAAGCGCAACGCATAATAATAGATGCCCTGGTTGTAAAGGTCATAGATTTCAGCCAGTGCAGGCTGGTCAAAACGCTGCGCGAGCCGTAAAAGGACTTCTTCTGAGCGTAACTCCATGCTTTTACTTATCCAGACGCAGAATAATGTAACAGGATACGGGCGTCACATTTAATGTGTCGAACCAGATAGGTTTTAGTTACGCTCTAAAAAGTTTTTGAATTGTCTTGTCTGTTGAAGGGAAACAGAAGTTAAGAGCAACCCCTGTGCTTAACTGATGTGCGTGAGCCTGAATATGAAAATCTTCCACCAATCGACGCACGGCAGGTACAACACAACGGCCAGCAGGCTGAAAGCGATGAACGAGAAGGGTATGGCGATCATCAGGATGCCCTGCGTGGCCAGGATGCTCACGATGACCACATCGGCCAGGGTACCCAGCAGCATCCAGCGGCTGGGAGTGGATTTCCAGAAATGCTGTCGTTCGCGCACGAGGTATACATTAGCCTGACCGGTGAAGACCAGCGTGATGAACATCAGCGTCTGCAACTGCCCCGTGTCCAGGTGCAGGATGTTGTTGGCAACATAGAAAAATACAAAGGACAGTAACAGGACCGGCAGGGCAAGTGCGAACGACGCCACCACCAGCGGCAGCACTCTCCAGCGATCCGGTTTACGGGAGAATGAAACGTTATCCGTGGCAATGGACATCGTGACGAAGTCGTTGGCAAATAATAAAAGGATGATCAGCAGCGGGGTGACGACGAGTACCCGGGTAAAAATGAAAACCAGACTTAAAAACAACGAGATCTGGAAGGTCTTGATAATTTTGTTGAGCGTATAGGTCAGCATGCGCTGATAAATGCGGCGACTGGTCTCCACCGAAGCCAGGATGTTGCTCAGCCCGGGTGTGGTCAGCACCAGGCTGGCCGCAGCCTTGGCCACATCGGTGGCGCTGGAAACAGCAATCCCCACCTCGGCCTGCTTCAGGGCTGGCGCATCATTTACACCATCCCCTGTCATGCCAACGATGCGCCCTGATTTTTGCAGTCCCTGCACCAGGTGGAACTTATCCTCCGGGTACACGCCGGCAAAGATGTTACAGTCCAGTGATCCAGTAACGGCTGCACTTCGAATTGCCTCCGCTGGGCAGGGGTCACCCGAGATGCCCACCTGGCCGGCAACGGCCTTGGCGGTCAGAGGCTCATCCCCGGTGACCATCACGACGCGCACACCGAGTTCGCTCAGTTCGTGGATCAGGGACCGGGAATCGGGTCGTGGTGTGTCCTGCAGGCCGAGCAGCCCCACCAGTTGGAGGGGACCGGTTTCCGGTCCGGCAGCGACCGCCAGAACGCGGTTTCCCTGCCCTGCTAGTTCGGAGACTGCTGCTTCGATATCCTGTCCTCCGGCGAGGGAGGTCACGGTCTGAGGTGCGCCTTTCAAAACCTGTATCCGGCTCCCATCCTCCAGGCGGATCACCGCCTCGGAGCGTTTAGTGGCCGGCTCAAAGGGTTTATAACTCAGGCGCTCACCTTTTAACTCGATCTTACGATTCCAGGCGCCATCGATAATGGCGAGGTCGAGCGGATCCTGGGTGGCGGACCTTGAGGCCTGCGCGCCCAGGCGAATGACATCTTCCTCTCCGTATGGTGGGAAGGCATGGACGGCGTTGAGGGTGAGGCGGTTTTCGGTGATAGTGCCGGTCTTATCGCTGGCGAGAATGGTCATGGCGGCAGCCTCTCCAATTGCCGACAGGCGGGCCACCAGCACCCCCTGCTTTGCCAGCTCCGCCGCGCCGAGGGCGGTGGCGAGGGTGAACGTGGCTGGTAGGGCCACCGGCACCGAAGCAATCAGGATGATGAGCGCGAACGGCAGGATCTGGTGCCAGGCGATCTGGGCATAAAAGGCGTAAACCACCACCAGCGCCACCAAGATAGCGTCTGCGATGATCAGGTACTTAACAATTGAAAAGATGATCTCTTCCAGGTGACTGGCCGTTCTGGCTTCCCGGACCAGTTCGGCGGTTTTCCCAAATTTGGTATGTGCACCTGTTGAAGTAATCTCGCCGGTGGCTTCACCGCGCTTGACAACCGCGCCTGCAAAGGCGGTCTGTACCGGCCCGACCTCCACCGGAACCGATTCGCCGGTCAGGGCGGACTGGTCGATCTCGACCAGCCCGTCTGAAAGACTCGTATCCGCGGGGACCAGGTCGCCCATGCGCAGGTGGATCACGTCCCCCGGCACCAGGTCCCGCGCGGAGATCAACTGCCAGCGTCCATCGCGCCGGGTGCGGGTCTGCACCGTCAGTTTTTGGCGCAAAAGAGAAAGGGCATTCTGGGCTCGGTTTTCCTGTATGAAACTGAGAATGGCATTGAAAACGAGCAGAGCGCCGATCACGATCGCTTCGACGTATTTACCGAGATACAGTTCGAGCAGTATGGTGATCTCCAACATCCAGGGGACTGGTGCCCAGAATTTTTTTAGAAATGCCAGCACGGGATTCTGCTTGGATTCCGAGATGGCATTTTCGCCAAACTGTACGAGGCGTTCTGCCGCTTGTTCCGATGTCAGGCCATTAGGGAATTGTTTCGGTTCAGAGGGTAAAGGGAGCATTTTTCATCTATCCGTAATCACTTGAAATTCTAACATAAACTTCCTACACCAATTTATACCTGAATAGAATGCGGGAGACGATTTTAATCTTTGACAAATCTTGTTGGAATATTTAATCCCCCTTTAAAGAGTATTGCTATCATGGGTGTAGAGTTGAATAAATAACGATCAAAAATATCCTGTTGGAGGGTTCCTATGTTCAAAAAGATAATTCTCAATGCTCTGGTAGCCCTACTCGCTGCCGTAAATAGTTTAAGCGCGATTTCGGTTCTGGCAGCCCCGGCGGCTGCAAAACAAAATCTGTCCACCAATGAAACCGCCGGACTGTTGTATATGTACGAAGAAGAAAATATGGCAAGGGATGTTTACACTGCTCTCTACGCTCTGTGGGGGCAACCGGTCTTCCAGAACATCGCTGCCAGTGAACAGGTACACATGGACGCGGTCAAGACACTCCTTGTTCGTTACGGCATTGCAGTGCCGGGGGCAGCCGCGGGCGTTTTTGTTGACCCATCGCTCCAGGCATTGTATAACAATCTGGTGGCCACCGGAAAGCGGTCCCTGGAGGATGCGCTGAAAATAGGCGCAATGATTGAAGAGGTGGATATCACTGATTTGCAGTCCCACCTGGCGCAGACAACCGCCGCCGACATCCGTCTGGTCTACAACAACCTGATGAGAGGTTCCTACAACCATTTACGCAGTTTCACCTCCCTGCTCAACCGCCTGACCGGTGAAGTCTACCAGCCCCAGTCCCTGAGCGCTGACCTGTACCAGAGCATCTTGACCGGTACGAAAGGGAACGGCCATGGTCCATCCAATGCCACCGTTACTGGCACAAGCATAGGAACAGGTCGCGGATATCGTGGTAATAGACCGTAAACAACTGTAAATTTTATAGTACAGTTAGTTTGAACAGAAAAATCGCCCATTCAGGCGATTTTTCTGTTTCATAAGTGAATTCTCAACGCTGAAATGGACATTAAGTGCGTCACGTCCCGGGTCATTAATTGGCTTAGAACCCTATTAAGCCTGTCCCGGGCAAGATCATGAAGTGGATGGTCATAGAAATTCCCAGGTGATATACTACCCATCTCTGCTGGTTTAATAGATTAGACCGATAAACAAATAGTATTGCGATTTAGGAGCATTCATGCCAGAAGGTATCCCTATTCATATTGGTAATTTTTCATACACCATTCATTTTTACGGCATCATTATAATGCTTGGTGTAGTTGCGGGCGCTTTTCTATCGCGCAGAGAAGCAAAACGCCGCGGCCTCGACCCGGATATTATCTGGGATATGCTGATTTATTTGCTGATCGGGGGTGTCCTGGGGGCGCGGCTGTGGCATATCTTTTCGCCGCCGCCGACATCGCTTGCGCAAGGGATTACGACCGTTTATTACCTGACTCATCCCCTCGCTGCAATAGCCATCTGGAATGGCGGATTGGGGATTCCAGGCGCGGTGATTGGCGGTGCCATAGCGATGTTCATTTATACCCGCAGGCATCGTCTGGACTTTGCCGTCTGGGCCGATATTGCCGCACCAGGGATTGCACTTGGGCAGGCGATCGGCCGCTGGGGAAATTTCTTTAATCAGGAATTGTACGGTTCTCCCAGTACCCTGCCGTGGGCTATTTATATCGATCCGCAGCACCGCTTGGCTGGATTTACCGACCGGGCCTACTACCATCCGCTGTTTTTATACGAATCACTTTGGAATTTTGGCAATGTCTTTCTGCTGCTGTGGTTGAGCCGACGTTTTGCTGACCGTCTCAAACCTGGCGATTTGATGCTGGTGTATATGCTCAATTATGCCATCGGGCGTTTTCTACTCGATTTTCTACGCTTGGATGCATCTCAGGTGGGTGGAATCAATTTCAACCAGACTGCAATGGTGATTGTGGCGTTCGGATCCCTCTTTGCCTTGATATGGCGACATAAGTCTGTTCGCTGAAGTTTCAATTTTGCGATGTTGATAATTATGTTTATTGGATAACCAGATTATTTTACCTGAAATTTACTCCATGTCTGGCTTCCACACCTTCCAGACATTGCCTACCAAATCGGAGCCGGGATTGAGGGTAAGTTTTCCGGGTTCCCATCCGGCCGGGGTGGCTTCTTTTCCGCCCGAGGCGCGCACCAGTTGGAAGGTCTGGATCTGACGAACGCTCTACGCAAGGCGGCGGCCAACCGATGGGGTCAGGACTTCCATCGCCTGGATGATGCCATCCGGGTCGATGATAAAGCGCCCGCGCAATTCGATGCCCTGGTTCTCATCCCAGACCCATAAGCGCGTCCCACGTTTCCCGCCTGGTCTGATGCCATGTGGAAAGGCACACCGCCCTCCACCATTTTGACCAATTCGTTATCGTTCCACATTTTGTGAACAAAGTAGCTGTCCACACTGACAGAGATGACCTCCACGCCCAGTTCCTGCAACTTTGCATATTTATCGGCGACTGCCGAAACTTCGGTCGCTCAGACAAAGGTAAAGTCACCCGGATAGAAACAAACAAAAACCCACTTCCCTGCAAAATCCGAGAGATTGACGGGGGTGAACCTACCCTTATAGTAAGCCGGGGCGGTGAAATCGGGGGCTTTTTGCCCGAGACGTGCGGTCATGGTCATTTCCTTTTTTTCAACTGGGGCTTGAGTAGGTTGGGACTCTCCTGGCTTTTCGCCAACAACCGTCCCGGTCACACGCGCGCATCCTTGGGGCTGATCTGCCATTGTGCCTCCTTAATAATTGCCAGTTGTGCTCTAAAGGATCATCCTTGTTGTTCAGCAGATCTCAATAAATTATCCTATTGATCGATTAAAAAATCTTTCACATGTCTGGAATTTATGCAAAAGCCCAGACGCACCAGGTACCGATCATCATCAGGCCGGCTGCAAACCGGGCTGCAAATCCCAAGGTGAATCCCACCAGCAGTCCCCGCGTACTTTCTAGTGCTTTTCCTGCATCCTTCGAGCGACGCCATTCGATCCCGAAGAGCACTAATAACCCAGCAAGGATACCGCCCAAGATGGGGACGACGAAATTCCCAGCAATGGCTGCCACCAGTGCAATGATGACCACCCACCAGGGAGCACCTTCTTTATGGGCTTGGGTCCCTATCAGCACGTGTTCGGCGAGTTCCCCTGTGATCTTCAGCACAGTCAGGATGGTGAACATGAACCAACCCACCGTGTCAAATCCCGTGAAGATGCCATACCCCAGTGCAGCACCCCAGATAATTCCCAGCCCAGGCAGGATAAGAATGACTAATCCAAAAAGGCCGACGAGCAATACCACGAAGGTAAGGCCTGCCACGATCAAATGGTTTCGATGGTGATTTCTCCGATCGTCATTGTTCACCTTGTTCCTGCGCAAAAGGTTTTCCCCACGCTCGGGTGCTTAACCTTTTCAACAAGTAAGGATCGATGTCCCAGGTGGTGGTTTACTGCACCTCGCCGAACCACCCTTTTCTTACCATCCACTTCGCGCTTTCCAGAACCGGAACAATGGTCACGGTCAGCCCGCCGATGATCAACCAGTCAATCAACGGCAGAGGGTAGGTCGTAAAGGCTTTATGGAGGAAGGGCAGGTAAATGATCAGTACGAGCAAACCCATCTCCCAGCCGACTGCCATGTTCAACCACCTGTTGGCGAATGGCTTGTTCAACACTGAAAGTCGGTCTGAACGGAAGTTGTACGCTTTGAAAAACTGGATCAGCACCAACGAGTCTTTTGAACCGGTTTTCGAAGGTCAGGTCAGTTCCAATTGTGCTATAATGTAGGAAAGTATGACTATATGATTGTATGGAATACTGGAGGACATGATGGATGAAATCGGCGTACGTATTCAAGAAAAAGGGCAGGTTACCATTCCCCGTCAGATTCGTAAAAAGCTCAACCTGAAGCGCGGCGATTTGGTTGTGTTTGTGGAAACCGAAGCTGGCGTCATCGTCAAACCTGCCTCGGTAGTCGCCAACGATGAACTGCGGGCTGAGGTCACTGCAGTGGTGCGTTCCATCCGTGAGAAGTTCAAGGATTATTCCGCGGGTGAGATCGAGTCGCTGGTGGGTGATGCCATCCTCGAAGCACGGAGGAAACGAGCGTGATTCGAGCGGTGCTGGATGCCAATGTTTTGATTAGCGGGTTGATTTCCACAAAAGGCACGCCTGGCAATATTTTGAATGCCTGGCTCAAAGGGCAGTTCCAACTTTGGATATCACCTCAAATAAACAGTGAGTTATCGCGCGTTTTGAAATATCCACGCATCGCAAAGCGATTAGAAAGAGGACAGGCGACCACCTTGCTGGAGAATTTAAGCGTGCTGTCAGAATGGGCGGATGGAAAATTAAAACTGGATATCTTGACCCTTGATCCCTCCGATAACATATATCTTGCCTGCGCAGTGGAAGCGCACTGTGATTATTTAGTTACTGGAGATCGTGATCATTTTGAAGAAGCGGGGACGGAGTATCGAGGTGTGAGAATTGTGAATCCTCGTGATTTCCTTAATTTGCTGGCTGCAGATTAAATCATGAAAGGCTTTCAGGTTTGATCATTGCTGTACAATCTCAGTGGCAGGCCACTACAATCCAAGCCTTTACTATCATTATCCGCGTTATTACATGAATTGGAGGCCAGGCACTCCCCGCCAATTCCACAATTGTCCACGTCGTTTTTAAATGGTGATTCCTAAACAAACCGTTATTGCTCAAAAAATTCCGAATATCGTTTTACTCATATATGCAGCCTCTTGGGGGTGAAATCCATTTGTTTTCGCAAAGACAGTAAGCCATGGAAACAGTGGAGAGGAGGGTGTGTATCATTTTTTCGGGGAATCGTCTCGTTGATAGAGGCTGTGCCCATATTTGAATTTGCGCCAGGGATTATCCTTGGGGTCTTTCGGTTTCTTCGGTGTCTGAAGCGAAATCACCTGAAGATCTGGGGATGCTGTTCTTGGGGTCTCCAAAACGGAAACTGGAGCTGGCTTTCTTCGGGACTGATGCAGCATCTGTCTTTGTTGGGAAGCTCGTTGGCGTAAGCGCACTTCGATCCTGGGCCAATCTTCTTTCCAGCGGCCGGAACATACGATGTTGCGCAGGGCGAGCATCGCGTTGACATGCTGGTCCGCCCAGTGCATCCCGGAGCCTTTCAAGCGAGCTTCCACCACCAGCTTGTTGCCGCTTTCCACGATGCCACTGCCGATCGGCCAGCCCTGCGCCTGAAAGTGCGGGTATTGGATTTGTGGCTCTCGTTTTTGGAGATAGGCCAGATTGCCGGATATTTCCGCGGCTTCAGGATGTTGGGCCTGCAATCGCCGCAGTTCAGTGAATAACCGCTTAGGCCCTTCATGCTTGAGCCGGTGCAGCCGTTCCTGGAGCCACTCCTGGGCCCGGGGAGTGCCTTCTCCATACAAGAATTCTCCCACCCGGCTGAGGTGTTCCCCGGCATGCGGAAAGTCCAGGATCCGCACCGCATCTGGCCGGTGATAATCTGTGAGGCCCTGCAGCCAATCCGACCCATCCATGACCGCTGCCACCTGCCGGGCATTCTCCACTCCCCGCCGCTGGATCTCCACCAAAGCCAGCCGGACGAACTCTTCTGAACTGATTTTTCGCGAGAAATACGACAAATGGCGAGTATGCACCACCCAGTCGCCTCTTTCTTCTACTGCCGGTTGCACTTCCCCGATCACCAGCGTCCGCACTTCCGCCCATTGTCCATGCAGTAACGGGACCATCGCACCATCCGCACTGATCTGCATTTTCTCCGCCCCAGCCGGTGCCGGAGGCAGTTCTTTCTCTAATCGCTCCACTTTCTCCTGTTGCATCTCTACATACGCCATCCCAGCTGCCTCGCTGTATCGTTGGCTGACCGACTTGCTCACTCTGATCCCCTGCAATGCCTCGATCAGTTCTGTCGCTCGTTCAAAAGGCATCCAGCTCGATAGCCTTACCAGGTTTTCATGTTCACCCGGCGTCAGGCTCCCAGGCAACAATTCCAATTCCTCATCCAGGGGGGAAAAACCCCTGCCCGCATTCCGGACAGATCCCATATTCCCGTTCGATCTCCACCTCATTCCCCCCGCGCACCTGCAATCGCCGCTTCTTCTTCCCTTTCCCCTCCAGCTTGGCTCCACAGTGCGGACACACTGGCCCATCGGGCCCCTTTTTCCACTCCGCACTCGCACTCAAGTTCGCGGTGTCCGACAGCATCTGTGCTCGATACTCATCCAACCGCCGATCCACTTCCACTTCGATCTCTCGA
>JBGOXG010000159.1:0-5226 GCA_041479025.1 Anaerolineae bacterium
CCGGGCATTGTCGACCAGGTTGAAAGTTACATCAGCCAGGAAGTAATGCCCGATACGGCCTATATAATTAGTCAATGACCTCTGAACATTAAATGTGCCTATAAAAATGGCGCCTCCCAGCATTAGCGTGAAAAGGGTCAGGAAGAGGCGTCCCTTACGCCGGAAAGTATTCCGTAACGATAGGATGGTTGGCCGTGAGAGACCCCGGATGCCTTCCAACTTTCGATCCCACCATGTTTTTTTGTCCTGCGGATTGGCCTGACTGATGCCGCTCAAAGCCTCGACGACCGAAATCCGGGTGCCATTGAGGATGGGCACAATCCCGGCCAGTTGCGGAACAATTAATGCAATACCAATTTCGATCCAGAATACGGCGGGTTCAATGCGGAATCCCTGTAGGACAATATTGATTGCCTGAGCAAAGTATCCCATCAGGGTATATGCAGCCCAGCCAGCAAGAGGGAGCGCAATGATAAAAGCTGTCAGCCCATATACAAAGATGAGTGCCATGTAAATACCAATAATCTGTCCACGGCTCGCACCGATCGTTTTCATAACACCGATATGGTTTACCTGCTGGTTTAGTAATGCTGCCAGAGTGTTCGTGATAAGGAAGGCGCTCAAGAACATGACCAGAAAGCCCAGAACCACCAGGACAGCAGTGATGGCTTCCACATACACACGGTTGGGGTGGTCGTTGGACGAACGCACCTGTGAAGAGATGACCACCCCGCTGCTATTCTCAACCCTGTTGATGACTTTATTTGCGATTTCCTGTAAATGGGTTTTATCGTTGGGATTTTGCTGCACGGTGACATAAAGCCGGTTCATACTCACCGGTGATTCGAGCCAGTCCAGAGTGTTATAGGTGACATACCCCTGAACAGGAGCCAGGAAGAATCCACCCCCTCCTCCAGACCCGATGGTTTGGTCATGCACAACCCCTACAACGGGTATTTCGCGGATTTTTCCAGAGGGTAATTCAACTTGTATGGTTCCACCGATGCCTACCGGCAAGTCGGCAAATTTATAACGGTCTATCGCAATTTGGCGATCTTTGGGAGGCCAGACCCCTTCTTCCAGACGGACCTGGTTGATTTCCATCTGTCCGATATCGGGGATGGCTTTTATTCCAATAGGCACCCACTCGCCTTTACCATTCTTATAGCGTAGAGTCATGGTGCGAACACCTTCAGCTTGCTTCACACCATCGACTTTGCGGACAGCATTCACCAGCTCCTGGTCAAAAGGCGTGGAAAAGACCTGAATGTTAGCCGGATTGACCGACATGTATCCAGCTTCCATATCCTTCTTTATGATGATATTCATGCTGGTAATAAGACCAACAGCGAAAAGCCCGATGGTGATGGAGGCAATCACCAGGAAGGACCGGAGCTTGTGTCCCCAGATGTCTGCCAATACTTTCTTCCAGCGCGGGCGAAACATACTCACATCTCCTTCACTCGCCCGAACAGGCCACGCCTGGCAGGAGTATAACGAACCCTATTCTGCATGGCAGCCTGACGAAGTGCTGACTCAATGGCTGGTTGTTCTGAAATCAATTTGCTAAATTGCTCCAGCGTGATACATAAGGCTTCGACCGGACCCCCTACAGCCCGAAAAGTAAGGTCCATCGCCGGGATTTCAAGCATGTCCAACTCACTGACATACTCGCCAGCGTGTAAAGTTGTAATTATCTCGCTTTGTTTCAGGAATCGGTTTCGACGTACCTCAATCTGACCCCTCGAGAAAACAATCAGGCCTTCATCCACACCACCCTGACGGGCAATGGTTGCGCCCTCCGAAAATTGTCGCACCGTCGCCAATTTGGTGATCGTGAGCATTTGAGGATGTGTCAACATCGGAAGAGCATGATAGATATCCTCATTAACCATTTCCCCATCTGAGATGATGACGCGGCGGGTAGCCCGACGTGCAAGAAATGGATCATGTGTCACGATAAGGATCGTTTTTCCCTGCATTGCAAGTTGTTCGAAAATGTAAAGTACCAGCTCAGCAGTTCGCGAATCCAGGTTCCCCGTTGGTTCATCCGCAATAATGATGGGCGGATCATTGGCCAGGGCGCGCGCAATGGCAGCGATTTGCTGCTGTCCGCCCGAGACCGCCGCGGGGAGTTTATCAGCTATATCAGCCAGATCCAGCCTTTTGAGCACTTCGAGAGCGCGGGTTTCTCGCTCCGCAGGCAAATAAATTTTGCAATAATCCATTGGGAGCATGGTGTTTTCCAGAATGGACAGTGTGGGGAGAAGCTGGAAAAACTGGAAGACAATTCCAAGGTTCTTACCGCGCCACTCCGCCATCTGCCCTTCTTTAAAACGAAGGAGTTCGGTATCCCCAATACGCACCATGCCAGATGTCGGGTGGTCTATCCCGGTAATTATATTGATCAGGGTGGATTTTCCACTGCCGGACTTTCCCATGATGGCAGTAAATTCCCCTTGCTCGAAACCAAGGTTAATGTTCTTGAGCGCAAAGAAATCACCTGCCGAGGTCTTAAAAACCTTGACGACTTTTTCGAGACCGATGAAAGGACGCGGTTGAATCGGGGCGGTTTGTGTCAACATGAGCTTATTCAACCGCGAACTGGGGTGTGTTGGTGAGCAACCCATCAGCCAGCCAAAGTACACGAGAGTAGCGGCTGTAAAAACTGGGATCGTGGGAAACCATCAGGATGGTATGACCACGTGCGATCAGGTTTTCGAAGATCCGGAAGATGGTTTCAGCAGTTGTGGAGTCAAGCCGACCGGTCGGTTCATCGGCGACCAGGATGGGAGGATCATTGGCGAGGGCACGAGCGATGGCGACACGCTGCTGCTGACCGCCGGAGATATCGCCAGGTAATTTATTGGCATGCTCATTCAACTCGACTTCATGCAGCAGTTCAAGCGCAGCTTCCTTGCTTCGCACTGGGCGATACAGGCCGCTGAAATCCATCGCCAGCATTACGTTGTCAACGAGACTTAGGGATGAGATGAGATGGAATGCCTGATAAATAACACCCAGATTTCGACCACGCCATGCCGCAGCCTGGTTTTCATTGAGAGAATGAACTGCGACACCACCTATAAAAATCTCCCCTTCGGTACAGTGGTCGACAGCGGTTAATAGATTAGCCAGAGTGGTCTTACCTGCTCCTGATTTACCAAGGATTCCGACAAATTCACCGGGGTTGATATCTATATCAATACCACGCAGGGCAGGGAAATCACCCGCGGCATTCTTATAGACCTTTTTTACGCCTCGCAACCGGATGAGCGGTTCATTTTTCGTTTCATTATTCACCCCTGGGTGGGATGGTGACTTTCTGGGGGACAACTTGTTCTCCTAAAAAGAATGGGGCAGATGATGTCCTTAACAGGGCGAATATAACACGATTCCCCGGTCCCAATTGTTAGAAACACATAAAAATCCCCTAAAAGAAGCAGGGGTCAGAAAAAATGTCAAATCTCGCTGTTACGAAGGGATATCTTGTTTCTTAATTACACCCAAACCCGGTCGGTCTGAAAGAATCAACTTTGCACCTTGATAAATAACACCCTCATAAGGATCGTTTTTTATTAATATTGGTCCATCCAGATCAACATAATCACAAAGCGAACCCAGGTGCGCTGCAGCGGTGACGCCCACCGAAGTCTCAACCATACAACCCATCATCACCTGCATATCTAATGCACGGGCGGTATGGATGGCGCGCATGGCCTCGCGAAGTCCTTCCGATTTCATCAACTTAATAACAACCCCATCCACCGCGCCAGCCAGGGCAGCTACATCATGAGATGTTTTTACACTCTCATCAGCAAAAATGGGGATATCGATTTTTTGGCTTCGTAATTTACGACGCAACCACCGCAGACCTTCAATATCGTCTGCAGCCAGAGGTTGTTCAATGAATTCGATCCCATATTTACCCAGGCGTGGTATCAATTGAAGAGCCTGTTCCCTAGACCAGCCGGCATTGGCGTCCAATCGAAGCCTGGCATTGGTCGCACGACGAATCGCGGCGACGATGGCTTCATCATCGGAACCACCCAGCTTTATTTTGATGATCGGGAATCCTGACTCTCTCGCGCGCTGCGCCATAACTGCGGGTGTATCCATCGCAATCGTGAACGAAGTTAGAGGAATTTTTTCTGGATTTAGGCCAAATAGCCGATAAAGTGGCTGCCCCAGTCGCTTTCCCCATAGATCGTGTAATGCCACTTCCACCGCAGTGCGCGCTGACCGCGAACCAGCAGGCAGCCGCGACAGCACTTCGTCGAAATCAAACGATTCATCACCCAAGTCGGGAACAGATGCGAGGTAATCCATAATACTTTGCTGGGTTTCCCCATAATACATCACCGCTGGTGCTTCCCCAATTCCAGCCTCGAGATGGACAATCACGTTATGACGTTGATCGTCCGCCCCATGCGCGATACGGAAAGTTGTCTTCAAATCGAGAGTGATGGGTTCCCAGCTCAGTCGCATTCCTGGCCTCGCCGCTGGAGAAAACCTAGTACCCGTTCCGTCCATTCATCTGGTCTTTCCTGGTGAACGTTATGACCGGTCTTTTCGGGAATCCACAACTCAGCTCCCGGGATATTCTCTGCGATAAACTGAGCGTGCCGGTCAGGGGCATTTACTTTATCCTCTGCACCCATGATCACGAAAACCGGTCGGTGAACTTTGGCTAGATCATCAGGCGTATAGTTTGGCTCGGAGATGATCTCCTTCATGGTCATCGTGAGCAGTTCGCGCCAGTAATCTTCCCCGTGTTTTGGTCCGTGGGCTGCAATCATTTGTTTCACCCCCTCAGGGTCATTTTGGGCAAAATAATCTGGATCCAGGACTATCGGCTCGCGTTCGATCAAGTAAGGCGTCACATAGGCATTCGCTGCCTGCAGCACCGCGCTCTGTGTAACTTCAGGATGCTCGACCAGAGTCACCAGAGCGATATTACCCCCGTTCGAATGGCCGATAATGTGGGCACGATCATATCCCGTTTTTCGGATAAAAACCGCCGTGTCATTTGCTAATTCCCGAAAAGAATAGGAGTGTGTGCCGTCGCTTTTGCCATGCCCCCGGCAGTCGAGGACGAAGACCCGATAACTTCTGGCCAGGCGCGGAGCAATTTCCTCCCAATCGATTTTTCCGGTAATCGTCGAACCATGAATCAACACAATAGGTAATCGACTCTTATGGTCTTCACCGAAAGTTTCATAATAA
>JBGOXG010000087.1:0-9319 GCA_041479025.1 Anaerolineae bacterium
ATTGCTTGTTGTTACCATGCCTGGCTATCTCTCAAAGTCAAGGCAAATGAGTTGGGCAAGACGTTATACCAAACAAAGCATGATCTTTTGAGCGATTACTTGCGGGCTGAACTCCGAAAACCTCGCATTCATGCTCTCATGCCCGCATAAGCGAAAGTCCTGATAATAATAAACGTTGTTTGCAAACCGTATTGGAGAATCCCTTTTGAAACCTTTTCAATTGATCTTTACTTACGCCAAAAAATACAAACTGGCGTTGACCGTCACCGCCATAAGTATGTTATTGCTGGTCGGTGCGCAACTTCTCATTCCATGGATCATCAAATTGCTGGTGGCGGCTGTCACCGCGCCCGGTGCAACGATGAACGTGATGGGGCTGGTTCGCCAGTTGACCATTATCGTGCTGATTGTTTATGTTAGTCGCGCGGGGTTGCAATTCCTGCGCTCATATCTGGCGCATCTGGCTGGATGGGGCGTGGTTGCTGACGTGCGTAAATATATTTATGAGCACATGCAGCGCCTTTCGTTGCGTTATTACGAAGACAAGCAAGTCGGACAGTTGATGTCACACGTCATCAACGATACCGAGTTGTTTGAGCAACTCATCTCGCATGCTCTGCCCGATGTAATTGTGAACGCCATTACTCTCGTTGGCGTGACGGCTGTGCTATTTAGCCTGAATTGGAAACTGACTCTACTCAGCACCATTCCAATTCCGTTGGTTCTATTCTCTTTGCAAATCTATGCAAAAAGGGTGCGACCGGCTTTCCGCTACCGCCAGAAAGAACTTGGTGACTTGAATGCCATGCTTAACGACAACCTATCCGGCATCCGTGAAATCAAGGCATTTACCCGCGAAGCGGAGGAAGCCGTGCGTATTGATGAACGCATTGATAGTTACTACAGATCCAATCTGCGCGCGCTTAAATTAATGGCAACCTTTCAGCCTTTTGTGGATTTCACTTCTTCGCTGGGAACGTTGATCGTGATTTTCTTTGGCGGACGTCTGGCTCTGCAAGGGCTACTGCCAATCTCTGACCTCGTTGCCTTTTTCCTTTATCTTGAGATGTTCTACGCTCCGGTGCGGAATTTGTCCAACGCTTGGGAAGCCATCCAAAGTTCTTTAGCGGGGGCAGACCGGGTGGCGGGTTTAATGGCAGAAGATGAAGAGCCGCACAATGCTCCTGAAGCGGTAGCAATTTCCAATCAAGTGCGAGGCGAGATTGTTTTCCAAAATGTGAATTTCGCTTACGCACCCGAGAATCCTGTTTTGGAAAATGTCAGCCTCGACATCCCTGCCCGATCGGTCGTCGCGCTGGTGGGGCCAACGGGTGTCGGTAAATCCACGCTGGTCAGTTTGATCCCGCGCTTTTACGATGTGACTAGCGGGACGATTACACTCGATGGGCGCAACATCCAGGAATATAAAATGGATAGCCTGCGTCAGAAAATCAGCATTGTGTTGCAAGAATTGTTTCTTTTTTATGGCACGGTGCGCGAGAATATTTTGTTTGGACGACCCGACGCGACCGAGTCTGAGATGATCGCGGCGGCGCAGACAGCCAACGCGCACGCGTTCATCATGCAACTGCCCGATGGCTACGACACATTGATCGGTGAGCGCGGTGTGAAACTTTCGGGCGGACAGAAGCAACGACTGTCTGTCGCGCGCGCAGTGTTAAAGGATGCGCCGATTTTGATTTTGGATGAGGCCACTTCGTCGGTGGATACGGAGACTGAGGTGCTCATCCAACAAGCATTGGAGCGATTGATGAAGGGACGCACGACGATCATTATCGCGCATCGCCTCTCGACTGTGCGCAATGCTGACAAGATCGTAGTGCTGGACGATAAATCCATTTGCGAGATGGGCACACATGCCGAATTGATGAAACTGGAAGGCGGCTTGTATCGCCGTTTGTATTCGGTGCAACGCGAATTGCAACCGGTCATGTCGTTTGGAGTGAATTAACCGGTGCCGCGGCAGGTTGGGCAGTCATAAGCTGCATCAGCGCAATACGGGCACAACACCAGCGCCTCGTGAAATCTGCCTTCCTTGCATTCCCCATCCGGATACTTGAAGATGATTTTCGGCTCTCCGGGGAAAATGTGGACATTCGGGATATAGCCGTACTGCCAGGGTTCGTCCTTTCCGGCCTGCTTACGGACGATCAGATAGTGGTCGCTGCGGCAGGCGCACTTTGACATTTCCTCTTTCATTTTGCCAGTACCGGCACAGCAGGTACAGCCCTTGCCCCAATGGCAAGAAGGGCAGCCTTCGCCTTTTAGAAACTGGACCGCTTCGGAAGCAGTTATATCTCCCTCGCCCCTGGAGTGGGTAATGCCGTAACTATCCCACGGCTCCCCACATTTCCTGCACAAAATATCACCCATGTTTCACCTCCTGCGCATGTAGCGCAAAAACAAGAGGGCGCATCGATGCGCCCTCTTTGACCAGAACGGATTGCCGTCTAGTACTCGGACGGCAGCAGGATGATCATCACCTTCTGTCTGGCGCTGAGGTCGGGATGTTCCTCGACCGACGCATAGAGCGTAATTTCTTCGAAAGGAAGGATATCGGTCATCTCGATCTCTTGCCATACCAATTCCTTCTCGTTCCCATTGGTGCAGATGAGCGAAGCATGCCGGTGCGGATTGAATGGCTTTTCGGGAGCCTGGCTGGGCTTGCTTTGCAGCACCGCCATCACGGTATTCTGTGCGGCCCCCGGCTCATCCGGGGGATGGACGACTAATTTCCAAACCTGGAAATCATGGCGCTTCAGCGCGGCCTCGCCCTGGTAGCTTGCAATGGCATCCATCAGCCAGTACGCCGTATTGCCATCCTCGCCGCCGTGTTCGGCAACGTACAGCGCGCCGTCTGTGAGCAGGACGATATGAGGGCAGAGGGTGGAGCCGGTCGCTTCAGAGAACAGCGCTGCAGGCATCTCGCGAATACGTAAATCAGCGGGGGCGTCATTCAAGCCGGACCCCTTATCTACGTCTACTTCGCCGCCACGCTGCTTCTAGAAAAATGCTGCCCTGTTTGTTTTGCGCCAGTCGCGAGTGTGGCATGCCCAGGCATCTGGAGCCGGCCGGGATCCTTCTCCAGACTTGTCCCCGAAAATGATCTGGGCGACCTTATCTTGGGGAGACTAGTCCAATTCACCGAACCCGGTGCCGGCTCGTAGGAAATGATAAACCTTATGGGCAGCTCGACAAAGACGGTCAAAGGGGGGCAATCCGCGCTTGAAAAACTAATACGGCCTGTAATGATTTATGTCATAATGATTGTGTCGTCTTATATAGTCCACCCAGTCGGACTAACTTGAAAGTGGTACAACTATTGGGGGCAGGCCAAATACCTGCGGGCCGAACTGGCTTCACCTCGAATTCACGCTTTTATACCTGCATAAGCGAAAGTCCTGATACTATAAAAACCCAATTTCATTTTTAAATGGATTTTATCAATAATGTCTTCTGACAAAGCGAATCTTGATCTACCACTGATGGAGATTGTAGACGTTTCCAAGGCTTTTAAAGGTCTGGTTGCTGTCAATGGTTATCATCTGAACCTCAAACAAGGGGAAATACTTGGGGTAATTGGACCTAACGGAGCCGGGAAATCCACTATTTTCAACCTGATGACCGGGCACATCCGCGCTTCAAGCGGAAAAATATTGTTGAACGGCAAGGATATTACTCGCTTGCCTCCCGATAAAATTGCGCAATTGGGAATTGGCCGTACTTTTCAAAATATTCGTTTGTTCCCCAGCATGACTGTGTTAGAAAATGTTATTACCGCGCGGCAATTGCGCGAACCTTCTGGCTTTGCTGAAACATTATTAAGTCTTCCTTCTTTTTCCCGCAATGAGCAGCATTTAAAAGCTGCGGCTATGGAGGAGCTTGCCCTGTTTAATCTGGCAGATCAAGCCGATTCCCCTGCCACTTCTTTGTCCTACGGTGACCAGCGCCGACTTGAGATTGTCCGTGCGCTGGCACTCCGTCCCTTGGTCTTATTGTTGGATGAGCCAATGGCCGGGATGAATTCAATAGAAGATATGCAAATGGTTGTCTGGATTCGCCGTATTCGCGAACAATTTAACCTGACCATCATAATCGTTGAGCACAATGTACCAGTTGTGATGGAACTGTGCGAAAGACTCCAGGTCTTGAATTATGGCCAGGTGATTGCCGAAGGAACGCCCTCTCAAGTTCGCAAAGACCCCCGGGTTATTGGATCCTACCTGGGAAACGGAGCTAACCGTGCTTAAAATCGAATCCTTGAATGTATTTTATGGCCATGTACATGCTCTCAAGGATATTACGATGGAGATCTCCCAGGGAGAGCTGGTCGCGCTTTTGGGGGCCAACGGCGCCGGAAAGACGACCACTTTGATGACTATTTCTGCTATCCTGAAACCAAAATCGGGTCAAATCACTTATGAAGGCCTGGATTTAACTCATGAATCATCAAGACAGATTGTTCAAAGAGGAATTGTACAATGCCCGGAAGGGCGCCGCATTTTTGGAGGGTTGACCGTTTCTGAAAACCTGCTTATGGGCGCGATGCGCCGCAGCGACCGCGTTAATTTGGCTGCTGACCTGGATCGGGTTCTAGAAATTTTTCCGGTTCTGGGAAAACGCCGAAATCAAAGTGGCAGCACACTTAGTGGTGGTGAACAACAGATGCTGGCGATTGGACGTGCCTTGATGGCCACCCCACGGATCCTTATGTTGGATGAACCATCACTGGGGCTGGCGCCGCGAGTGATAGATGATATTTTCAAAGTCATTCGCACGCTTCACCAGCAAGGTGTCACGATTTTATTGGTGGAACAAAATGTGCGCCTAGCGCTCGAAATCGCCGACCGTTGTTACGTGCTGGAAACTGGACGTGTTGTTATGCAGGGTACTGGAGCCGAATTGAAAGCCAATCCGAAAATTGAAAATATTTACCTGGGAGGCTCGGCCTGATGAGCCTTTTCGAATTCTCAATTCAACAACTGATTAATGCCGTCAGCATTGGTAGTCTTTACGCTCTTATGGCGTTGGGTCTGGCAATGGTTTTTGGAATCCTGCGGCTGATTAATTTTGCCCATGGCGATCTGATCATGGTCGGAAGTTTCACAACCCTGCTTTTATTAAACGCAAATTTTCCCTTTTGGGCGGCAGCCTTAGCCGGGGTCGCCGCCAGTGTTCTTTTTGGTTTGTTGATGGAACGGGTTGCCTATCGCCCCATCCGCGGCGCAAATGATGTTGCCATGCTGCTGACTTCCTTTGCGGTTACGATTTTTCTGGAGAATCTGGCGATTATTATTTTTACCCCCAAATCGCGGCCTTTCCCCACTCCAGAAGTGCTGGGAACAGCACTGACCATTGGATCTTTGCGGATATCACAACTGGATTTAACAGCCATCTTCGTTGCTTTTGTTCTCCTGATTGGTTTGACATTTTTTATTTCGCGTACAGAAACCGGTATCTCAATGCGGGCTGCTTCACAAGACCTTTTGGCAGCACGGTTGATGGGGATTGATGTCAATAAGGTAATCGTTACTGCGTTTGCGATTGGTTCGATGCTCGCTGGTGTGGTTGGATTGTTATGGAGCGCCCGGGTTGGTAAGATTGATCCTCTGATGGGTTTCACTCCAGTTCTCAAAGCATTTATTGCTACCGTAATTGGTGGGCTTGGTAGTATTCCCGGTGCAGTATTAGGCGGATATATTCTTGGTACACTGGAAATTCTTCTGCAAGGGTTTCTTCCACCTGCCCTGACACCCTATCGTGACGCATTTGTCTTTATCATTCTTATCATTTTGCTGCTCTTTCGCCCGAATGGCATCCTTGGTTCAACTGAACGGGAAACGATATGAGCCTGCTTGCCGCTCGTCTCGAAAAATCATCTGGTTTATTGACTGCTGCCGGCTTGATTATCTTTACTATGGCTGGGGTCTTTCTGACCGACATAACTGCCTCCGCTTACATTCAACGGATTATTGTCGGATTGGGAATCAGTATCATATTAGTAGTCGCGCTCAACCTGTCTAATGGATTCACGGGTGTATTCTCATTAGGACATATTGGATTCATGGCCATTGGTGCTTATGCCGCTGCCATCCTGACCTTACCGTTGACACAGAAAAAAGTTAATTTGCCCGACCTGCCGTCCTTTCTCGCGCAGACTGAGATGAGCTTTCTGACGGCGACCATCATTGCGGGGTTTTTGGCTGCCTTGGTGGCCTTTTTGGTTGGTTTGTCGTTGATGCGGTTGAATGGACCCTATGTCTCAGTTGCCACAATGGGTTTTTTGGTCATCGTCCAGGTTGTATTGATTAACTGGGATTCGCTGACACTTGGAGCCCGCACATTTTCCGGAGTACCAGCTTATTCAAACCTTTACTGGGTCTGGGGCTGGGTTATCGTGGCAGTCTACACTATTTGGCGGATAAAAATTTCACCTTTCGGTCGCGCAATGATGGCCACCAGAGATAATGAAATTGCGGCGCAATCGCTTGGGATCAGTAAGATGCGTTCCCGGTTGCTGTCCTTCTGTGTCAGTGCTTTTTTTACCGCTGTGGCTGGCTCCCTTTGGGCGCATTTCATCATGTCGTTTTCTCCAAAGTCTTTCTACTTTGCGCAAACATTTAGCGTGATTACCATGATGGTCGTTGGCGGTGCAGGCTCCGTCAGCGGCTCAGTAATTGGGGCAATCGCAATCACCTTGCTTTCCGAGCTGCTCCGTAATGCCGAGCGCGGTGTTAACTTTGGATTTTTAACCATCCCGCCAGTGTACGGCGCCAGCCAGGTGTTGATGGCAGTAATATTTATCCTGGTGATTGTCTTTCGTCCAGGTGGTATCATGGGTGGCAAAGAGATAAATTTTAGCCACCTCTTATTTTGGCGGAGAGAGGCAACAAGAGCAGTAAAGAAAAAGGAGGACACGGGAAAAATATTGTAGTATCATGCAACCAAGTTTTTAGCTGATCACATTGTTTGACTAATGGAGAAGAAAAAATGAAAGAAAAATTAGTAGGTATTGTTTTACTTGCAGCATTACTGCTCGGCGCATGCGCACCGGCTGCCCCAGCTCAACCTGCGGCAGGCGCTGGTGTGATAAAAATCGGTGTTCTCTACAACTTGACCGGGGCACAGGCTTCTCTGGATACACCTTCTGCGAACGGCGCCAAGCTGGCCGCCAAATTGATAAACGATAATGGTGGTATCAATGGTCAGAAGATTGAACTGGTCTTATATGATGGAAAGACTGATGCCGCCACTATTGGCAATGCTGCCACTCAACTGATTGAATCGGACAAAGTTGTAGTGATGATGGGTTTTAGCGATACCGATATGGTCATGGCTGCTGCTCCAATTGCCGCAAAAGCAGGTATCCCTTTCATCACTTCTGGTGCGACATCTCCCAAGCTTCCAGAAAAGGTCCCGACCTACTTGTTCCTGGCCTGCTTCGGTGATAACGTCCAGGCGGCCGCGGCAGCAGAATATGCTTTTAATACCATGAAAGCCAAAAGCGCTTATTTGCTGATTGACAAAGGGATGGAATATACCCTGCTGCTCGGTAAATATTTCAAGGAACGTTTCGTTGAATTGGGCGGGACAATCATCTTGGAAGATACTTATCAAACAGGCGACAAAGATTTCTCTGCCCAGATCACCAAACTGAAAGCCGCTGGCGCAATGCCGGATGTCCTCTTTATCTCCTCTGGCCCGGATGATGTCGGTACAATTGTCAAACAGTTCCGTGATGGAGGTATCGATAAACCCATTTTCGGCGGTGACGGCTATGACACCCCCAACCTTGTCAGCATTGCGGGTAAAGGTGCCGAGAATGTTTACTTCACCACGCATTCCCTGATGGATGAGACCGGTGGCACTGAGGCAGTCAAGAAATTCATCTCGGCTTACAAGAAAGAATTCAATTCTCCCCCGGAAAACGCGTTTGCTGGCCTGGGCTATGACACCGTTATGCTGATTGCCGATGCCATCAAACGTGCCAGCTCAACTGACCCAAAGGCAATCCTGAAAGCCTTGCAATCTACCAAAGACCTGCCAGGCGTAACTGGCATGATTACCTTCTCTGGCAGCACCATTCCACAGAAGGGTGTTTCTATCATCTTGATTAAGGACGGGAAGTTCACCCTGGCTTCCGAAGTTGTACCTGAAAAAGTACCTGCTCCTTAACCAGATTCCGTAAAAAAAGGCTGGATGAGAATATCCTCATTCAGCCTTTTTGTATAGCATCTAAGATTTTAAAGGCATAGAAACATCGTAAGCAGAGGATTGTCAGTTCGAAGTTACGCCCTGTAAGAGCAATTTTGAACCAGTATATCCTTTTATGAATGACTATAAGGAAGGCCTCTAATGAAAAAAAACGCCCTGGAACTTCAGCATTGGAACAGCTTAGATTTTAAAACGAACCCTTTCGAGAAGGTTATCCTGCCGCTGGGTTCACTTGAAAGTCATGGCAATCACCTGCCCTTCGGCACCGATGCACTGACAGCCCACATGATTGCCCTGGATATTGCGGCACGTGTACCTAAAACAGTCGTCATGCCACCATTGAATTACGGTGTCAGTGAACATTACAAACAGTTCCCCTTTACCATAACCGTTTCCTTCGAAACCGAATGTGCTTTTTTACGCGATATTTTTGAATCCATCTATCGCGAAGGAATTCGCAAGGTTTTCATTATGAACGGTCATGATGGCAATATCGCGCCTATCGAAGTAGCCGCGCGCAGCGCAAAGGTAGCCCATCCGGAATTTCGAATTGCTTCGCTGAACGCGTGGTGGTACACGGTTGGTGAAGTTTTACCCCAGGGTTTCTTTGAAGTTTGGAATGGCCTGGGTCATGCCGGCGAAGGTGAGACCTCCATTTGCCTCGAACTTTTTCCAGATCTTGTGGATATGTCCCATGCCAAAGGTGTTGTCCCAACCAAGTTACCGCCTTATCTCGAAATGAAATGGTCATTTGATGAATTGACGAATACCGGCGCATCCGGTGATCCAACCAAAGGTACCAAAGAAAAGGGTAAGAAGATGCGTGAGGTGCTGGTGGATACCGTAGCTAAGGTTTTATTGGATCTGGATACTGACAACTGGGACTATCGCTCGCCGGAAGTTAAATAATATATTCGGTTTGAAAAATAACCTTCATTGTAAAAGCGGCTGGATCGAAAGATCTTGCCGCTTTTATTAGTGCGCCCAGCATGGGCGTTGACTTGAGAGTGAAAGTCTCTTGCAGAGGAGATTGCACCAACTGCTAGCGGAAGGCAAGGGCGTCACCGTGAGGTGGGGTCTGAAG
>JBGOXG010000216.1:0-3636 GCA_041479025.1 Anaerolineae bacterium
GGCTGGATCAGTGCCTACCTGTACGCCAGCGCACCCAGCAGGCTGTTTTTGAGGCTATCCAGACCCTGCGCACCCGTCTGCCTTTTCCCTTGCTCGGCCTTGACTCGGACAATGGCGGTGAGTTTATTAACGATCTGCTCTACCAGTACTGCCTGTCCGAAAAGATTACCTTTACTCGCTCCCGCCCTTACCAGAAAAACGACCAGGCGCATGTCGAGCAGAAGAACTGGTCCGTTGTCCGCCGCCTCATTGGTTATGACCGCTTTGAGACCGAAGAAGAATTCCTACTTCTCCAAAGCATCTATGCCGACCTGCGCTTATACGCCAACTCCTTCCAGCCCGTCTTGAAACTGGTATCGAAAGAACATGTGGACAATAAGCTCCGCAAAAGATATGATCAGGCTGCGACCCCTTTTCAACGGGTCCTGGCTGCGAAAAGCATTCCACTCGAAACGAAGGCCCGTCTGACGAACTTGTACGTCCGGCTCAATCCGGTCCTACTCAGAACTTCGATCGACGAGAAAGTCGCCAAACTTTGGAAAATATTACGGTAACATTCCGCTTTGATGCAACGATACCCAGATAGTAACATTTGGCTTTGATGCATCACGTAGTATGATAGTGACGGGGGTGCGTATCATTTTTCGGGGAATCGTCTCGTTGATAGAGGCCGTGCCCATATTTGAATTTGCGCCAGGGATTATCCTTGCAGCATATCGATCCTTTATGGGAATTTTACGCGTTCTACAAGTACAAGCACATGCAGGATACACTCCGGTCAGCTAATAATTCCACAATTACTTCAATGAAATAAAATCTTTCTGTATTCAAGGTTACAAAAAGAGGGAATTGGAAAATCCGCATCCCCCAATTTATAATCAATGCTCATCTGCTTTAGCAAGCATTTGTTCTATCAATAGCTGAGTTTTTACTGAATCCCAGGCTGAGGTTTGGGGTTGCTGCCGTTTCTCTACGCACTCAAAAAAATGATCAACTTGACCGGTAAAACCTCGTCCATCCAGGGTTGTCTTCCAACTAGATGCGTACGTTTCCTGCCACATTTTTTCTTCCTCCGAGACTTTCAATCGCAATCTAGAAAACGCATCTATAAATAACGACTTGTTCGGTCCATGGATCGTATAAGTCTCATTCCAGCCCCCAGCTTGTAAGCTAGTAGCTAAAAGCGCAATACCACCATTCTCCAACGCGACGGTACTGACAGCATTAACTAATTTGTTTTCCTGGATTTGATAAGCAGTCGAAACCACTTCACCTTCTCCACAATAGAAGCGTAATATGTCGATCTGGTGAATAGTATCCTCAGTAAATTGATCCAATAGACTTTGGCTTGATGAAGAAGAGCGGTTTTTTTGAAATAAACCAACTGAAACTGGTAGACCTATCATCAACTCCTTAGCCTTGATGTGCAACGGTGCAAATCGACGGTTGAAACCCACCATCAACATCCGGCCGTGCTGGTCGGCAATCTCGGCTAGCTGGCGCGTTTCTGCGGAATTAAGTGTGGCCGGTTTTTCAACAAAAACATCGATTTCTGCTTCCAATAAACGACGGACGATTTTAAAATGAGTCTCTTTAGGGGTAAGCACAAAAGCTGCCTGTGGATGATTTCGTATTACCTCTTCCAAATTCTGTGCACTTTTCGAAATCCGGTATTGTTGCTTAATCATCTCTATCGAGGCTGAAGAATGGCTGGACAACAAAATGTCAAGGCCAGTTCTATTCCCCAGGAGCGGTAAATATGCCTTGCGTGCAATATCTCCCAATCCTAATATCGCAATTTGCATAATTAATTTATCCTTCTGCCCTTATTAATGCGCGCCGGGCGCGTTCAGGCATAAAAACGGACCCGTGCGTTCTTCATCGATCCAGCCCAGGAATGTAGCACCGATCCCGATGACATTCCGGTTCACCGTATTTAATAGACCATGGATCTCATGGAATAATGTTGCAATAAAACTACCCACCGGCTGATCATGGACAGATGTCAGAATATCCTTGTAAGCCAGCATCTCCCCGTTGCGATTGACCAGGCCTATTTTCGTATCACGGCACACCTCCCAGTCCAGGGATCTTGTAGCCGCAAGGTCAGTGGCAGGCACGCCACCGACCTTTTTTTATTTGTACCAATTATCCCCCTCCAACTTGTTAATAACATTAAAAATAACATCCGATTTTCCTATGGGTTGTCTGAGCAACAGCCAAAAGATTTTTTGTTTTAAATCCCCCAGGATAACTTATAAGAATGTCCATTCTAGCAACCTATATTTTTGGGGCTCTATGACCGGCGATCTGATCAAACAAGAGGATGAAAATTACAGCCTGGTACTCCTCAAGCGGCAGCCAGCAGATCGGAACCCTGCAGCGGTCTACCTCGCCAGCTTGAAGGAAGGCAGTCGCCGCTCCCAGCGGCAAGCCCTCAACAGGATGGCCGGACTCCTGACCAGCGGACACGCCGATGCCTTCAGCCTAGACTGGTCGGCCCTACAGTACCAACACACCGCCGCGCTGCGGGCACGGCTCATGGAATCCTACAGCCCGGCCACCGCCAACAAGTTCCTGTGCGCTCTGAGGCGGACTCTCAAACACGCCTGGCGTCTGGGGCAAATGACCGCCGAGGGTTATCAGCGCGCGGCGGACCTCGAGACGGTCAAGGGCGATACGATCCCGGCCGGGCGCGAGCTGACGCCCGACGAGATCCTGGCGTTGATGAACGACTGCATGGGCGACGCCAGCGCGGCGGGGGCCCGGGACGCGGCAATCATAAGTCTTATGTACACCGGCGGCCCACGCCGCGATGAGGTCGTCAAGCTGGACCTGAAAGACTATGAGCCGCGCACCGGGAAGCTCAAAGTTTTGCATGCCAAGCGGTCCAAGCAGCGCACAATTTATCTCAACAGCGACGCGGCCAGCGCGATGGCCGATTGGCTGACGATGCGGGGGCATCAGGCCGGCCCGCTTTTCGTGGCCGTCAACAAGGGCGGCAAGGTGGACCGGAAATACAGGCGGCTGACCTCGCAGGCTATCTTCAACATGCTGGGCAAGCGCGCGGTCCGGGCCGGCGTGGAATCCTTCAGCCCGCATGATCTGAGGCGCAGTTTCATCAGCGACCTGCTGGCGGCCGGCGCGGATATTGCCACTGTGGCGAGGATGGCCGGCCACGAGAATGTCAGCACAACCGCCCGCTATGACCGGCGCCCGGAAGAGGCAAAGCAGAAAGCGGCTAGTCTGCTGCATGTGCCTTATCGGCGACGCTTTTAGTGCATGCTGACTGCGATCAAGGAAATTTTTCGCTCAAACATGAAAAACACTCTCATGCCTCTTATGAACAAGCTCTTGCTTCGTAAACGCGCCATCATCGAAACGATCATCGACCAGCTCAAGAATATCTCTCAAATCGAGCACTCTCGTCACCGCAGCCCGATCAACTTTCTGGTCAATCTCATCTGCGGCTTGATCGCTTATTGCCATCAGCCAAAGAAACCTTCTCTCGGATTAGGCACTTGGCCTGCTCTCATCGCCTAACCCGAATTCACGTTAAACTACTTATTGGACCAAGTATTTAGGCCAGTTTGATTGTTTCCCCCAGCAAGTAGTAATAAAATTCAATATGATTAC
>JBGOXG010000257.1:0-2888 GCA_041479025.1 Anaerolineae bacterium
CTTGAGCAGTACGGCGGCGATCAGGAAAATGGCTGAGAGACTTGCCGAGTATATACTGTTGCCATTGGTGGGGAACGCCTTGTAGTAATTCGATCCGAACAGAAAGATCGCCAGCGCACAGATCAAGAACAACACGAACAGACCGGCGCGATATGCCAGGCTGGTCGACGCCGGAGTCTCCTCCACGGGTTCTTGCTTTCCAAGAACATTGCTTGAAATTTTGTCAGACATTTTCCTACTCACTTGTTCTAGGTGTGCCTGGTGCATTCGTTAAATCCGCACTCGCCGCCGCCTAACGAGCATGTCGAAAAAGACAATTCAGACCTTGCATATTTTTCACAGATTAGGTTCTCAAAGTTCTGATGGGGCGTTATCGGTTTCTTGTTCTTGAGCGACAGATACAGCTTGATCCCGTAGTACATCACCCGCCGCATAGACCTTAATAAGCCATCCCATAATGGTGGATTTTCTCGATATTGTGCACCAGGGCGAATAACATCCACTGCACATTGACCTTGGCTTTGGTACGCAGGGTAAATCGGTTCAATCGTTTCTGAGCGCGGATATTGGCAAACACTGGCTCGACGATGGCCAAGCGCCTGGAATAGATTTTCTTGCCTAGGGGGGTGTCTATCTTGGCTTTCATTTCTTCGACCAGACTGGGATTCCTGCTCTGCAACGCTACCACCAAATACCTGCGCTTGGTTTGCGCTTTGCTCAAACATCGCTGCCGGAAGGAACAGAGCGCACAATCCTCCTGGCGGGCACGATAGATATCATAAACACGATAGCGAATGCGATGATGATGGGCATTGCGTCTCAACACTTTGCCATGCGGACAGATATAAGATTGTTTCAGCGCATCGAAGGAGAAATCATCGCCCGTAAAAGTGTCCTCTTTCTTGACCTTTTGTTTCTTTGCACGCTTTCTGGGATTGATCCCATCTTTGAATCTCTTCTGCCCGGCAAAGCGCTGATCCCGTTTGCGGAAGTGTGGGTCGGGAATATAAGCATCGAGCCCCTCCTCCTTGCACTTGGCAAGATTATCTTTGTTGTGATAATTGCTGTCAGCGCTGAGTAGTTTGCCGATCAAATAATCTGTACCTTTGCCGATGGCCTGCAGGTTCTTTTTAGCACCATCGAGCATGGGGACGAGATTCTCATGGTCCTGACCCCGGCCAAAAGCCTCGGCATGCACGATGATCTGATGCTTCGCATCCACCAGCGCCTGAGCGTTATAACCCTGGATCACGCCATGGGAAGTTGGCATCTTGGCCGATTCATTATCGGTGATATTGCTCTGAATTTCAACTCGCCTCTTGCCCGGTTTTGGAGAGTGATCTTGTAGAAACTGATCCAGCCGCTCCACTTGCCGTTGCAGGCGTTTTTCCTGTTTCTCGCGCCGGAAGGTATCGGTCTCGGCCAAAGCGTCTTGGCGGATATGCTCAGAGAGAACTTCCTGTAGTTTGATCTGCAGTTTGTAGCGTTTTTTCTCAAGCTCCTTGAAGGTGCCGCTCCATTCTTTGGAGGCATTGGAGGGAAGCTTCAGTCCATCAATCGAGAGATGCGTGCCACCTAGCAGATTAAGCTCTTCGCAAACCAACAGGATGTTGCAGAAAATGGCTTCAATCTCCTGCTGCATGGATGAGACAAAGTGGGCGATGGTGCTGTGGTCGGGTTGAAAGCCGCAGCTGAGGGCCATGAAGATGATGTTTTCGCCACACGCGCGCTCTATAGGGCGAGAGCCGATGATACCTCTTGAATACGCGAACAAGACGACTTTGAGCAAAATCTTGGGATTGAAGGCCGGGGCGCCGGTGTCGTCGTTCTGAAAACGGTCTTCAAACACCGAGAGATCGATCTTTTTCTCGACTAATTCGTGTATGGCGTACTCCAAAGTTCCCGGTTCGAGTTGGTCTTTGAGCGTGATGGGGATCATCATCATCTGGTCATAATTGTAAGGTTTATATTTCGCCATCGATTCCTCTAACTTCTCGTGAATAGGAATAGTTTACTGAACCTTGTGCAAAATTGCCACTCATTTCATCCCCATTCCTGACTTTTTCGACAGTCTCAACGTTTGAGCTCAGCGGCGCGGCGATGATAGTCCAGAACGATTGCCAACCCAAACGCCTGCGAAAGAGACCGGCCAGTTACCACGCGGCGCAAGCCGCGTCCGCTGCAGCGAAGGGTTGGGTGGCGTAATTCGCCCACGCTCAGTATATGACGCAGTGAAGCTTACGAGCAACAATTTGGCCCGTGCTGGCATCGACTAGGAAGTCCGCTTGATAAACAAATGGCTCAGGAACATTTGGAGGTGCGGTTGGTGAGTATTGCTCGGTCGGCTGGGGCCGCGGCGTTGCAGAGTAGGGCTTCATCTGCACGTGCCAGTAAGATACATCGAGAACGATGGTCGCGTTGTCGGGCAGTGTGGGCCCGGGTGCGCACCTGCCTGGGACGGGCTCTCCTTCAAATAGGTCTTGGACTTCCCGGCCGGTGACGGATTGCACGCCGACGATTTCCCAAGCGGATTGATTGTGGGAGGAGGTGTTAGGTTCCAATGCCTGCCAGGCGATGTCGATGACTTGCTGCTCGCTAAGCGGAACAGCCCTGGCGGAGCAAGCGGTGAGTGCCAAAGTCAGGCAAGTTATTGAAGTGAAGGAACGCGAGGGCAACTGCATTTTTTACCTCTCCTGTGCTTCCATGGCTACAGCGCCACTCAACAATTTAAGATACTACGTATATAAGCTAAAATACCAAAAAACAGAGCCATAAATGGTAACTTCATAATAACACAGAAAGGAGAACGATTATGGATACCAAGACGGTTCAAAGCACCCTGCAAAGCCCGATCTCGCAGCAACTGTATCTGGCCTTCGAGCTAAGTC
>JBGOXG010000035.1:0-16855 GCA_041479025.1 Anaerolineae bacterium
CCTGGGGCTGTGACCGCAATGTTTGTAACGGCGCCATTGAAACTGGCTGTCGCTGCAGCGCCAGTACCATTTCCTGTGATGGCGATGGTTGGAGCAGACGTGTAGCCAGTACCTCCGTTGTCAAGCGTGAGCCCAGTCACGACGCCATTCGTAACAGTCGCGGAAGCAGCGGCACCTGTGCCACCGCCTCCACCTGTGAAGACAACCGTTGCACTGCTGCTCGTCGGCAGGGGGCTGTTGGCGTAGTTGGGGACAAACCCGAAATAGTCAGGCGTCCCGCCAGGAGTAGTCATGGCCATCGCGGTGGTCATCCCACCTGCGGTTTGCATAGCAGAGCGGTTATTTGCTGCAGCCTGCCGGTCAGCCTTCGTTATTTTCCCGTGTTTTAAGTGGGGTGGAGGTGGATTCTTGCCATCCGGGCTTGTGCCCTGCGCAATAACCTGGCCGTTCCCTGCAAAAATTAGGGAAACGAGAACCAGGATTGAAATTAGAATATTTAGAAACTTGCGACTAGTCATTTTATATCTCCTCTTATTTTCACTGTGGATTTTTTCTATGTTTAAGGCCGGTGGAAGATTGATTTACTTTAATTATTATGGTTTATTTATCATCTCCTTCCTGGTTTGGAATTGATCGAGACATTGATCGATAATTGACAATAGATCAGATGCTTCTTTAACCGAAACCATTTGCTTGTTGTAAATCTCAATTAAGTTACTTTTCAGGCTGACTGTGATGATCTTTAGGTGGGGGTAGTTTTCCAGTAACTGTATTGGCAGATCCAACTCGCCAGCAAAATCACCTTGATTAACTATGACAACATCTGGTTTCTTTCTTCCAATTTCCTTTATCAGAACATCAACTCCATACTCGTCCCAAATTCCGATTACCTTCCAATCTTTCGACTCTGTTATCAGGTGTTCAACTGCTTGCCTAAGCATGTCATCTGGGCCTAAAAGGAGGGCAGTTTTACAATTCGTCATTTTTTATCCATAAATTCCATATTCAATTCCGTAAAATCCATTTCAAACTGCTCCCCAAGAATATAACAATGCTATTTTTTTATAATAGCAGAACCTGTACATGGTTGCATCCATCACAATCAACATTGGGGAATTAAAAAAGACCATCCTAAGGATGATCTTTTTGATCGGGAGATTAATTCCCCGAGTTAACCCTATTTGATTAGTCCATGTTTACGAGCATAATCTGCCGCCTCTTTTCGGTCTGATAAGTTGAGCTTTTCGAGGATTGAATGCACATGACTTTTGACTGTATTTTCGGAAATGAAAAGGTGTTTGGAAATCTCCAGGTTGGACAGACCGGCAGCTATTGCACGCAACACATCAATTTCCCTACGAGTAAGGGTAATATCTGCTGCGTAATCGAGCTTCTTCGTGCGTGACAATTCCTCCATCAAGCGAAGCGTCATTGATCGGGACAGTGCGCTTTCCCCCTGTTGAACGGATCTTAATGCCGCAACCAGTTTCTGTGGGCGCATATTTTTCAAAAGATACCCCTTTGCGCCGCTGCGAATGGCGGCAAACAGATCCTCATCTTCCTCGGACATGGTCAGGAAAACAATCTTGCATTCAGGATGTTCGCCAAGGATCAACTGCGTCGCCTCAGCTCCCGTGCCATCTGGCAGGCCAAAATCCATCAGGATAATGTCCGGCTTTATGGTTCGAGCCATTTCAACCGCCTCTCGAACCGTTCCTGCCATACCGGCAATCTCGATATCCAGCTCTGAACGGATGATGGAGGCTAAGCCTTCGCGGAAAAGAACATGATCGTCTACGATAATAATTTTCATCATGTAAAATCACTATTGAGATTTGGTGAACGATCCTTCTTTGTATGGAATGTGGACCGTGATTTTCGTGCCCATGCCCGGCGAAGATTGGATGGACAAGGAACCATTCAATAGTTCGGCTCTCTCGCGCATGAATTTTATTCCATAATGGTCGCCGGATTGAATATGATTGGGGTCGAATCCGCGACCATTATCGGATATTACTACTGCCAGGGCATTTTCATCCCAAGTAAATTCACCAGAAACCCGACTAGGATTCGCATACTTTTCAATATTGCTTAGTGCCTCTCGAAAAATGTAGAATAGCTGAAGCATTTGATGAGGCGATAACTGCTTTGGATTTCCCTGACTGGTTATGTCAATCTGAGAAGAAGACCTTTCTGCAACTTGTTCTGCGTACCGGGTAAACAGGTTTAGTGGATCGGCTGAATTTCCGGACTGGAGAACGGCTAGCATTCCTCTTATCAGCTCATACGACTCTTTTGCCGCTTTTGTCATGGTTTGGATTTGGATTTGCATGGCTGTTTGGTCGCTCAATTTGGTTTCCGATAAATGTTCAAGGTTCATGAGCAGGAAACTAATGTTTTGCCCAAGCGTGTCGTGCAAGTCGCGAGCAATTTCCATCTGCATGTTATGGATCATTTGGGTAAGTGTTTTCTCTTTCTGGTTGCGTTCCCGGATATCCTCTTCGATCCGTTTCCGTTCGGTAATATCGCGGTTGCTCACGCGACGCCCCAGATAACGGCTGTCTAGGCCGAAGAGGGGCCGGCAGACATGTTCGATCCAGTGTTCACTTCCGTCACGGGCAATGATGCGGTATTCAATATTCATCGGGCCTACCGACTCATCATGAACCACTCGATGATGCTCCTCGTAGGATTGCCGGTCATCAGGATGAACAATGCGTGTTAGCAAATCAGGGTCTTCAATGAATTCCTCGGGGCTGTAACCGGTAATGCGCTCGCACGATGGGGATGTGTATACGATATTGCCTCGCGGATCCAACCATTTTTCCCAGTCATACGTCCAATCTACAAGTGTGCGGAATTTCTCCTCGCTTTTGCGTAGCGCATTTTCGGTTCGCTTGTGGTCTACGATATCCCAAGCAAAATCGGCGAAGGTGGAGACAACCTCCACGTCATTGGCAGTGTAAGCCTGCGGTTTATTACCCAAACCGAGAATTGCCATAATTTTTTTATCCCGCATAATTGGAACAGCCATTTCACGGATGACGAGGGCGTGTCCCTCAGGCATTCCCTTGCGGTGCGGCAGCGAGGCATAGTCATTGTGAATGACCGGTTGGCGTTGACGAATACAATCTGCCCAGACACCGGCTTGCTCCACGTCATAATGGCTGTCTTTGCCCTCAGCCTTGCACATATTTTGAAGTGTGTTCGTTGACCATGCCTGGAGCCATAACGTCTTTTGGTCAGATTCGAGGAAATGGAAGAAACCGATCGTACTGCCGGTCAAGGATTCAATTTCATCCAGAGTAACCTGGAGCAATTCGTCCAACGTATGTGTATTGGCAAATTGCATCAGTCGCAGACGCGCTTGAGTGATATTTTCGGCCTGATATCTCTGTTGGATATGCACGAGAAGTGGTCTAAAGGATAAAAAATAGAGCACAGGGAAGATGATCACCACCATAACGGTGGCATCTAATAAAACTTGCAGATAATAAGGCCAAAATATGAAGTAATATACAACAATCATGGCAATCACTTCCGCAAGTGCTATCGAGCAGATAGTGATTGCCAGAATACGTCCCGGCGAATACCGTCCCTTGACCCGTATTAAATCGTTAGTGGCGTGAAGAATATTAGAATTGCCGCGATTTACTGGCCTTGGTGACTGTGATTCGCCCTGACTGTACTCGTCTGAAGTCTTTTCCCGATACCCCATATCCAAAGGAAATCCTATATTCCAGATATAATAAGTTCATTTAGTATTTTGACTGAATCCGAATGCTTTGTCAATATAGAGTTCTGATATAGAGTTCTGATATTGAGTTCTGATATACGGAAGCTTTCTATGAGATTATGATTACTCCGCAGAGCAGACTGATCAGATTTGAAACGACAATGAACGTTTGATGTCCAAAAACGCTCCTTCAAAGGAGCGTTTTTTATTTGTTGATTCTCGAAATCCCCATATCGAGGGAGTACCAGCCGTGCTGTCACCACATTTTGTTATCGGTCGTGATTACTTCGCCATGATAAAGAGCGGGGCAAGCTGCTATAGCCAGCCTCGCCTGGGTCTCATGCACTCTCAATTTTAAGAAATTGTCTGAAAAGTGCATCCGCCAAAGTTTTCTTATCCCCCCAAACCACCCGCGCCGTCAAAGTGATCGTGTTTACTCCGTGACTATTTGATGAAGGCAATATTAGGAAAGCTGGTGGCAGTGGCAGAGTGAGTGGACATTGATAAACTCCTCAATTATTTTACTCATCCTATGCCCTGCCTTGAATATCAGAAACCTGACAGCGTTCATTTGGCTTGCGGAACTTTCTGTAATTCCTGATACTGGCGCGCCAACCCGGCGCACAGGGTTCGTAATGGCAGTCAGCAGGGTAAGCGCAATGGATGGATGTTCTTCACCTCAAGCCACTTGCGCCAAGCGACCACGAAGATTTGCCGCCCATTCCCGAATGAATGGCAGGTTGTGCGACCCGCCCTGCTGCGTCTGGATAAAGACCAAAACAAACAGAACTTGCCACCATTTCATCCGGTACATCGCCAATTTTCCGCCAAAAAAGCCCACGGTCACTGGTCGAATGCGTGGTGCGGCTTTGAGGACAGGGCGGAGATAATTGGCTGGGAGGGAGTAACGTTCCTTAAAGGTCAAACGGTCTGCGTTTTTGGCCGGCCTGGCCACAACGGGATCCACCGATAGGGGGATGCCATCCAGGCTGGCTTCTTTTGCCTGGGTCAGGTTCATGGCTGTAATAAAATACGCTACAGGCAGGCGGCTGAGGATCTCTTGATGCTTTTTGACGAACCGGACCGCCTCCCGGTGCCAGCCAAAAATCATCGGCGCGCCAATCACAACCGCGGCGTATGGCTCGATACTGTCAACTTCCTCGAGTCGTTTGATATCAACTGAGAGACAGGCGTCCCTTGCCAGTTCCTCTCCAACTACTTGCGCCACTTCTGCCGTTGTTCCAGCATTGGTTGTGTAGGTTACCAATATTTTCTTCGTGTCCATGTAGGTCCTTTCCCTCAAGAAATAATAAGTGTGGGGTCAGGCAGAGAGCGAAAAGTCATCCAGGATGCGTCGGGCAGACAAGCGACCAGAGACCATGGCAGTCGGCATCCCCGTGCCAGGATGTGTGCTGGCGCCGGTGAAATACAGGTTGTGGTACCGCGGGTGCCGGTTGCGCGGGCGGAAATACCCCAGTTGGGTCAGGTTGTGACAGAGCCCATGCGTGGAACCCTTCATCAGGTTGTAATGCTTCAACCAGGATAGAGGCGTGAAGGCAGTCTCAAATTTTATATGTGCTTCCAGATCATTGATTCCTAAAGCTGCCAGTCGGCGGAAGACATGCTGGCGCGCCTTGTCGCGAATTCCAATCCAATCCTGATCTCCATTCTCGCGTATGTGTCCGACTGGGACAATCGCGATCAAGGTGTCCTGTCCCTGCGGGGACATGCAGGGGTCGAGTCGCGCCGGGGCGTGGAGATAAAGACAGGGATTGGCGGGCAGGTCCAGGTCCCGGATGATGCTTTGGAAATTCTCCCGGTAATCGTCGGCAAGAAAGAGGGTGTGGGGTCCCAACGTCTCGTAGGTCTTGTCGATTCCCCAGAAGAAGCTGATGACCGAGCAGGAGAAACGCTTGCGGACGAGGGATTCAGCAAGGTCGTCATCGGGCAGCAAATCCTTATAGACATACGGCAGGTCAGCATTGGCGAGGACTGCATCTGATTCAAACTGTTGCCCATCTGCCAGTGTGACGCCGCGCACATGCGTTTCGTTCAAATCAATCCGTGCAACGGATGAGCTGAAGAGAAATTCCACGCCCGCCTCGCCGGCAAGATCCATGAGCGCCTGCACCACGCTGTACATGCCTCCGCGCGGATAATAGACCCCGTGAGCCAATTCCGTGTAGGGCATCATCGAGAAAGTGGCAGGCGCTTCAAACGGGCTCAGCCCCATGTAGACATCCTGGAATGTGAAAGCCGCCTTCAACCGCGGGTCATCAAAGTAAGCCGACATGTTTCGATAGTGATTGACAAGCGGCTTCAATTGGATCAGAAGGGGAAGGTTCTTGATTGAGAAGAACTCTGAGGCTCTGCGGAAATCCCGGTTGACCAGTTTCTCCATGCCCAGCTGGTAGTGACGGTGGCCCTCGTCCATGTAGCGCAACAAGCCCTGAAAACTACCCGGCTCGAAAATCTCCAGCTGCTCCCGCATGGATTTCATGTCGGAGGTCAGCGCCAGCCGACTGCCGTCATCGAAGACCAGGTGATAAGTTGGATCGACACGTTGCAGCTGCAGGCGTTCACGCATGGATGTGCCCAGCGCGGTAAACTCTGCTTCATACAATAATGGCATGACCAGCAGGGTCGGTCCGGTATCGAAGTGATGCCCCTCGCGGCTGAAACGATCACAACGACCACCCGCATGAGTATTTTTCTCGATGACCTTTACTTTAAGTCCATGCCGGGCAAGATGCGTTGCGGCGACAATCCCCCCAATCCCCGCGCCAATGACAATGATGGTTTTTGATTTCATGGTTCTCTTTGAGTGTGTGGATGTGCCGGGATGCTCGGTGACGCCATCTGGTCTGTATGATGAAAGGTGAGCGGTGTCAATATTGACCCACTTGCCCGCAAGATGGCGCCCAATCCCTTGCGCTCTGGATATGAGGGGCGCAACACATATCCTTCCCGCTCAATGGAGTCAAGCACGCCCTCGAATCGCGCAACATAGGCATAGCCTGCCAGTCTGCAACGCAGGTTCTCCACCTGTCCCAGGTATTCTTTGCCATTCTTAAAATATTCCCGTGCCAGTTGTACCCTGCCCCGCACCCATGTCCGATATGCGACACTGGTTACGTCCTGAGGCGAAATATGGTTTGCTTCCAGAACCTCGCGGGGGATGTTAAAATACCCGGCCGGAATATCGTCAAATGTGTCCCTCAACATATGGGTAATGTGTGCGGCGGTCACAGCCAGATAGCGCGCTTCGTTGCGGGGCGAATAACAGCGATGCCCAATGAAATAATGCATGGCCTCCGTCACTGCGCTCGCGAGGCAGCGCGTGTACTCATTCAATTCAGCCTGCGAGATCACTCTTCCGCGGCGGTCAGCATCGAAAGCCATCACTGCCATCATGTTGCGCAGATAGGATTGCAGCCCACTGTTCTTTTCTGAGTCTCCTTGAACCAGCTCGAAAAGCAGCTTTTCTTCCGGATTAATATCTCGCTGCGTCTCGCCCCGGTAACATCCTTCAAGAAGCCACTTCTGGCGATTGATAAAAGCGATTCTTTTGGAGCTCGTGCCTGCTTCTGTGTCGAGAACATCGTCCACCCAACGGAAGTAGGCATAGGCGCGATAGGCATCCGCGACCAACTCCCGGTCTGCCAGGAAACGGATCGTGTAATAAGTCTGTTTGCTGGCGGCTTTGGTAATGGAGGGGGCGAGGGTGGGATCGGGTTCTGTGTTTTTCATCATATGTATTTACGTAGAGGCAACTTTTTCGTTTCTTTCGAAAATTTCCAAAAGTTGAATCCCAGTCCAAGATGATAGTGCTAGAAGGGAAACTTGAGCGATGCCCTTATCAACAGATTGGGTGAAGAGGAGGGCTGTTCAGGAAGAATCGCCCTGGTCAATGAATTAATCTCTGGTACTTAATTGTACCGATTGTGACCAAATACACAATGCGCGTAAGGTCACGATTTTGTAATGTTTCTACAGAAATATGATGCTTCGCCCAGAAAATCAGCATTACTGCTCCTAGCATTAATTTCTGAACTGAAGCAGCTAAAAAGTAGGGAAAAACGACGATTTGGGTTCAAATATTTACGCAGTACACTATAAGTTCATTGCCTTTCATCGCCGCACGTGACCATATATACACATATGTTCTGATTTTAGTTTTCACGGTTGGACCTTTGGATAAGATTGCGTGGAACAAAACAAGACTGGGTGGTGTATGATGATTTTGTATATTAACCTATGAACAAACCTGCTGCTAAACATTGAATTGAGTCGATGTTGGTTGAGTGGTTGTTCAATTGGCTGTAAAATTGTCTTGGACGAATCGATCTCAAATTGTAAACATAAGATGCAATCGAATCTACTCCTGACGAAAATTCTTATTCCTCCAGTTCGACCGATATGGGTGCCACGACCGCATCTGATTGCCCAGTTGAACGCTGGACTTGACCAAAAACTGATTTTGGTATCAGCTCCTGCCGGCTATGGTAAAAGCACGCTGCTCAACGAATGGGCTCACCAGGCTCCAATGCCGGTCGCCTGGCTTTCATTGGAGAAAGGGGATAACACCCCATCCCGTTTTTGGGCGTATTTTGCAGCAGCTTTGCAGACGATCCCCCGCTTGCATGATGCACACGTTGGAGAAAATCTGTTGGAATTGGAACGCGTTTCGTGGCCTTTATCACTGGAGGATACCCTCACAAGCCTGGTCGCTGAGATTTCCGGGGTTCCGGATCGTTTTGTCCTGGTTTTAGATGACCTGCATCTAATCACCGAGTCCAAAATCCACGAGGGGCTTACTTTTCTATTGGAACATCTGCCACCGCCCCCGGGCGGGATGCACCTGGTGATATCCAGCCGCATGGATCCTCCCTGGCCGCTGGCTCGTATGCGAGCGCGCGCTGAAACCACCGAAATACGGACCAGGGATCTGCGGTTTAACCCGGATGAAACCACCGTTTTTCTTAATAAGCTTATGGGGCTGAAGCTTTCCGCCAACGACGTTACACGATTGGAACAACGAACCGAAGGCTGGATAGCCGGTCTCCAAATGGCAGCCCTGTCGATGCAAAAACGAGAGGATATTCCAGCGTTCCTGGATAGATTTTCGGGGAGCCACCGTTATGTCCTGGATTACTTAATCGAAGAGGTGCTGAGCCAACAGACCCCCGAAGTTCTGGATTTCCTCCTTAAGACTTCCATCCTGGACCGGCTCACAGCGCCATTGTGCGACGCGGTCACGGGCGGTAAAGGCAGTCAGGATATTTTGGCACAATTGGAAAGATCCAACGTTTTCCTGTTTTCCCTGGACGATGAGCAAAGCTGGTATCGTTATCACCCCCTGTTCAGCGACTTGTTACGCAAACGTCTGTCGATAAGCCATGCTGCGCAAATTCCAGATTTACATATCCGCGCAAGCGAATGGTATGAAGCAAACGGTTTTCTTCAAGATGCCATTCTGCATGCCCTGGATGCAGATGACATGAAACAGGTTGCGCGCCTGGTGTCCGGAAATATTTTGCTCCTGACAGAGGGTCAAGCGCTGGCCGAGTTGCTTGATCATATCCATTCATTGCCGCCAGAGGATATTCACTCACGACCCCGGTTATGCGTATCAGTCGCCTGGGTCAAAGCCTATGCGGGACAGTTGAATGACGCGGAAGCATTAATCAATGATATGGAGACCACATTAGCCGGGACAGCCTCCGAGAGTGAACGCGCGCACCTGACCGGACATGGGATGGCGATCCGGGCATATGCGCAGTGGATCAAAGGTCACGCAGATCAAGCCATAGATATTTCACGCGAGGCGTTAGCCAGAATACCCGCTGAGGATACGCTGGCAAAAGCCAATATATTGATCACATTAGGCCTGGCATTACAGCGTCAAAGGGATATTTCTGGAGCCATCCAGGCTTTCCGGGACTCTATTGCCATCAGCCGGGAATCCGGGAACCATTATCTGCTGATCTATGCTTCATCCTGTTTGGCCTTTGTGCTCTTAATCGCGGGGAGCTGCGTCAGTCCTTTAAGGTCTGTGAGGAAACCATCAAGATCGTTGAGCAGGACCAAACGACAGGCAGCGGATTATTCGTATTAGGCATTGGTTATGCCACTAAGAGCGAAGTGTTGCGGGAATGGAATGATTTGAATGGGGCATTGGCGGCTGCGCAACAGGCGGTTTCATTGGCAGAGCAGTGGAGGCAGGTGGACACCCTCCATTATTCGTTGACCTGTCTGGTGGATGCTTATCTTGCTCTGGGCGATTTGAGCGCTGCCAGGAGCGCCATGGAGAGGTCAAAATGGATTGCTAGCAAAGTGTCGGACTGGTTTCTGGAAATCTCTGAAATAATGGAAGCAGAAATAAATCTGGCATGTGGAAATTGGGACCAGGTCTTGCAATGGATGTTGGATTCGTGGTCTTCGACAGGTGTCTATGTCTGGGACCTGGTGGCAGCGGTCAACGCGACCGACCCGGCACTCTGCCCCGAGGGCTCACTCTCAGTGGACATCCTCGTCGCACCAGGACCAGACCAGGGTCGAACGGTGATCACGGATCAGCCTCAAAACACGACCGTTTGCCTCGATCCTGACACGGAACAGATTAAAGCTCTTGCAACAGCCATCTTGGGGCGCTGATGCTAGGTGCATCCGCGCCAGCGACAGCCCATCAACTTCCCCCTCTGCGGCATGATCGCCGTCCGTCCCGGCACATACCAACTCATCTGAAAGGAGATTTTCCATGGATAAAACAAGACCAACTCTTCTCGAAGTTATTGTCAAGACGATCGTGACTCATACCGTTACGTATTTCATCATGGGTCTGCTGGCGTCTACACTCCTTGATTACACCCGTTTTTTTGCAGAGTCCAGCCTCAATCTCATGATGCGGCAGACCAACGATCCGTGGGTGATGGTGGGCCCGTTGTTCCAGCCCATCAGGGGTATCCTGTTCGGGATCGTCTTCTACCTGCTGCGAGAGTCCTTCTTCGGTAAGAAGAAGGGCTGGCTGGTAATGTGGATCGTTTTGGTGGTGGTGGGGATCATTGGCACCTTCGGACCAACGCCCGGCTCCCTGGAGGGGATGCTCTACACAGTGTTCCCGTTGTGGGTCCACCTGAGAGGCCTTCCGGAGGTTCTCCTGCAGTCCCTGTCCCTGTCGATGATCCTCTTCTACTGGGTTAATCATCCCGAGAAAAAGTGGCTCAACTGGGTGATGGGGATTGCTTTCTTGATTTTGATGTCCTTCCCCATCATCGGCTTGTTGGTAGGACAGCCATAGTAAGTTCGCCCTCCTGCTTGGAGCGTTTTTCAGTCGAGCGACCTTACCCTGGTCAGCGTGTAGCCCCGGTCGCTTTCAGTGCTCGCACCACCGCAGGCGACCGGGGGTAGGGTGGTCAGCAGGATAAGCAAAAGCTTTTTTACGATCTTAATGACTTACTCCTTCGGTTGGATTCTCAGATGGCTTCTTGCAAGGCTTTCAGGAAATCCCCCATTTCGAGGGTGTACGATGTGGAAACCTCTTCCGGCGTGCAGAAACGCTCCAGCCTGCAACCCACACAATCCGTCTTCAAGCGGATGAATACTTGCGCAGCCTCGGGGCAAGCCTGCAGGATGTTTTGAACAGTCCAGTCTTTGGTGAAGGGAGCGCTCATTTGGTATTATTCAACAGATATATGGGGACTGCTTCTTTGCGCTGGCGCAAAGAGATGGGTATCTGAGGGCTTTGGAAAACGCAGACCTGGGATAACTATCCCCGGTCTGCAGCCAATCGTCCGCGGTCGGTTTTCTATCGCACCAGATCATCAACCGTCTGGATCTGGTAGATGGACTGAGTGGCCGTCCCGATGGCTATTGCACAGCCAGCCACGCGATGTCCTGGAAACGAATCTCCAAGTTGCTGGGGGGTGCCGATAAAGTAGTGAAGCCCTCCATCGATTAGATCATAAGCAGGAGAAATCCTGGTAATGGGATTTGCACCATTCGCAATCTCAAAAAGCTTCTGATAGAAGTCGTCAATACTCCGTTCAGTGCCGTTGCGCCAGAAATCGCTCAGGCAAACCTGAGACGCGGATCCACAAGCCGCTTTCCCATCCTGAACAAGATCGACATAGGAACCGGGGGGCACAGTGATGATAAAGGGCAGCTGGCCTGACGGGCATACCGGTGCTGACTGGACCTTTTGTGTAAAGTGGTTGAATAAAAGGATAAAAACAGGTACGATAACGGTCAGGGAGATAAGCAAGCCGGTCAATAAGTTTACATACCAGCTTGAGAAAGGGTCGAATTCATGCGCGTGATTCGTGAGTCGGCTCGTTATTCCTGAGAGGCCAATCACGATCAGCATGGCAAAGAAAGGCATGGTACTTGCATAGAAACGCCGACCGCCATCAATGGGAGGCAGGAAAGGAATGGATATCAGGATCCCGACAAAGGCGGTCACTATGAGAGATGGGATAGGCAACTGGATTCGCCTAAAGGATCGTAAAAGACCGAGAGCCAATAAGATCAGACAGCCCGCCCACAGAGAAATATCCAACCAGGTTGGACCGCCAGGCGAGATAAAGCTAAAAATACCGGTGGGTCCGGGAAGAAAGAAATCCCGGTATGCCTTGAGCGAACCGATCAGCAAACCCGCAGGATGGTGAAGAAAATATTGAAGGGCAGCCTGATATATCGAAGAAGCATTTGCATTGCTGATATCTCTACCCGCTTGGGTCCAACCGACTCCCCCCAAGACCTGCCCGTAGATAGCAGCGCCAAAATTCTCGAAGGTGGTCGTTCCCTTGGCTGCTACCAGCCACGGGAAAATCACATTGACAACCAAAAATGTGCCCAAAGCGGTCAAGGCGGTATATACTGCGATGGGAAACGAGAATCGTTTCTTCCCATGAAAAGCCCATCCAGCCCAAAGAATTATTAATGGAAAAACCAGGAACGCCCCAGCGCGCACACTGACCGCGATCATCAGGACAGAAACCCCAAAGAGAAGATAGCAGATCTCCAGCGATCTGGCTGCATTCCACAGGAGTATCAGAGCAAGACAGCCAAAGGCCAACCCCAGGCTCTCGGTGAGCATGTAACCTATCTGACTTTGGAAGAAGAGAAAGAGCAGGGTCAAGTAAACAGCCGCTGCAAATGCTCCCAGAGACTTGCGCAGCAAATAGGCAGATAAGATAGAACAAAGTCCAACCAGTGCAACCAAGGATGCCAGTACCCAGTGCAGGTCTTCTCCCAGCAGGAGCATTATGGCCGATAGGAAGCCTGGAAAAAGTGGCCGCCAAGCGGCCTGATAAAAACCGGCCAAGATGCGATGTCCCTCCAATAGAGAGTGGGCGCCGGCCAGGTAATAGAAACCATCTTTATAGGGAATCATGCCTGCGATGAGGGCGGCGTCGGAATAACCGGAGGTCCATCTATAAGATAGAGGAATCGCAAAGCAAGCCATGACGAGGCAGGTGGTCGCCAGCCAACCGGCACTTCCCTTCAATGAAAAGCCACCCAGAAACATTGCAAAAACCGAAATTAAAAGAGGAAAGGAATAGGCAAGGAAGAATTGGCCGATTTGATCGGGGATACTCAGCCTCAAGATCAGGGCATACACCAAAAATGGGATGACCACGAGCGCGACGGATATCGATATTCTTCGGATCATTGCAATCTTATCCATTTCATTGTCAAATAGGTTCAATCTCATTTTCCAGCGTCCAAAACGGATAGGCCACAAGTGGTCGTGTGGCAGGTGCGGAAATTATGGTGGTGAGTCCCGGAGATCTACGCGAGGACACATGGGACGTTTCACCCAATAAGATAGTGACCATTAAGTCTAGTCGATCCACAATCAAGTTACCATCTCTTGAAAGGAGTCCAGGTTTGCATGACCTAAAGCAAGAATGATGGGTAGTTCATAAAACCATGCGACAAAGAGGCATCCATAAAACCGCCGTTACATCCTCTTCGCGCTAAATAATATCACGGGAAGGCTCAGTCTCATTCGCCCAAATTGCAATCCACAGTCCGGTGGAGCAGGTCCAATGATCACCAGGTCAGCGGTGGTGGCGGCGGTCAGGGGAGCATCTGCCTCTCTGCGGATAAGTCTTTTCGTCCCATCAGGCTCCAGAAGAATTTATTTTAGCAATCCTGCTAAAATAAATTAACCATAACCTGAAACAAAGTCAATTTTGTGTTTTTATCACAAGGAGTTGGGTTTAAGTAAACTTTGGAGTTCCATAGAATCATTTTTTCACAAAGCATTTGCTTAGAAAAACAAATAAAACATCCCCTGCTGAATGACATCGCAGGGGATGTGGTTATCTCTAATTGGTCTGTTAGTGAAAACTCTGTGCCTGCGGATCCTTATTCAGCCGTCTTTTCGATCAATTCTGGCAGGGAGAGCTTTGCCCATGCAGCATACTTGTCCATTTTCATGCCCAGCTTGGCGGCCACGCCGCGACCGTAATCCGGGTCAGCTTTGTAGAAGTGAACCAACTGGCGGGCAACGATACGCTCGGGCACACCCTGCATGGCTTCAGCCAGATTGCTGAAAAGCTGTTCCTTCTGACTGGCATTCATCAAGCGGAACAGATTGCCGGGTTGGATAAAATCGTCCGCGCCCTCGCGGGGATCGTAGCGGTCGGCATCGCCCGAGATCTTGAGAGGCGATTCGAGATATTTCTTATCTTCCACCGGGCCGCCAAAGCTGTTTGGCTCGTAGTTCACCGCTCCGCCGAAATTGCCATCCGAACGCATGTTGCCATCGCGGTGATAGGTGTTGACTTCGTTGTGCGGTTTGTTCACCGGCAGGGCGGCGTAGTTCACACCCACGCGATAGCGGTGCGCGTCCGCATAGGACATGATCCGCGCCTGGAGCATCTTATCGGGCGAGAAGCTGATGCCGGGCACGATGTTCGAAGGCTCAAAGGCAGCCTGCTCTATTTCGGCAAAGTAGTTCTCGGCGTTGCGGTTCAGTTCCATAATGCCGACTTCAATCAACGGATAGTCGGCGTGCGGCCAGACTTTGGTCAGGTCAAAGGGATTGATGTGATAAGTCTCGGCTTCCTTTTCGGGCATGACCTGTACGCTGAATTTCCACTTTGGGAATTCGCCGCGCTCAATGGCCTCGAACAAGTCGCGCTGGGAGCTTTCGCGGTCTTTGCCGACAACAGCTTCGGCTTCGGCATTTGTCCAGTTTTTGATGCCTTGCATCACCTTGAAGTGGAACTTAACCCAGAAGCGCTCGTTCTTGTTATTGATAAAGCTGTAGGTATGGCTGCCAAAGCCGTTGATAAAGCGAAAGCCCTGCGGCAAGCCGCGGTCACTGAACAGAATGGTGACCTGGTGCAGGCTTTCAGGCGACAGCGACCAGAAATCCCACATGGCGGTGGCGGAGCGCATATTGGTCTTGGGGTCACGCTTCTGGGTGCGGATGAAGTCGCTGAATTTGTAGGCGTCGCGGATGAAAAAGACCGGGGTGTTGTTGCCCACCATATCCCAGTTGCCTTCCTCGGTGTAGAACTTGATGGCGAAGCCGCGCACATCACGCTCGGCGTCCGCCGCGCCGCGTTCCCCGGCGACGGTGGAGAAACGATGCAGGTAGGGGGTCTGCTTGCCGACTTTGGAGAAAATCGCGGCTTTGGAGTAGCGGGTGATGTCTTTGGTGACGGTAAACGTGCCAAACGCCCCCGAGCCTTTAGCATGCACCACGCGTTCGGGCACGCGTTCGCGGTTGAAGGTCGCCATCTTTTCGAGCAGTTGATAATCCTGCATCAGCAGGGGTCCGCGTGTGCCAGCGGTCAGCGAGTTTTGGTTGTCGCCAATCGGGTTACCGTGGGCGGTGGTCAGTTGTTTTTTCTTGCTCATTTGAATCTCCTTTTTTGAATAAACGTTAGACGGTCGATTGCTAGCGCTTTTAATAAAATCGTGCTTACTCTATCGCTTTAAGTACTTCACCTCCTTATGGATAGTTTCGATAACGAGAGATATTGAACGTTCTATAAATTCCTAATAGTAATTAATGTTTATAGATAATAATTATCAATAAGGTGCAAAAAAAAGAGAAGTGGATATTTATTGGCTGTATTACTGACAATCTGGACACAACCCATAAAAGTCGAGTTGGTGCTTTGCAATTCGAAAACCAAAGTTTTGTTCAACTGCTTGAACGATATTCCTGACGGCTGTGTCAAGCTCCCCGTCCATAATCTTCTGGCATTTCGTGCAGATCAAATGGGGATGCGGATAAGGCTTATTGCCATCATAGTGGCTGTCATCACGCAAGTCTATTTCAAGTACTTCGTTCAATTCTTTCAAAAGGTCAAGTGTCTTATAAACGGTAGCCAAACTCATTGTGGGAAACTGAGTTTTTATCTGGTCATAAAGCTGGGAGGCGCTTGGATGACTATCGCTTGTAACAATTAAACGAATCAACTCCACTCGCTGTGGAGTAAGGCGATAATCTCGCTCTCGTAATTTGACGAGCAATTGCTCAAATCTGGCTTGTCGATCAACCTTGTTTATTCTCATTGGATAATTATTCTTTATAAATTGTTGTTATTTATTATAGTTGTTTTTCCTCTAAAGTCAAATCGGATTATCCTAAGCCAAAGAAAAAAGGAGTAGATGAATGCCTGCTCCTTCAAACAAACACATTGCTACATTTACATTTTTTCTACGGTTGTTTGAGCAGGTTGGGACTCGCCGGGCTTTTCGCCAGAGACCGTCCCTGTAACACGGGCGCATCCTTGTGGTTGGTCTGCCATCGTGCCTCCTTATGTAATTGCATGGTGTGTCACACATCATTTTACATGCTGTAAAGTCAAACATCTCTTATTTGCGGCGCTCCGGTTACCCAAGCAGAAGCGCCGCTTTCCAAATGAGAATGTGCTTACTTAAAAATTTGAGAGCGGCGATGCATGTGCTCCACAAGTACACTGCGCACCAGGTCGCATACTTCGCCCACTTTGGGATCGGTCAGGTTGTAAAATATTGCGGTATCGTGCCGTTCGGAGCTGACCACACCCACGCTGCGCAACACGGACAAATGGCGTGATATGCTCGCCTGGCTGTAGCCGGTCTCCTGCATGATTTCCGTCACCGTTTTAG
>JBGOXG010000014.1:0-23166 GCA_041479025.1 Anaerolineae bacterium
AAGAAGATTATCAACTTCGGCAAACTGCGCGGCCTGCAACAAATTTCCTCTCCCCGCGGGACATTCATTGCGTTGGCATTGGACCATCGCCAAGACCTGCACCGCCATCAACAATGTCCCGATGCAGGCGCTCTTCTACAAACTGGGTTACGCCCATGACCCGGAATGGCTCCAGTGTCAGAAAGACATCCCGTAAGCGGAACCACCCAAGACTCACGGGTTAGATAGGCGACTCATAATCGCTTGGTCGCAGGTCCGAATCCTGCCGGGCCCACTTTGGCAGAATAAATAGCTTACTATCAGTTCCGAGACTAAGACCATCATAATATTCCTTGGTGTTTGTTCATGCCGTTTAGTCCTACCGTTATCTAAGGCATGAGACGCAAATCTATCTTCTTCATTGGCGATTTTTAATTCGGCGGCCGAATCAGACTTTAGGCTTGTCCCGCATAAGCCCATCGTTTGAAAGATATGTCCAGACTTTATTCCGGGGCGACGAATAGCAATGGGGGAATCAAGCGGCCAAAAAACTAGCCCGCGCAAGAAAAATCAATACAAAGCCAGCTGATTGTAAGGACCGACCTGACAGCATTTACCCAACCGGCCACACCCTTCGCAAGGTTTGGATTTGACTTCGCCTATGGCATCCTCGGAAGAGGATATAATTGCGCGTGGGTGGTGTTGGATTTGATCAATCCCTACGTTACTTTTTAGGAAATGGAGACATTGAAATGCGCAAAATTAAAAAGATAGTCGATTTATCCCACGACCTTACAGCAAATACGCCGGTTTATCCTGGAGATCCCGTTCCCAATTTTTCTGTTGCCACCACCATCGAGAATGAAGGATACAACCTATTTAATGTTTCTTTGGGTTCTCAAACGGGCAGCCACGTGGATGCTCCCTACCATTTTAGCAATCAGGGTCCTACCATCGACAAAATGGATTTGAAATATTTCATGGGAAAGGGATTGATCATTGATGTGACCCATAAAAAAAGGAAAGAGGAGATTGTGCTGGAAGAAATCAATAAGTATAAAAAGCAAATTGAAGAGGCGGATATTGTCTTATTTAAAACAAATTGGTATAAAAAAGCAGGCTCTGAAGAATTTTATGATCATCCATTTCTCTCGAAAGAGGGGGGAGAATATCTTTTATCAAAGGGTATTAGAACAGTAGGGATTGATACTATTAATCTTGACAATACCGGGGGTACAGAGTTCCCCATCCATGATATGTATTCAGAAGCGGGTGGTATCATTGCTGAAAATTTAGCAAACCTGGACTCAGTGGATTTTGATTCTCCGTTTATTATTTTCTTGCCGTTGAAATTGATCGGGTGTGATGGTTCTCCTGTAAGAGCAGCCGCTGTTGATTTTATTTGAAAAAGTACCCGTTCAGTAAGGGGCTGTCCAGACAGTTATGGACACCCCTTTTGCATTTTAAGGAAAATGGTATGGATGGGAATAAGAGGTTTTATTTCCCCATTCGAGAGATACATAGGTGCAGGATGATTCTAGGCTCACGAGCTGGCTTCGACAGCCTGTTGAGTAGCAACACATGACTGCAACACAGATCAAATAACAATCAATACAATGGCAACCAAACAAAAACCAACACCCAGCTTCTGATACGTCGAGACCTTTTGTTTAGATATAAGCGAAGCCAGTATTACGGTCATGACCGGAGCCATGGAGGAGATCACAGCAGCCAGTTCGAGCCTTGTGAGACGGGCAGCGAGCAGGTATAAGGCGTTGCCTCCTGCATCGAGGACACCTGCCAGAAGGGCCAAGCCATTCCCATTGAATGAAGGCAGCTGCGATCGACGGATTAAGAGTACAAGGATGGCAAAGAGAAAAGCGGTCATTTTTGCAATGACAAGGGGGGAGAAAACACTCCCTGGTTCAGTTTGCACAATGCAAAGAAAAAAGCCACCAAAACCGAAACCCGCAAGGATGGCCAACCCCAAACCATTGGCATCACGGTTTGATCCCAACCCTTTCGTGACAAGCCAGATGCCAGCCATCCCTACTGCCATTCCGACCCATTTCTCGGGACTCGGAGCTCCATACATGATCGTGCCTACAACAATCGGAAAGACCACGCTGACAACAGCCGCCGTGGGAGCGACAAGTACGGCTTGAGCAATTGCAAGCCCCCGATATAAGGCGGCCATGCCAATTGCACCTGAAATCCCTGCTGCGCAACTCCACAGGATCGAAACGGGTTCAGGCCACGGCTCGGAGCGGAGGAGCATTGCGATCAGGAGGCTGGCCATACCGGCGAATGTGGAGAGTGCGAGCACTTGGTATTGGTTTCGGTCTCGGGAAGCAAGGCCACCGGCGAAATCGCCGGTCCCCCAGACAACGGCGGAAATAAGAGCGACAATTCCTCCCAAAAAATTAGTGCTGTCCACCTGGGCATTTTCCTTTTTCAGGGATGCGAATAATAACAAATCGTTCCACGGCTCTGATCCTGCTTTGATGTTCAGCCTTTATATCACAGGCTTTGACAAAATAGATACAAAATCCATGGTTGATGTCTGCTCAATTTCCCGGGGGAGTGTGTGTTGCACCGGTAATGTGAACAGGTGCGAATCAGACCCGATTTTGACTGCTTTGAAGAGATTCAAAAAAATTGAAACCCAAGGCTGGTTTCCAGTGTTAAAAATGTAAATAGCCTGTTGACTTTTTAGACTGGCATGCTATAATTTTTTTATAATAAAACATCTGTTTATACAGTAAAACAAAATAAAAACATGCCGGAAGCCGATCGTTATATCATCGAAATCTTGGATGTTGCATTGAATGTCATTGATACGATGGCATCCAGTCAAGAAGAGTCCTATTCCCCTTCATTACTCGCGAAACAATTTAATATCAATCGCAGCCGCATGTTCCGGATTTTCAAAACTCTGGAGCATCGCGGTTTTGTTAAATATGACCCAAAGACTGAGACCTACAGGTTAGGACTAAAATTCCTGGAAATTGCCCAGAATATTCGTAACCGGTTAAGCTTGAGGAGGGAAGCCGAGGAAGTGCTCAAAAACCTGGCTAAGGGGACAGGAGATTGTTCTTACCTGATAATTGCATCAGGGAACTCAGCGATTGTCGTAGACCGGTATTCGGGTGATAACATGCTCCAGTTATCTGCACCGATTGGGTCAAGACTGCCTCTCCATACGGGTGCTGCGCCTAAAATTCTGCTTGCATTCATGCCGGAAGACCAGCGCGAACATCTCGTAAATGAAATGGAACTTCCTTCCTTTACCCCCCATACGATTAGAGATAAGGATACGCTTCGCAAAACCCTGGCTGAAATCCGCCAGCAAGGATACGCTGTAGATGAGCAGGACTTCGAAGTCGGTGCATATGCTTTTGGTGCGCCGGTTTTTGATCATGAGGGGAATATCGTTGCAGGGATATCGATTACCACACCGACTGCCCGTTGTTCGCCCAAAAGACGCAAAGAACTCATCCGTATGGTGCTTGCCGCGGCTCAAAAGCTTTCAGAGAAATTGGGATATCAATCAAATCGATTTTCTAGGAATTAATAAATGTCACAGATTGGAATGAGCCCTCAAAGTGATGAACAGCGACGCCTGTTTGAAGAGGAGGCGGTAAGGATTGTGAATATGGCTGCCGAGCAGGGGCTCACTTTGCGTGTCTTGGGCTCACTTGCGTTCCATATTCATTGCCAGCGGTATGATCACCTTCAAAAGCAGCTTGGACGCGCCTACACCGATATCGATTACGCTGGCTATAAAAAGCAGGCTTCGAAAATCGGTCCGTTTTTATCTAAGCTAGGATACCGCGAGGATCTGGATATCAATGTACTGTATGCGGGGGAACGCCTGATATATAACCACCCATCCAACGGTTTACATATTGATATCTTCTTCGACAAGTTGAATTTTTGCCACGAGATCAACTGGGTGGGTCGCCTGGATGTGGATCAGCCAACGCTTCCTCTGGCTGAGATGCTTTTGGAGAAGATGCAAATTGTCAAAATTAACGAAAAAGACATCATCGATACTTTGATGTTGCTGCTAGAGCACTCCCTGGGCGATGATGACCATGAGACGATTAACATCGCCTGGATCAGCAGACTCTGTGCGAAAGATTGGGGGTTATGGCGAACGATCACGATGAATCTGAGAAAAGTGGCGGATTTGTGCCAGGGTTATGATCAACTCAGTGCTGAAGAAAAATCCCACCTGGGCTCCCAGGTGGAATCGGCCCTTGCAAGGATCAATGAAGAACCGAAAACAATTGCATGGAGGCTGCGGGCTAAAATCGGGGACCGGGTAAAGTGGTATCAGGATGTTGATGACATTTCATAAAATAACATTTTAATTTGGAGGAATAGATGCCATTTTGGTCAAAGAGTAGTAATGCCCGGCGATTTCGTCTGTTTTTCGCAACGGATGTTCATGGCTCGGAACCGACATTCCGGAAATTCATAAATGCCGGTAAATTTTATAATGTGGATGTGCTGGTGTTGGGGGGCGATATCACCGGGAAGATGTTGATTCCGATCATCACATTGGGAAATAACACCTATCGTGCTACCTTGCAGAGTAAGCTTTACAATCTACAAAAGGACGATCTGCCTGAATTTATGTCCCGCCTGGCCAAGCTTGGTTTTTACAGCAGCGAAATGAGCGAGCGGGAATATGCCGAACTTTCCGATAATCCCGATCAGATTAACCGCCTTTATCTGGAAAAAGCCAGCGAACGGCTGGCTTCATGGATCCGGTGGGCTGAAGAAAAACTTGCCGGAACCAATCTGCGCTGCTTTGTGACCGGTGGGAATGATGATGCAAAGGAGGTTATCGATACCTTAAACCGGGAGGCTAAAAATCGGGTGATGGCGTGCGAGGAAAAGCTGGTCACCCTGAGCGATGAAGGCCATACCATGGTCAGCCTTGGCTACAGCAATCCGACCCCATGGAAGACGCCACGGGAAATTGAAGAAGCCGAGTTGGTTCAACGGATTACAGCCGCCTTTCAGGGAGTGGACAATAGCGAGAAAGTCGTCTTCAACATGCACGTGCCTCCGGTGGACAGCACGCTGGATACCTGCCCTCAACTGGATATCTCGACCGATCCGCCTACGGTTGTCACTTCCGGGGGAGAACCAATCCTCTTTGGAGCGGGTAGCCAGGCAGTACGCGATGCAATTGAGCACTACCAGCCCATGCTCTCCCTTCACGGGCATATTCATGAGTCCCGTAATGTCACCAAGATCGGCCGCACCACGGCGGTCAATCCGGGCAGCGAATACGGTGAAGGCGTCTTGCGCGGCATTATTGTTTCCATCGTTGGCAATAAGGTTGAAAGCACCCAGATGACTTCAGGATGACCGGTGACCACCTATTTTGATCTAAGCCAACCCCTCCAACCTGGAATGACCATATTTCCGGGTGATCCGACGCCGAGCTTTCGCCCGGCGGATGGAGTCGAACAGCCCTGGCGGGTTGCTGACTTGCGTTTAGGTACCCATACCGGGACGCACATCGACAGCGTTTCACATTATTTCCCCGGAGGAAAGAACGTAGATCAATATCCAATATCACGTTTCATTCTTCCGGGGATTGTTTTGCCGGTGCCCGATCTGATCGAGGACCAGGCGATTACGGTAGAACAAATATCCGACAGATTAAAAAAATTACCAGAAGGTGGGGCGCTTCTCATACAAACGGAATGGGATCAATATTGGAATACGGATCGTTATCTGCACCATCCCTATCTTTCGCCAGAGGCTGTCTTGCAATTGGTTGGGAGTAAAGCCAGCCTGGTCGGGATTGACGCCTTGAATGTTGATTCAACCGTGCAAGCAACCAACCATGTCCACCATCTTCTACTTGAGAAGGAGATTCTCATTGTGGAGAATCTTACTCATCTATCCAATCTTCAGCCCGGCAGGGTGTACCAGTTTTCCTTCCTGCCGCTCCGTCTGGCAGGGATGGATGGTTCCCCGATCCGTGCGGTGGCATGGTAACCCGATCATTTGTGCATAAATAGGAGAAAACGCATGGCAGCTACAGGAGAACGGACTGCACCCGGAGCGGTTTTCAGCGAAGCAGGCGAGTTGGTCAACAAAGTCCTCATTGATCTGAGCCAGCCCATCGAGCCGGAGATGACCGTATTTCCTGGTGATCCAAAGCCGCATTTTCGCCCGGCGGATGGGGTTGAAGAACCTTGGCGGGTCGCAGAAATAAAAATTGGAAGCGCGACTGGAACACACTTTGATTGTCCCTCGCATTTACTCCCCGGCGGAAAGACCGTTGACAAGTATCCCCTTGCGCGTTTCATTCTTCCGGGGATTGTTTTGCCAGTGCCGGACTTGAAGGATGATCAGGCGATTTCAGAAGCCCAAATATCCAATGGACTGAAGAATTTACCCGAAGGAGATGCCGTCCTTATACAAACCGATTGGGACCGATACTGGAAGACAGAACGTTACCTGCGCCATCCCTATCTTTCACCTGAAGCAGTCTGGAAACTGGTTGGGAGCAAAGCCAGTCTGGTTGGGATTGACGCCCTGAATGTTGATTCAACCGTGCAAGCAACCGACCATGTCCACCGCGTCCTGTTTGAGAGGGATATTCTTACCCTTGAGAACCTCACGAATCTGAACAGACTCCAACCCGGCAAGGTGTACCAGTTTTCCTTCCTGCCGCTTCGCTGGGTGGGATTGGATGCTTCTCCAATCCGGGCAGTGGCGTGGTAAAGCCAACCTATCTTTTTGTTCCAAAAAGGAGATAAAGAGCCATGACAACTACAGAAGAAGTTAAAAAACCCGAAGTGTTTGTCCGCAAGGCAAGCGGCCTTGTCCGTACCGCGGGCGTATGGGACGTGCTGGCATATAACATAAACTTTACCAGCATCGGTCTCCTGCTGATCTTCCTGATCATGCTCGGACCGGCATTTTATCCGGGAATTAATATGGCCTGGAGTTCGATCATCTGCACGTTGCTGCTGATCCCCCTTTCCCTGGTGTTTGGCTATCTGGCTTCAACCATGCCTCGTTCCGGTGGAGATTACGTTTATGTCAGCCGCGTGCTCGGTCCAGCCTGGGGAATGATGTCCAATTTCAACAATACAATCTGGTGGTTCTTCTACGGTGGAGTTCCCTCGGCATTTCTTGCCCGCTACGGCCTGGCGCCCTTCTTCCGCACCATGGGCATTTTCACCGGCAATACCGGCCTGATCGATGTGGGCAATTGGTTTGCCAGCCCGGTGGGTATGTTCATCTTCGGCGCGCTGCTGATCAGCCTTCTGGTGTATATTTTCTCGATCGGAATGCGCTTGTTCTTCCGTGTGCAGAACGTTTTGATCATCTTCGCCATCATCAGCACGGTGCTCAGCGCGCTGGTCTTCCTGGGCAAGAACCAGGCGGATGTGATGGCGGCTTTCAACGCCTTCCTCGGTCCGCTCTCGGGCAAGCCGGATGCGGCTGCATACGTGATGAGCGCGGCGGCGGAAGCCGGTTTTGGCACGGCGCCCTTCTCGCTGATGAACACCCTGCTGCCGATGACCTGGATCTATCTGAACCTGTCCTTCATGTCCTCCTCGGCCTACATCGGCTCTGAGGTGAAGGATGCCCGCCGCCTGCAGCTTTGGTCCATGCCGGTCACCCTGCTGGTGGTGGGTGTAGGCGTGTTGATCACTGTGATCGTGGTGGGCAACGCCGCCGGTTACGACTTCCTCGGCTCGCTCACCAATATCGACCCGGCCGAATTGGGGGTCTCCTCTACACCGCTGTACACCGAGCTGGCCTCCTATCTGAGCGGCAACATAATCGTCGCCTTCCTGATCACCTTCGGCTTCATCTTCTGGAGCTACGCCTGGCTGCCTGGGCAGATCATCAACGGCTCGCGCAACATCCTGGCCTACTCCATCGACGGGTTGTTCCCGGCCTGGTTCCGTCAAGTCCATCCCAAGCTGCACACCCCGGTGCCGGCGCTGGTGACGATGGGCCTGATGAGCATCATCGCCCTCGCGATCTACGTCTTCACTTCGTATTTCGCCACCCTGGTGGGCATCTTCGGCTTCATCCTGAGCTTTGGCATGGTCTCGATTGCGGCCATCCTTCTGCCTTACCGCCTGCCGGATGTCTTCGAAACCTCCGCCGTGAACCAGCGCGTGGGCAATATCCCGGTGATCAGCATCATCGGCGCCCTCAGCCTGGCCTCGTGCATCTTCATGCTGTGGGTGTTCGTTAAAGACCCGCTCTCGGGCATGACCCCCACCATGATCGGTTTCAACGTGGTGATCTTCCTGAGCGGGTTGGTTGTCTATTATATGGCTCGCTGGATCCAGGCCCGCCGGGGCGTGGATGTCTCTGTGAGCTATAAGGAAATTCCGAAAGAATAGCCTGACACACCATTGCTACTATCTCGAGCGTGATCCTCCTTCTTGGAGGGAGGATCACGCTCTCGGACGCCGGTTTTTGGCAGCTATTTTTAAAGTTGAAGAAATAAACTTTAGTTTTTGCGCTGGAACCATCCAGCTCTGTAGTTCTGCTTTACCTAATATTTGGAATTGATTCTTTCCGGCAACCAACGGAAAACATTCCACTGGAAAAACTTTTTCCATGGACCAATTTCGTATCGCATTGGCTCAGCTCGAGCCAGCCTTGTTCGATAAAACAAAAAACCTGGCAAAGGCCGAAGAGGCCATCCGCCTGGCGGTTGACCATGGCGCAGCTGCCATCCTTTTTCCTGAGCTGTTCCTGACCGGTTACAGCCTGGGAGAGCGGGCTGTCGAAATGGCTGAATCCAGGGATGGCGCTTCGATCAAGCGCGTGGCAGAACTTGCAGGTCTTTATCAAATCGCTATTCTGATGGGGTATGCCGAACTAAGCGAAAATGGACGGCAGGCTTATGATGCTGTTGTTATTACAAACGCCCAGGGTCAATTATCTGGAATCTATCGCAAGATGCACCTTTTCCATGCTGAAACCGGTTGGTTTCTCCCCGGTGATCAGCCCCTGGTCATTGATTTTGGCCTCGGTCCGGCAGGACTATTGATCTGCTATGACCTGGAATTCCCGGAAGCAGCACGCCAATTGGCCTTGCGTGGTGCCCGGTGGATCGCGACCTGTACTGGCAACATGGTCCCAAACCAGCACCTTCAAGAGATATTCCTGCAAGCCCGCGCCGCGGAAAACCATGTATGGGTGGCAGTGGCAAATCGAGTCGGTTGCGAAGGGACTCTCGATTTTTTTGGCGGCAGCGGTGTAGCCGACCCCCTGGGAGAGTTGACTGCCCGTGCCGGAACGGGTGAAACCATCCTTTTTGCCGACATTGACCTTGGGCGTGCTGAGCAGGCTCGTTTGAATGCCGATTACCTGGCTGATCGCAGGCCAGAGATATACCACCCGAAGACGGTATGAACATGGAGTTTGAATGATGTCTAATTTTATTTTTTCCATACCGACCCAGATTCAATTTGGCGCAGATATTTCCCGGCAGGCGGGTGCTGTCACCAAAAGCCTCGCCGCTTCCCACGAAAATGGATCAAAAACCGGCGCGCTTGTGATCATCGACCCGGGGATTATGGGAACGGTCTGGGTGAAAGATATCCTAGCATCCATTCAGGAAAGCGGTCTGCAATATCTAACATTCGATGAGGTGAAACCCAATCCAAGGGATAAAGATGTCTGCAAGGCTGCCTCGGTTTTGAAGGAAAAACACTTCGGGGCGGTCGTCGCCATCGGCGGAGGCAGCACGATCGACACGGCGAAGACCGCAGCCCTGCTAGCCACCTACGGCGGCAAAGTGAGTGATTATGCGGGTTGGGCGAAGGTGCCAGGACCCATCCTGCCGCTGGTGGTTATCCCAACCACCGCCGGCAGTGGCAGTGAAGCCACCTGTTGGGCAGTGATCACTGATAGTCTCTCTCATAACAAGCTGGCAATCGGTGACCGCAACCTGGCTCCAACCGTGGCTTTGGTGGACCCTAACTTGACCCTCTCTTTGCCTGCGAAACTGACTGCAGCCACAGGCATGGATGTTCTGACCCATTCCATCGAAGCATATCTCAGCGCTCTGTCCAGCCCGGTGAACGACCTGCTTGCTCTGGAAGCGATCCGGCTAGTAGCTGCCAATCTGCGACAGGTTGTGACCAAGGGTGACGATTTAAAGGCGCGCGAGGCGATGATGTTGGCCTCCACGCTTGGAGGAATTGTCATCAATAATGCTGATGTTGCCGGAGTGCATTGCCTCTCGGAAGGCATGGGGAGCCTTTATGACGCTCCGCACGGTTTGCTCAATGCCATTCTTTTACCTTATTTTATGGCGTTCTGGCAAAAGGGCTGTGTGGAACGCTTTGCTCATATCGCTGAAGCCTTTGGTGCGGCTCCCAAACCCGATGAAGCTGTCAGCCAGGTAATCGCATTGAACCAATGGCTGGAATTTCCATCCCTGGCAGATGTTGGTGTGAAACAACAGGATCTTCAACAACTGGCTGCAATAGCAGCATCGAATGTTTCCAATTCCAGCAATCCGATCCCTATGACGGCTTCAGATTATCTGGGAATCCTTGAACAAGCGATGATAGGCCAGTTATCACAGGCCTGATGAACAATGACTGGTTTGAGATGGCACTGTTGCCCTTGTCTCGTATCGTGTGCCTCCGCCTCGCCAGCCGCGAACTGCAGTAGCATTTCACTCGTCTCCATTGTTCCACCTTCGGTTATTCATCAGGAAGAAGCCAAAGGAGAATCCATGGCAGGAGCGAAAGCCCTTATTTATGGGATGATGGTGCTGAGTATTACAGAAAGGAGGTGCGAGTCTCTTTAAAAACAAATCTCACTCTCTGTTTTTGCATGTTTGCCTCGCAAGGTTGTACTGGAATTTCAATTCACAATCTCTGGGAATTCCCCAGACCTATTCTTTGGAGGAAGCAATGGAACAAAAACCAAAAGAAGGGGAACGCGAATTTTCTGGACGCGGAATGGCATCCATATTCGGCGCTCCAATTTCATGGGTTGCGCTCTTCGGCGCTTTGATGGGCGCACTCAGTATTGTGCCAATGATCTTCTATCCGTTCGGCGGTGGTTTCGCCTCGGCCGGTATGATCATATTTGGCCCCATGGCCGGTTTGGTCCTTGGCCCCTGGGCAGGTGCCGTGGCTGGTTTAATTGGCGGCCTGATCGGCATGTTTATCTCGCCGGGATCATACCCTCTGGGTCTGATTGACGTGATTCTCTCAGGCGTGTTATTGCCCGTATTCTGGGGTTTGGCCAAGCCGTATTACCGCAAGTTTTATATTCCCTTTACCCTGCTGTGGATTGTGTACTACTTCCTTGTTCCTTACTATTTTCCGGGACAAGCAGGGGGCTTCGGCGCTGTTCGACAACCCATGTATCTCCTTTCGTTCATTTGGGGACCGCTCGGGCTTCTGTTCGTCATCCTGATGCAAAAGACCCTGTTGAAATGGATGAAAGACCCAAAGACCGGAAAGCGGTTGCTTGGCTATATCCTTTACATGGTTGGACCGACCTCTGCCTGGTTGCTCCCCTGGATCGGCGTCTACTTCTGGGCGCTTAAGTACCCCCCACAAACCGCAGAATTGAACAATTGGGTAGCCTGGTACTTCTACATCCTGCCGATTTCCGTGGCCACCGGTATCGTCGCCATGTTGCTCATCCGCGCCCTTGAAAAAAGCGGCCTGCGAATCGTGCCAGGTAGTATCCTGGATTCGAACACAGATTAGGTTAGGAGGTATGCTATGTCTAGCGACAAAAAATCTGGTTGGGGCTCGCCACAGGACTGGTGGACAGCGATCGGGATCATGATTGCAGCGATCGGTCTGCTGGGCGTGATCAGCAGCATCTGGACACCGGATGCTGCCGCGTCCGCAGCGACGGGCTTCTTGGGAGGTGGCAGCATTGTACCCTCCGCGATCATCCTGGTGGTTGGTCTGGTGATTGCAGCAATCGGTTGGTTTATCATTAAACCGAAGGCGTAAATGCTTATTGGTCCTATAGCCTCCTTGATCTTGAAGGAGGCTATAGGGGACCTTGCCAGTTTGTCTGATCTTAAATTTTGAAGAGCCCGAGTAAATGAGCTCAGAAAATGGTTATATGGCTGAACCAATCATTAAGATTGAGAACCTTTCTTATACCTACCCCAGCACCACCAAGGCATTGACGGACGTATCCATAGAGGTTTACCCGGGTGAATACCTGGCGATTGTTGGAGCCAACGGAGCCGGCAAGACCACATTGTGCATGTTCTTGAATGGCGTCATCCCAAATGTTGTTGGGGGACGTGTCTCTGGCACAGTGCAGGTTTGTGGCATGGACACCTTCGAACACCATGTATACGACATCGCCCAAAATGTTGGACTGGTGCTTCAAGACCCTGAATCACAATTATTTTCCGCGGATGTCCGCTCAGAGATCGCCTTTGCGGCAGAAAACCGCGGCGTTCCTCGTGAAGAAATAATCGAACGCATGCAGGAAGTCCTTAAGATCGTGCGGCTGGATGCACTGGCTTCCCGCCTCTCAGATGAACTTTCTGGCGGTCAAAAACAACGTCTTGCCATCGCCGCCAACCTGATTGTCCGTCCGAAAATCCTGGTTGCTGACGAACCCACGTCACAACTTGACCCGGTGGGTAAGGAAGAGGTGTTTTCCACCCTGTCTTCCTTAAACAAAGATATTGGAATGACCGTTGTGATTGCCAGTCACGACGTTGATGAAATCGAACGATATGCTGACCGGGTGATCGTTCTCGATCATGGCAGTATCATCCTGCAAGGTCCGCCAGACAAGGTCTTCCGCGAGGTGGATACCTTGGATCGCATGTTCGTGCATGTTCCGGACCTGGCTCGCCTGGGAAAATCCGTCAAACTCGATGGAGATCAGCCGCTCAGTCTGGATGTGCCCAAAGCCGCTGCTCAAATCAAGACCTGGTTGGGACGGGAGAAATCAGTCTCAGGCAAAGCGTTTGAAGAACCATCCGCCTCTGTTAAGGCAGCCAATAACGATGCATCAAAGGGTGATCTGGCTGTCGAGGTCAATAATTTGACCTATGCTTATCCTGGCACGAGCGCTCCCGTCATCTCCAATATGAACTTTTCCATCCCGAATGGACAGTTCGTGGGGATGATCGGGCAGAATGGGGGCGGAAAAACCACCATCATGAAATGCCTGGTGGGTTTACTAAAGCCCTCCCAGGGTGAAATCTGCCTGGGAAACAAGCCTCTCTCCGGGCAAAAGGTCGGGGATATCGCCACCCAGATAGGTTTGATCCTTCAGAACCCGGATACGCAGTTATTCTGCATGTCCGTAGAAGAAGAAATCCGTTTTGGGCTGGAAAACCTGAAATTGGAACCGGAAGAAATTGAAAGACGGACCGAAGAAGCCCTCAAGATAACGGGACTTGGTAATTATCGCCAATTGTATCCGTTCAAGCTCAGCCTGGGGGACCGTCGCAAGGTGGCTGTGGCTTCGATCGTGGCCATGCGTCCACAGGTCCTGATCTTTGATGAACCGCTGACCGGACAGGACTACAAAGGTCGATATGAACTGGTGAACCTGGCGGCTGAACTGCATCATGCCGGGCATACCGTGATCATGATCTCGCATGATATGGAGCTGGTTGCAAGGTATACGGAACGAACCCTGGTAGTCGGCAAGGGACAGCTCCTGCTTGACTCACCGACACGCGATGTATTCGACCATGTCTCTCTCCTGCGTGAAACATACATTGAGCCTCCGGAAATCATTCGACTCGCCCAGGAGTTGCGGGTTTGTGGATTGCCATCCGGGTTACTCTCCATCGATCAGGTGGAAGAAGGCATTCAAAAACTCAAAAAACCGACCGTTCCCGGTGAAAGGTAGAAAACCCAATGGAAGCTTTACGACTGGCTCAATTAGATACTGTTATCCACCGGCTTAACCCATTGACCAAACTGTTCATCATGTTGTTGTATTGGGCCACGGCGCTCTTTACATTCAACATACCCATCCTTTTTTTCATGAGTGCCCTTGCGTTGTTACTCTACCCGATAGCTCATATCCCCCTGCGAATCCTGCGCGGCATTCTCGCCATCATGGCGCCGATATTCGTGATCTTTATCGTCATCAACGGGTTCATGTTCTATGGCGGGAAAACCCCCTTGTTTTACTTCTTCAGGTGGCCTTTCACGCTGGAAGGAATGATTTTCGGCTTTGCTGTCGATCTGAAGATCCTGACCGTGATCTTGATGATCCCGTTGCTTACCAGCACGACCACCCTGCCCAAGCTCATGGCCGGGCTTGCGGCGATTCGTTTGCCTTACAAGTTCATCTTTACTTTTGGCGTGTCGATGCGCCTGGTACCGCTGGTGACGAGCACCTATTTGGACATTATGGCTTCGCAGCGCTTGCGCGGGCATGACATCGCCGAGATGAACTACTTTAAAAAATTGATCAAGGGTTATGTGCCATTATTTATCCCGCTGGTCCTGACGCTCTTGCGGCGTACGGCGGATATGGATGTGGCCATCGAGTCGCGCGGTTTCGGTGCTCCAGTAAAACGGACTTACCTGGAAGAAATACGACCCACTCGAGCGGATTTTGTAGCGCTTGGTCTCTCTCTTGTTGTATTCTCTGGGATATTTTTCTACTTGTTTACAAATCATGCCTCGCAGATGGGCTTGATCATCCAATTTCAAAAATGAACCAGTTATGAACAACGGTGAATGATCCAACTTTATCTCAAGGTTTGAATCTATTCATCAAAACTTCATTAAATCCAATAAGGAGATAAAAATATGGCGACTGATAAGAAGACCAAGACTGTAGTAAGCTCCTGGAATGAGTGGGATCCGCTCAAGCATGTAATTGTTGGTCGTGCGGATGGCACCGTCGTCCAAGCGCCAGAGCCGGCGTGTGTACGCGACTGGCCCAAATATGGTTTCCCCAAGGGGACCTACGGGCCCCTGCCGAAAGAGATGGAGGCAAAGGCCAATGAACAATTGGATAACTTTGCCAAATTGCTGGAGGGCAGAGGAATTAGGGCTGATCGACCGACCCCGATCGATTTTACCCAGAAGGTGCAAACGCCGGATTGGGTACAAGATTCGATGTTCGGCGTCATGCCGCCTCGTGACTTTTTGTTAACTGTGGGTAACGAAATCCTGGAAGCGACCATGTCCCAGCGGAGTCGCTGGTTTGAGTTCATCTGCTACCGTCCTTTGCTCAACCGTTACTTCCAGGAAGATCCGAATTTCCGCTTTGAAGCTGCTCCTAAGCCGCGACTGACAGACCGCACCTATAAGATCGGTTTTTGGGATGAAGTTGAGAAAAAAACTGAAGAAGAACAAATCGAACAATACACCATGAAGAAACAGTGGGCGCTTACAGAAGAAGAGCCTCTCTTCGATGCGGCTGACATCGGTCGCTTTGGGAAGGACCTGTTTGTGCAGCGTTCAACCTGCACCAATACTTCTGGCATGTCCTGGCTGCGGCGCCACTTTCCGAACCATCGTATCCACGAGGTCCTTTTCAGGGAAGCGCATCCGATGCACATTGATGCGACCTTTGTCCCGGTCCGGCCAGGATTAGCGATCAGCAACCGGCAGCGTGTTCCGCTCACCAAAGAAATGGTGGATTTGTTCAAGAAAAATGACTGGGAAATTGTCGAATGCGCTACGCCGGCCCATACCGAAAAGGCTCCGCTCTCCTTCTGCAGTGTATGGCTCTCTATGAATGTCCTGGTACTTGATCTGAAGACGATCTGTGTGGAAGCTTCAGAAACCGCCCAGATGGAACAGTTTGACAAGCTCGGGTTTAATGTAATTCCAGTTCCCTTCTGGGATGTATCAGCATTCGGCGGTGGGCTGCATTGTGCTACCGCGGATGTCTACCGCGAGGGCAAGCTGGAGGATTACTTCCCCAAGCAAATCTCGGGCTATTAATCTGGATAAGGAGTTAAGTATGGCGTTCAATCTAAAAAATCGACATTTTCTGAAGGAACTTGACTTCACCCCTCGGGAGCTCCAGTTCCTGTTGAAACTGTCTGCAGATTTGAAGGCTGCTAAATATGCCGGTATTGAGGAGCCGCGCCTCAAGGGCAAAAACATCGTCCTCATTTTCGAGAAGGCCTCCACGCGCACGCGCTGCGCCTTTGAAGTGGCTGCTCATGACCAGGGTGCGCATGTCACCTATCTTGAGCCAACCGGGTCGCAACTGGGAAGCAAGGAGTCGCTCAAAGATACTGCCAGGGTGTTGGGCAGGATGTACGACGGGATTGAGTATCGCGGTTTTGGCCAGGAGCGCGTGGAACTGCTGGCAAAATATGCAGGAGTTCCGGTCTGGAATGGGTTGACGAACGAATTTCACCCAACACAGATCTTGGCTGACCTTTTAACCATGACCGAGCACAGTGACAAACCACTTCATCAGGTGAAATTGGTTTATATGGGGGACGCCCGCTATAACATGAGCAACTCGCTGCTGATCGGCGCGGCGAAGATGGGCATGGATTTCCGCGTGGTTGCTCCCAAGTCGGTACATCCGGCCGCCTCCCTGGTTGATGCAGCGTTGGAAATTGCCAGGGAAACTGGCGCCAGGATCACATTGACAGAAGACGTGGACAGCGGGGTGAAGGGCTGCGATTTCATTGAAACCGATGTTTGGGTTTCGATGGGCGAACCGGCTGAGGTCTGGGAGGAGCGAATCAAATTGCTCTCTCCCTATCAGGTCAACACCGCTGTGATGAAAAAAACCGGGAATCCACAGGTCAAGTTCCTTCACTGCCTTCCCTCCTTTCATAATCGGGAGACCAAGGTGGGTGAAGAAATCTTCCAAAAATTTGGCCTAGAGTCAATGGAAGTTTCGGAAGAAGTGTTTGAATCACCTGCCTCGATCGTTTTTGACGAGGCTGAAAACAGGATCCATACGATCAAAGCGGTGATGGTATCCACACTTGGCAGCTGATCTGTTTGTTAAAATAAAAAATCGTATCATAGACGGAGGAACCAATGAGTAAAAGAAGAGTGATCATCATCGGCGCAGCTGGAAGAGATTTCCACAACTTCAATACCTATTATCGTAACAACCAGGCTTACGAGGTGGTTGCCTTTACAGCTGCCCAGATCCCAGATATTTCCGGACGCTCGTATCCTGCCGGTCTGGCTGGCAAGCTTTATCCGAAAGGCATCCCGATTTACGATGAGAAGGACCTGCCGAAGCTGATCAAGAAATTGAAAGTTGATGAATGCGTCTTCTCCTACAGTGATGTCACCTATCAGAGGGTGATGGGGACGGGAGCCATCGTGGAAGCCGCGGGTGCCAGCTTCACCATGCTGGGGCCCAAAGATACCCAGCTTAAGAGCACCAAGCCGGTGGTATCGGTCTGTGCGGTCCGGACAGGCTGCGGTAAAAGCCAGACCTCGCGCCGGGTGATTGAGATCTTGATGGCCAAAGGTTTGAAGGTCGTGGCCGTCCGCCACCCCATGCCATACGGCGACCTGGTTGCGCAGAAGGTCCAACGTTTTGCTGAAATATCGGACCTTGCCAGGCACAAGTGCACGGTTGAGGAAATGGAAGAATATGAGCCGCACGTGGTGCGCGGAAATGTCATCTATGCCGGTGTCGATTATGAGGCCATTCTCCGGGCTGCCGAGAAGGACCCCAAGGGTTGCGATGTGATCCTGTGGGACGGCGGGAACAATGACTTCTCGTTCTACCAGCCCGACCTGCAGATCACGGTTGTGGATCCTCACCGTCCGGGTCACGAGCTCATGTACTATCCCGGCGAGATTTCCCTCCGCCTGGCAGATGTGGCCGTGATCAACAAGATCGACAGCGCCGATGCGGCTGGAATTCAGACGGTGCGCAGGAATATTGCAGCGATAAACCCTAGAGCAACAGTGATCGATGCCGCCTCCACATTGGACGTGGATGACCCGTCCGTCATCAAGGGTAAAAAGGTGCTGGCGATTGAGGATGGACCGACCCTCACCCATGGTGAAATGAAGATCGGGGCGGCGGTTGTGGCCGCGCAGAAGTTCGGCGCCGCCGGATTTGTCGACCCGCGACCTTATACCGTTGGGAAGCTCAGTGATACCTTCAAGACCTACCCCAATATCGGCGTGCTCCTTCCTGCCATGGGCTATGGCAAGCAGCAGTTGAAGGATCTGGAGGCCACCATCAATCGTACCGAATGCGACTCGGTGGTCATCGGAACCCCGATCGACCTCAGCCGGATTATCAAGATCAATAAGCCGTTCACTCGGGTTTATTACAATTTGCAGGAGATCGGCCGGCCCAATCTCGATGGAGTTCTGGGAGACTTCATAAAGAAGTACAAATTAGGCTAGACCAGATGGAGCCTCTCTAGAGTTACCAAAATAGGGAGGCTCTATTTCAAATCATTTGATGGAAAATTCCTTCATGAAAGAATCTGTTAGCTATTCTGATCTGATCCAATTTGGTGTTGACCCCTTGGCTCCTGATAACCTGAAGGAGGGGACGAAATTTTTGATTTACCAAGCAAGCGGGATATATCTGCATACAACAAGTAATCTGCAAATAATGGATTTTTCAGCAGGGATAAACGGGATCAATTTAGGTCATAATCATCCCAAGGTATTATCTGCTGCTGTAAACCAGATGGAGAAATATTCTCGCAGCGCCGGATATTTTGATAATTCCAAAACAATCTATCAATTAAGAAAATCCCTGTCAGGATTATTGCCCCTGGGCTTGGATTCTTTCTTTTTCACTAATACAGAGGAAGAAGCTGTTAGATATGCGGTTTGGTTGGCAAAAAGTATAACGAAACGCTCTGCGGTTATCAGGTTTAAATACTGCCAATGTAGGCAGAAGATGAATACTAATATTAAATCTCTGATAAAGGCTGAATATAAGGTTCAGGATAATAACTCGGACCCCTCAACGTATTATGTTGAGTGTTATATTTCGCCCAAAAATAATTCTGAGATAACGATAGAGACCGCAATCTCTGAGCTTTTATCATGCATTCGTGATCTAATTTGCCCGCCTACGACACCTGCTAAGATCTCTGCAATCATTGTCGAGCTGGGTGAAAAAGACAATGGTTTCTTTCTCCCTTCAGCTGTCTTTTTCTCAGCTCTCCGTTGTTTGTGTGATCGTTATGGAGTCTTACTTATTCTAGATGAAAGGGCGACAGCAATTGGACGAACAGGAATGATGTTAGCTTCACAGGCATTGGAAGTGTGTCCAGATCTGACAATTGTAGGGGAAGGGATTGCAAATGGATATTCGTTAGGTTGTGTTGTTATAAAAGAAAGTATTGTTCCCGGGCTATTGGATAGCGGATGGAATGAAATTGAAGTTGACCCCATTTCATGCGCTGCTGCTTTGGCTACTTTAGATGTTATTTATTCGGAGAATCTACTAAAGAACTGTCGCGAGATGGGTGATCGATTCCTCGCCGGTCTTCATATTCTGCAAAAAAGATATCCCATTATCGAAGATGTCCGAGGAGCAGGTTTAAACTTGACCCTAGAGTTTATTCCGATGGAGAATAATTCTTCCCCCAATTCATCTGCGGCCTGGGATCTGGTTTGCTTCTCTCTAGAACATGGCCTGCTAACTTATTGCGCCGGCTCGCGGAGTCAGGCTGTTTGTATGATGCCACCATTAAACGTGACAGAAAATCAAGTAGATAGCGCGCTTTGTATCCTTGGGCAGGGCCTTGAGAGAATATAAAATATGCCATGTTGGCTGGAGACATTGCAACTCCTACTTGGATTAATACAATCAAGAAAGGTTCTTTTAATTCTATCTTGAGAAAGCTCTGCTATGTCTATTAGAAGGTAGCTAAAATATTTAAATTGATTGTGGTGGTAATCATATGAAAATAACCTTCAGGCAAAACCTAAAGAGATATGGTTCAATCCAGTATTGTGTGTGGCGCTGATTGTTCTTTTGATGTCCACGATCGAAATGGGAATGTAATATAAATACCCAGAGGTGATGAAATGAAAGAATATACAATAACCCAAGCAGCAGAAGCAGTTAAAGCAATTATGGCTTATGGAGTTGTTGTTCAAGTTGAACCTAATGTTTTCTTGACCACTCTTGCCAAAATTGAAGTGCCTTTAGTTGTAATGTCTCGCAGCAAGAATTGATTTAGTGAACTTTTTCAATATCTGACAACCTATAAGGGATTATCCTTTTATGCAGAAAGCAAACAGCCTCTTGAATTACCAAATATGATTGAGCTAGTTGAAGTTGAAAGAATGCGGATTCCAAGTTTTTAGTTAGTCATTTGAAAATTTATAGTACATTCAAAAAACCGCCGCCATCTTGGCAATTGTAGGAAAATTAGCCATTCAAGACTTAACCTGTTTCTTCACCATGAAGAGGATGATAGACTGGCGCCGCACGATTTAACCAGTGATATGTAAGAGTTTGTAGGAGCGATAAGATTTCAAGATTATTATTTTGGGAATGTATGGAGATCAGAAATTCTTGCGGGGATTGTTACATCGTACGTTGACAAGCGGAGATACAAGTCCGCCCCAAGAAAATTATTTAATGACTTCCTTCAGTGCTTCTCCAAAGATGCCCAAAGCATCATTGATCTGCTTCTCACTCACCACCAATGGCGGGATCCAGCGGATAACGTTGTCATACGTCCCGCAGTTCAGCAGGAGCAGACCGCGGTCTTCGCAGGCGTGGATGACCGATTTAATCAAAGCCTTATTCGCCGGCTTACCCTTATCAGTGAACTCGGCTCCGATCATCAAACCCAGGCCACGTACATCACCGATGATGGGGAACTCCTCCTGATATTTACGCAGTCCGGTCGTCAATTGAACCCCGCGCCGAGCCGCGTTACCGGGCATATCTTCGTCGCGCATGGCGCGGATGGTGGCCACTCCCGCTGCGCAGGCCACTGCATTGCCTCCGTAGGTTCCGCCATGCGAGCCGGTCTGCCATTTTTTCATCAGGTCAAGGCGGCTGAACACACCCGAAAGCGGCAGGCCCGAGGCGATGCCCTTGGCGACGGTCATGATGTCCGGCACGACGCCGAAGTGTTCCTGCGCAAACCACTTCCCGGTCCGGCCAAAGCCCGACTGGACTTCGTCAAAGATGAGCAGGATGCCATTCCTGTTGCACAATTCGCGCAATCCCTTCATGAACGCTGCAGGCGGGACTACATAGCCCCCCTCGCCCAATTCCGGTTCGATCAGGATGGCAGCGGTCTCCGCCGGGGAAGTCTGTGAGAGCAGGAGTTCTTCCAGCGCAGAGAGACAGTATGCGCTGGTCTGGGCTTCGTTCATGCCTAGTTTATAGGCATACGGGTACGGGGCCACAAAGACACCCGCCGGGAGCGGCTGGAAGCCGGACCGGTAAATCGTCTTGGAGGTGGTCAGTGCCATCGTCCCGGCGGTCCGACCGTGGAAACTGCCCGCGAAAACGATAATATTGGGCTTGCCCGTGGCAGCGCGTGCCAGTTTGACTGCGCCCTCCAGCGCTTCCGCCCCGGAGTTGCTGAAGAAGAAGCCATCAATAGACGGATTAACCACCTGGCGCAATTCGGAAATGAGTTCCATCATCGGTTTGTGGACGACGATGTTGGCCTGGGCGTGCAGGAATAGTCCAGCCTGCTCGCGAATGGCTTCGACCACCTTCGGGTGGCAGTGACCGGTGTTGGTCACGCCGATGCCGCAGGTGAAGTCGAGGTATTTTTTGCCATCCACGGCATAGATGTAGCACCCTTCGGCGCGTTCCGCCTGGATTGGGAAAATACGCGACCAGACGGGAGACATATGGGGGAAGTTTTCTTCATAGAGTAACATGGTTTTCACCTTGGTAGATAGAGAATAGGAATAGGGGAAAATTGGGCGCTTCAGGCAAATTCAAGCATGATCAGCTAACTATCTATTCATACCGGAAACATTTTCATATTGTTTGCAGATTATTCAATTAGAAGAGATAGTTTGCCGGGATGTCGCCCCTCCTCGTCAGATTGCTCTGGTAGATAAATATTCCACCACTCCCTCAAAATCGAGTTGCTAAAGTTTCGTCGGGATCGGAATGTAGTAATGAGATCTTACCTTATTGTTGAAGGATTATTTGGTGGATTACTCTCGTCATTATCGTTGGTAATTATATTCGGTCGAATTACAGTTCCTTCGTGAGTAGTTACAAACTCAGCCCCAATGATGTTTCCCTCTTTATCAATGACTGGAATTTCGTGATAATTCGCTTTTACATAAAGACCAAGCAACCTCTGAAAAAAATCTTTAAGCGGTTTTATGATCTTGTTATAGCCTTGAGAATACATATGCTCAATTTATCACCGAATCAAAGTATGAGCAAGGCTTTCCAGGGAGGAGAAAGTAGAAAATCGTCTGTTTCTTAAAAAGTTAGTAAACAATGGAAACAGTGGAAAGAATCATGCTTGACTTAAGAAAAGCAAACTGTCAAGGATTAATAAGAATGTCCCCGCGTTCTGTTGTGAGCTGAAATTAGTAGGGTCCCCCTCGAAAAAGACTACGAAATGGATCGCCACCCCCACATTTGGTACGGTAGCGTAGACAAAGACCGCCAGACATGAGGGTGCTGAACGAGAGTGGAAGCTATGGAAGACTCCCTGCCTAGCTCATAATCGCTTAGTCGCTGGTTCTCTTATAGAGTGCTGCGCGACGAATCCAGCCGGGCCCACCAAGTGATTGCATACCGCCTTTGAATGGGATGCAATGTCTTATTCATAACGTCAGGTAATCGGAAGTGCTCGAGAACTGTCAAGTAACGGTGACGAGTACCAAGAGGCGAAGCTGGTTAGGGGTATCTGAGTCGGGTAACCCAGAAAAATCACATTGTGCCATTAGGCTGGAAATGATGTGCGTGCTGCCATAGTGCGTCGGCAGGTCGAGCTGTTCGCAAGGCACTGGCCAATTTGCAAGGGCGGCTTCATAAACACCTATGCAATTGTCTTTCTCTTCGAGACTCTTGTATAGGAAGCCTCCTTTTCTGGGTTTGGTTCACCTAAACCATATTATCCGGTCCAAGAGGCCTCATCTTTTCTGAGTTCATGTCCAAACTTCAGAAAACCTATTGACAACAGCCATAAGAAAGTTGTATCATATTCATGACAACGTTGTCGTCAGCGATAACATTGGTTTTGAATTTTTTTTCTTAGTTCCTGACGTATAAGAAAAG
>JBGOXG010000185.1:0-4558 GCA_041479025.1 Anaerolineae bacterium
TCAAGATCTTGGTACGGCCGGTATTGACGCCCATCAGCCTGGCGCTTTCAACATTGTCACCGGTGAGATAGACATGCGCCCCGAACTTGTGATGGTTCAAAAAAAACCAAGCAATTAGGCCAAAAACAATGGTCCAGATGAACGGCATAGGAATGGGACCGATCTTGCCAACCAACAGGGGATACAAGATGGTTCTTTTGACCTCCGACATGCCCGCCCCCTGGCCGTTGGTCACCACCAGCACCACACCCCGCCAGAGGAACTGGGTTCCGATCGTGGCAACCAGGGAAGGGACGCCCAGCCGGACGACGATCAAACCGTTCAACAGCCCGGCACCTAGACCGGCCAGCAGGCAGGCGAGGAAACCCAGCCAGACATTATGGGTTGCTATGTAAGTGATGTCATAAGCAGCCACGCCCCAAGCCATCACTGAGGGGAAAGACAGGTCCATCTCTTTGACGATGATGACCAGCGTCAGGGGGATCGCCACCAGGGCAAAGAAGGGGGTCGTCAACATGAGCGAGTTGTAGATAGCATAGCTCTTAAAAGTAATAGGGGACCGCCATAAGAAGAATGCCCAGATGAGAATCCCGACCAGCGAGAGGGCGATCTGGAGCGACCACCTGCGCAGGAAGCGGGTAAAGCTTCTGGTCTTTGTCACCGGTGAAAGCGGTTTTACTTCAACTATGGAATTCATTTGACGTGCCTCCATGCATCTCTCATCAGGCTGCTTTGCCGTTATCTTCGAGGTTGCCTGTCCGGGCGACACGATACAGCCGTTCAAGTAATTCGTCCATGGACAGTTCATTTTTCATATACATGCCGGCAATGGTGCCGCGATCGAGCACAACAATCCGATCCACGACCGGATAGACATGGAAGATATTATGGTCAATAAAGATGCACGATTTACCCGCGGCCTTGATCCCGTCGACAAATTCCAGGCATTTTTTGGTCTCAGATAGGGATAAGCCCATCGTCGGTTCGTCAAGGATGATGAGCTCCGCCTCAAAATAGAGGGCGCGGGTGATCGCCACACCCTGGCGTTCGCCGCCCGAAAAAGTCCCGACCGACGATTCCGGCGAGACTGCCGAAGAAGTAAAGCCCATTGCAGTACTCATCAATTTTTGTGTTTCCCTGGTCATTCCCCCAATATCGAGCAATCCCCAACGGTTGGAAAGTTCGCGTCCCATAAAAATATTGCGCCACAAGGACTGCTGATCCGCCAGGGCGCGTTCCTGGTAGACCACCTCGATCCCCATGTCCCGCGCCATCTGGACAGAGAGTTTTTCCACCTTTTTGCCCTTCCAATAGATCTCACCACCCGAGTCCGGTGGATGATAACCGGTGATGATCTTTACCATGGTCGATTTTCCGGCGCCGTTATCGCCGAGCAGACCGACAATTTCATTGGTCCCGACCTTGAAGTTCACATCGTGGAGTGCGACTACTTCTCCGAACGTCTTCGAAACATTCTTCAATTGGAGTAGATGGTCCATTGGGTTGCCTCGATTTTCAAATGTGGTGCGGGGAACAAACCCCCGCACCACAATCATCTACGAACAGGCCTTACCTAGCGAATATTCTTCGCGGCGAGAGGAGCAATGAAGTCGACGTTGCTTTTGTCGACAAAGCCTGCACCCGTGTTAACGTCCAAGCCGGAGAACCCGTAGACCTTGGTCAAGCAGATTTGCAGGATGGGCAAATAACCCTGCAACCATTCCTGCTGGTCAATGACCAGATTCATCCAACCAGCCTTGATGGCATCCGTGGTGGCTGGTGACAGATCGAAGCCCGCCATCATAATGTCGCCCGGTTTCTTACCAGCAGCTTGCAGATAGGTCCCGGCGGTGGCGGTCAGGCCGCCATGATCGGTCACGACCACTTTGACATCCGGGTTGGCGGAGACGTAGCCAGTGAAGGTGGCTGTCCCGGAGGCTGGGTCTTTGTTGGTGGCGGAATCGATCTCAATGTAATCCACCGTCAAGCCCGCCTTCTTGAAGGCGTCGATAACGCCTTTCGTACGTTCGCCGCGGCTGGGCTGGGAGAGCAGCCCCCAGACCATGGCCCGATCGCCTGACTTGAGGTTAAAGCGTTTGACTGCTTCAGCGCCCAGAGCATAACCAGCATCATAGTTCTTAGCGCCAACATAACCAAATCCGTTGGCCATATACTTTTCCTGGGCCTTCGGCAGCTCGGTATTCTGGCTGGTGACGATGATGCCCTGTGACTCGGCATCGTCAATGAGCGAATCGAACGAATCGTCGCCGGGGTGACCCATGACAGCGATGCCGTCCGGCTTCGTAGCAGCCACTTCACTGAACTGCTGGGTCATCTTCTGAGGATCCCAATCGGACCAGACATAGTCAACCTTGGGGCCCAAGTCAGCCTGCGCCTGCACGGCGCCGTTATACACGTTCACTGCAAAAACGCCGCCAGCTGGTCCGCCAGGGAAGAAGACGATGTGGACGTTGGAGCACCACTTGGCACCCTCCGCGGGTGCTTGAGTAGCGGCTGACGTTGTGCTTTTTGCAGGGGCACAGGCTGCCAGCACCATTACGAGTAGGGCGATCACGCATACACCGCGTGAAACTTGCTTATACATTTCAACCTCCTTTTGTTCACACACATATAGAATATTGAATTTTTTCCAGATCCTTTTTTCAAGGATTAGATCGGTTTCTTATTAACTGATCACCTCCTTTCACTAAAAGACGCGAGTAGTGAAATCGAAAGATGGATGGTCACGAACCATACCAGTCCAATTATGAGACTGGTTTAGGACCGCAAAGAACTTTCCCGAACGATCAGTTCTGGCGTAATCATTGTCACAGTCGCCTCTTCGAGTGTTTTCAATTGACGGTTTGCCTCGATCATCTTATGCAATGTTTGCACAGCGACGCGGCCCACATCAGTAAGTTGCTGATAAACAGTCGTCAGTGGAGGCCAAAAACAGGCTGATTCCGGGATATTATCATAGCCAACAATCGCCAAGTCTTGGGGAACCCGCCGACCTAATCGATGAGCTGTTCCAAGTGCACCCAAGGCGATCTGATCGCTACTGGCAAATACGGCGTCGATGTCCGGTTCTTGATTCAACAAGATCCGCATCCCCTGCTCGCCACTAGCAGCTGTCCATTCTCCCTCAAAAACTAGAGAAGAAGATGTAGGCAGACCGGCTTGGTGAAGTGCAGCTTGCCAACCGGTATATCGCTCGCGTGCTTCCCACCATGTTAATGGTCCAGTAATTATTCCAATCTTACGCCGGCCTTGATCGATTAAATGTTGCGTAGCCTGTTTAGCTCCACAACAGTTATCCACCGCAACTACTGCCAACCCGGGCCGCGCTTCCATACTGAGGAAGACAATAGGCGGAAGCCTATCCAGAGGATTGGACTTCAGCCAAGAGCGGTTATCACCCACTTCTGGCACGGCCCAGATAATTCCATCCACCCGATGAGTGATCAATGTGTCCAATATTTTTTCGCTGTCGCCACCGTCAGGCTGATCCATGAGGCTAAGAAACAAGGAGTAGCCCAATTCGTGAGCTTGCTGTTCAATGCCAACGACCGTACGCGATGGGCCAAAGTAGTCAATTCCCCAGGCAACAACCGCCAAAGTATTGCTGCGCTGGTGGATCAAACTACGTGCCAGAACATTGGGACGATAGCCAAGTTGTTCAATCGCCGCCTGGACTCGCTCCCGCGTCGCCTTTCTGATTTCGTCCTGATGGTTGACGACCCGTGAGACTGTCTTCGTCGACACACCAGCTAATTTCGCTACATCCTTCAACGTAGCATGGAATGAACTATTTGCCCTACGGAGCGGTTTTTCTTGTGTGGGAATTGTGCCCATCTTGGAATGAGCCTTTTCTTATACGTCAGGAACTAAGAAAAAAATTCAAAACCAATGTTATCGCTGACGACAACGTTGTCATGAATATGATACAACTTTTTGATGGCTGTTGTCAATAGGTTTTCTCTGGTGATTACCCACAAGTGAACTCCTGAAAAGGGAAGGGGTGCAAAAAAGTGAAAGATAGAGTCATGCAAGTAACGATAACCGCAGAGATACCCTGCAAAAGCCAGTAAGGACCATTACGGTCGGTAGGGATACCTAATTTGCCGCCCAGTTGCCGAAGCCAAAGAACTGCTTTGGGCGGCCATTGTTCAGAAATGACAAAGACAATTTGAGCCGCCATCAGGACGATGGCGAACAAGCGGCGCATGCGCTCAACGGTTTGGACACGCATATCTTCGACATCCAAGCCTTGTTCTTGATCAAAGCGATAGCCGTGTTCAATGCGAGTTCGCAAACGCCAATCGTTATAGACCTGTTGAACGGCAGGAATAGTGGTCAGTGGGATGTTGGTGATCAAGACCAATTGTCTGTCCAAAGTTTCGTCATCGGCAACCAGGATCCACAACGGCTCTTGTGTACGTGGAATTCGCACCTTGAACTAATCTAGTTTCTGGTGCAAAACTCATGGAAAGCGGTTAACAACTGGATGGAATAAGTGTTTTGCACCGAGCTGATATTTTGTTTTTCTGAACCTTGA
>JBGOXG010000247.1:0-3124 GCA_041479025.1 Anaerolineae bacterium
ATCACGCTTGAGTTGTTAATCAAGGATGAAGAAATCATCCCGATTAATGTAGGTGATCATGATGTGGTGTATTAATCACACAGCAGCAGAAGCCGGAACGGCTTCTGGAGGCAGTCGCGTGACTGCGGATTTGCCTGCATAGAAAACAATTCGAACCTAACCCCGATGGCGTTCTCGCATCGCCACATGGTGCTGTACGATGTACGCGTCAGTTAGCAGTGCAGCGCAATTTAGACATGGAAGGCCGTGCCCTTGATCGAAAACAGTACCCTTCGTTCGCTGATCTCTGGTGTCCGTCGTATCGAGTTGGGAGACGCCGGGGTTACTGTTACGAGGTCGAATGGCGCGGCCCAATTCCATCCTTTTGCTTCATTAAGCGCGCCACTATCCGTGAGCAACGGTATCCTGGGGGCGTCTCTCCGGATTGGTGGTGAGGTATTCCTCAAGCGCATTCGACGCAATGACCTGGCAGCTTTGGTGCCGGCCTACGAGGCTGGTCGCAGGAGCTACTGGCAAGCCCAGGCGATATTGGCACTGAAGCAAGTCGAGCAAGGCGGTGAAGTGTTCCAGCACTATGTTGCAAGGCCGGGCTATCTGCGATCTTCCGTGTTGACTCAGATGGAACGTGACTTACGCAAGTTTCAACCTGCGGTAAAAGTGATACGGGAGTGCACTGAGCTGGGGCTAAAGGTGCCGGAGCAGGCGGAAGGATTGGGTAATTTCCTTGATGACCCGGATGGGTGGAGACAACGCTTCAATACGGATTGGGTTCGAGGGCAGGAACACCGTTTTGCGCCCTTTTTTGACACGCTGGAGAAACACCCTTTGACCCTGCCGCAGCGGCGGGCATGTCTGCTGGATGAAGATAACGTGCTGGTCCTGGCTGGGGCAGGAACCGGCAAGACCAGCACCATGATGGCGAAGGCGGCCTATCTGGTGCGGTCTGGATTGGCGAGGCCGGACGAGATACTGATGCTCGCCTTTGCGAAGAAGGCGCGCGACGAGTTGGAAGAGCGTGTTCATGGAATGGAGGGGATGGAAGCAGTTCGGGTGGAGACCTTCCACTCACTGGGTTCCAGAATCATCGGCTCTGTGGAGGGTGGGAGATTGGCCGTATCCGTCTTGGCGCAGGACGAGATAAAGCGGGCCAAGTATATTGACGAGGGATTGGTGGCCCTACGCTGCAACGAGGATTTTCTGGCACATCTGCGAAGATTCTTCTGCAATTACCTGGTGCCAATGCCAAATGAACTTGATTTCAAAAGTCCCGGCGAATACACACGCTACCTGAAGCAGCAAGAGATCAGGTCACTTAAGGGTGATGCTGTTAAGAGTTTTGCAGAACTCGAGATAGCCAACTATCTGTTCATGAATGGCATCGATTACGTCTACGAGGGCATCTACAAGCACCCAACAGCAACGCCCAGCCGCCGACAGTACATGCCTGATTTCTATCTTCCTGACCTTGATGTTTACATCGAGCATTTCGGCGTCGATCGCGATGGCAATACAGCGCCATACATAGACAAGACGGGTTATTGGGAAGATATCCGCTGGAAACGCGAAATCCACAGGCAGTTTGATACGGCACTCATCGAAACCTACAGTTACGAGAGGAGCGAGGGGAATCTGAGCGACAACCTTGAACTGCGACTGATAGCACACTGCCAGAAACAGGGGATAGATTTCCAGAAGGTGAGACGCGTACAACCTTTCGAGGCGCTGAAAGAGTTGGGGAGCTTCACAGCTTTCTCCAAACTGCTCGATGGCTTTCTTAATGTTTACAAAGGAAGCACCTGGACCATTCGTACATTGCAAGACCAACTGGGTTCGACATGGGATGACTCCAGGTTACGCGTCTTTCTGCGGATTTTCGAGGTAGTGCTGGCGCGCTACGAAGAGACATTGGCCCAAAGCCACACCATCGACTTCAATGACATGATCAAGAAGGCAATCAAGTATGTGCAGAGCGGGGAGTTCACTTCCGGGTACCGGTACATCATGGTAGACGAATTCCAGGATATCTCACCATCCCGTGCAACATTGGTTAATGCCCTGCGCAATCAAGTGTCAGGGTGCGCGTTGTTCTGCGTTGGGGACGATTGGCAGGCCATCTACCGGTTTACGGGTAGTGACGTGACGCTGACCACCAAATTCCGGGAAAATTTTGGCGCGACCGAACGGGTAGATTTGGACCAGACATTTCGTTTTAACAACCGCATTTGTGATGTCGCATCGAGATTTGTACAAGTCAATCCAGGTCAGCTGCGAAAAAACATCAAAACCCACTCGATGAGCAACCAGACGGAGATTGCCGTCATCAGTGAGATGGATAAAGCTGCGGCTCTGCATGGTGCACTGAAAGATGTTTCAGCGCATGCGGCAGGAAAACGGGCTTCGGTATTTCTGCTGGCGCGATACAACGACAGCGAACCAGCGGAAATGCACACACTGCAACGTCACTATCCGAATCTGCAACTATCGTTTTACACCGCGCACCGCTACAAGGGCCTGGAAGCGGATTACGTAATCATCCTCGATATGATTCAGGGAAAGAAGGGGTTTCCCTCAATCATGTCGACGGACCCAATCATCGAACGCATCCTGCCCCATGCTGAAGAGTTTGTGCATGCCGAAGAGAGGCGATTGTTCTATGTGGCACTCACTCGGGCAAGGCATAGCGTTTGGCTGTTAACGCAACCGGGGAGGGAGTCCCCATTTATTTCAGAGCTACTGCAGGGTGGCTACGACGTACGTTTTGATCGTGAAGCAATGAAAGCTGCAGTGAGAGCTCAGGCGCGTTGCCCGGTTTGTCTAGAAGGTGTGCTGGTACCCCGGCGCGGACGCAAGGGCGAATTCTATGGTTGCTCGTTATTTCCCTATTGTGATGGGATGGCTCTTCCCTGTCCGAAATGCGGACAAGGAGCGTTCACATCTGTGGGGCTGCATCATCGCTGCTCCAATCCGGACTGCAATTTTGAAGCGGACAACTGTCCTTCCTGTGGCGTGGGGTATCTCAGGCTCAACCGAGGAAAATATGGCGCTTTCTATGGTTGCAGCAACTGGCGTGGGGATAATCCGGCGAGCTGCAATTACAAGCGGAAAGCGCCTCTGGTCGAAAGGA
>JBGOXG010000101.1:0-8128 GCA_041479025.1 Anaerolineae bacterium
CCCGGCTTGCGGTTTCGTCGGCCATCGGGACATCGTGGGCAGCGCCAACCTGCTTTCTCGATCGCGGTTTGGGAAGGTGGGCCAGATCCGTCCTCCCGCAGTGGTCAAGTATCGTCACCCGTTCGATGCAACGGGCAAGCGTAGTCCCGTGGACACCGGGCAAGTGGCCTGGGTTTTCATGACCCAGGAAGCTGCGCCCTTTAGGGGCTGCAGCGTGTCACTTGAAGGATTACTTGAAACGCAAGCACATCGAGCACACTCACCGGGAACGGCATCTCGATTCCATTTACAATGCAGTTCCCTCCTGCTGGAGAGCCGGTTACCGGCACGATTGATTATTCTAGTGAAAATATATATCATGGAGTGCATTACCCGGGCATAGTAACGGTCGCGATTACAGGCAACTTTGCCGGAGGAGATGGGGGCATAGCGAGCGGTGATTATGTTGGAACCGAACAAATCACTTGTACATATCCATATCCAGATAACGACAGTATCAGGCAACACACAAAACGAAATTTCCCGTTTTACTTTTACAAACCCGTGCTAAGAATCCGTGCGGCTTTTTAGAAATCCTTGACTTTTCCTATGGATTTCCTTATAATGATTTATGTGGTCTATACCAGACTATACCAGACTATACCAGACTATACCAGCAGGCAAACTATGGTACTTGAATCAAACTCACCAATTCCTATGTATATTCAAATTAAAAACTATATCAATGAGAATATCAAAAATGGGAGTTACAAAAAAGGGCATCGGTTGCCTTCAGAGCGGGAACTCTCAATAATTCTGGGGGTTAGTCGAATGACAACCCGGCAGGCTCTGTTATCTCTGATACAAGAGGGTGTATTAGAGGCAAAACCAGGCAAGGGGACTTACGTTACCCGACCCGTAATCTACCAACAGTTAGGAATCCTGACCAGCCTGAGTGAAGAAATTCACCAGCGAGGCGGAATTTCTAGTAATCGGGTAGTTAATGTTGGCAGACAACCCGCTGGTTACGAGATTGCTCGCAAACTTGAAGTCCCGGTCGGGACTCAGGTGGTTTTGTTGCACCGTGTACGATTGGCGGACGGAAATCCTGTGGCTTTTGAGGCAGCTTATCTCGTTTCGAGCCTTTGCCCTGAGATCCTCGAGAAACACGACTTTAGCCAAGAATCGCTTTATCGTGTACTCCGCGAAGAATACAACTATCCCCTCGAATGGGCGCGGCAGCAATTCCAGGCGCGTCTGCCAACCTTACGTGAACAAAAGTTGCTTGAAATCACTGCAACCACGCCGGTTTTGGTAAATGATCGGGTTACTTTTACAACGCAAGACAAGCCTATCGAATACGTCAATTCCACTTATGTGGGTGATCAATTTATGTTCACAATTATTCTTCATTAAAGAAGAACGAAATCTGATTCAAGGGAGAAAAGGAATAATGGCAAATGATTTGATTGGTGCAACGCAATACTTTGAAAAAGTCCGATCAATTCTAGATCAGGTCATACAAACCCAGGGAGCAGCGATCAGCGATGCAGCCAATGCTGTTGCACAAACAGTGAACCAAGGAGGGGCAGTCTATCTTTTTGGTACCGGGCATTCTCACATGCTGGCAGAGGAAGGTCATTATCGGGCCGGTGGATTAGCCCCGGTAATTCCCATTCTCGTCAGCAGTTTGATGCTGCACGAAAGCGCCATCAATTCAGGAAAATTGGAACGCATGCCTGGCTTGGCAGCTACGATCCTGTCACACTACCAGCCTACAGCGAATGATGTGATGTTTATTTTTTCAAACAGCGGAGTTAACGCAGTCCCTGTTGAAATGGCTCTTGAAGCAAAAAAAATTGGTATGAAAGTAGTTGGAGTTTTAGCGGTGGCTTATGCCAAAGTAGCCCCTTTAAGCGTAGCCGGCAAACGACTGAACGAAATTGTGGACATCGTAATTGATAATCAGATTCAGGCGGGTGACGCAGTTGTAGAGATAGGTAATACTGGCCTGCACAGTGGGCCGGCTTCGACCATAGCAGGCGCTTTCATATTAAATGCAATTCTAACAGAAGCAGTGTGTCGATTGAATGTTTCAGGCAGGGAACCATCTATCTATATAAGTTCGAATATGCTCGGCGCTGCTGAGCATAATCAGGGTTTATTGATGCGCGAGAAAACTCGCAATCCACATTTATAACTAGGGAGTATTTCAATGGATCGATTTGCTCTTGGAGTGGATCTGGGAGGCAGCAAGATCTCTTATGCCTTGCTGAATGAGAGCGGCCAGGTTTTTCAACGTATCCTTGAACCGACTGGAGCCGAAGAAGGATCTGAAGCGGTGATTGACCGCATGGCCGCCCGGATTCAAGATATCTTGCACAAAACACCTGCAAATGTGGCTGGCATTGGCATCGGGGCGGCCGGGATGACCGATAGCTGTCGCGGGGTAGTTCTAATGGCCTCCAATTTGAAATGGCAAGATGTTCCATTGCGCCAAAATCTGGTAGACCGCCTGGGAACATGCTGGGAAAACTTGATTTGGGTGGATAAGGACACCAATGCGGCTGCGTTAGGTGAGATGTATTATGGCGCCGGACAAGGGAGTGAACATTTACTCTACGTTACTGTAGGAACTGGCGTTGGTGGAGGCATGATCTTGGGGGGTGTGCTCTATCATGGCGCTACTCAAGGAGCCAGTGATATTGGACACCTCGTTTTGCAGGCAGATGGTCCACTGTGCGGCTGTGGAAATCACGGCTGCCTTGAAGCTCTGGCCTCAGGGCCGGCCATTGCTCGATCAGCAGTGCAAGCGCTGAGTCAAGGTACAACCAGTATTCTAAAGTCATTGCATCCAGACCAGATCAGTGCCCTATCAGTGGTTGAAGCGGCCAGGCAGGGCGACCGCTTGGCGATTACCTGCCTCGAAAACGCTGGCAAATGGCTGGGAACAGCTCTGGCTTATTATGTCAATATCAATAATCCTGACCGGATCATTGTAGGCGGAGGTGTCGGGAGTGTAGGGGATTTGCTGCTAGAACCTGCCCGCAGGATAATCGCTGAACAAGCTTTACTGCGAAATGTTCAGGCAGTTCGTTTATTGCCGGCAGGGTTAATTGCAGATTCTGGTGTGATCGGAGCAGCCACTCTGGTGTGGCATTATCTACAAAAAGGATAGAAGGAATATGAGCAAAATTTTGTACGCTGGCGATTCAGCAATAATGGTAGTTTTAGGTTTGGAAGGTACTGAGGTCTATTCACTCATGGATCAGATCTGGGATGCCGGGAAAAATCTTCAGGCTGCATTAGAAACGTCTGGGCATCAAGTAACCCGTATGCTGTCTCACGATGCCTTCTATCGTTTACCAGAGACTGCTGAAAAGATGGCTGAATATGATGTCTTGATTCTCAGTGATATCGGTCATGATACCGTTATTCTTTACCCGGGTGATAGACGCAATGCAATTCCTATGGGGCCAAACCGGGTCAAAGAAATCGTTAAGTTCATTCAAAACGGCGGTGGGTTGGCTTATATCGGTGGCTATTTCACTTATCAGGGGCACAACGGGCAGGGTCGCTGGTATAACTCGGCTCTGGCAAAGATTTTACCCGTCGAGATTTTGCCTCTGCCTGATGACCGCATCGAAACTCCTGAAGGCGTCCAACCCAGTTTTGTTAGTACAACCCATCCCATTCTTAAGGGTTTGCCCTTGAATGAGTTCCCAATTTTCATGGGTTACAACCAGACCAAAGCTCGACCCGGCGCGGACTTGCTGGGAGTGATCGGTGAAGAGGCTGATCCCTTTCTGGCCTGTGGCGAAGTGGGGAAAGGCCGGATCATGGCGATCACGTCGGATGCAGCTCCCCACTGGGGCAGCGATTTTGTCCGCTGGCCATATTTCACTCAGTTCTGGAATCAAGCCATGCGTTGGTTAAGTAAAGAATCCTGAATCTAAAAAGGAGGTGAGGGACCCCGGCATACTTTTCTGTCCAATGTAATTCATTCGTTTTCACCCAACCAGACTTTGAGAGGAGAAAATATGTATAAAAAGTTGTTCAAGGTAATTGCCCTTGTGATGATGGCTTCATTGGTGCTTGCTGCCTGTGCACCAGCCACATCAACCGCTACTCAAGCGCCAGCTGCAACTAAAGCACCTGCCGCTACCAAAGCACCTGCCGCTACTGAAGCTCCAACCAGCGCTGAACCAGTCACCATTATGATCTGGCATATGGAGCAGCCAGCCTACCGCGTCGCGCGAATTCAGGAACTGATCGACGAATTCAATGCAGCAAACCCCGGTATTGTCGTCAGCCAGGAACCTCAGAGCTGGGGCGATATCTATACCAAAGCTCCGGCTGCTGTTGCGGCTGGCAATGGTCCCGATTTGCTCTTCGCTATTCCTGATTTCACACCCATCATGCGCGCTACTGATGCTGTTCAACCAGTGGAAGATTTCGTAAATGAGATGGATGTTGCCCACAAATATATGCCCGCTGCAATCGCTCCATATAACTACGATGGACATATCTGGGCAATCCCACTATGGAGCATGTCTCATAATCTTTGGTACAGCAAGAGCGCTTTTGAAAAAGCCGGTGTTACTCCTCCTGTCACCTGGGATGAATGGCTGGCTGCGGCTAAGAAATTAACCGCTGACGGGCAATATGGTATTGGCTTACCCGGCAACAAAAATCTTTACACAGATCAGACCACTTACGACTTTATGGTCAATAATGGCGCTGAAGAAATCTACAACTCAGACGGCACACTTCGTTTCGACAACGCTCAGACAGTAGAAGCGCTTGACTTCTACAGTAAGCTCTTCAAGTATTCTCCTCCAGATTCAACTGGTTGGGCCTGGGGTGAAGCTGAAGCCTGTCTGGCTAGCAAAACATGCGCCATGGTATTACAGTTCACTGTGATCTCTACTTTTGATTCGCAATCTGGAAGCGATGCCAATGATCTGGGTGTGATTGCTATCCCTCATAACTCAAGCCAATCACAATCCAATACCATTGCTTATTCAAATGCGGTCATGGTCTTAACTGCAGACAAGGCTAAACAAGAAGCTGCTTATAAATTCCTGCGCTTCATTATGGAACCTAAAAACTATGGTCGTTTCTTGACTATGGAACCCGGCCTTTACCTGCCAGTGACTGAAGACGGATCTGTTGCAGACAGCTACTGGAATGACGCAATGGTTGTCAAATACAAGAGCCAAATCGAGACTATGGTAGAAAACTCCAAGAATGGTATGCTTTTTGGCTTCACCAATGGCAATACCTTCCAGAGTATTTCTCAGATCTCTGCACAGAACTTGATTGCTCAAACCCTACAGAAGATTTTGGTTGACAAAGAACCTGCTGCGCAGGCTGTAGCAGAAGGTCAGAAATTGATGGAAGAGAGCATCACGAAATAGAATTTGTACTCCTGGGCTAGCTGGTGCCCTTTTTGGGAGCGCCAGCTAGCCCCCCACAACCATTATACAAGAGATGTATTCCTAAATGAATGAATCTGAGTTGGAACAATCGTATTTTGGCAGCAAATTGCGGCGCAATGAAAGCATCCTGGGCATTCTTCTGATATTGCCGCTTGTCCTCTGGATGATCTTTGCCATCGTTATTCCATTAATTTCAGCCATCAAACTCAGTTTTCAAGATGTTGGAATGATCGGTTCAAAAGGTAATTTGATTGGCTTTGAAAATTACCGCCATGTTCTGACCGATCCAAATTTTTGGAAATCTTTTGGACGCAGCCTTATCTGGGTAATTAGCAATGCAGTCATACAGACTGTGGTTGCATTCATCAGCGCAGTGATTCTTATGCAGAAATTCCATCTGCGTTCTTTAGCGCGTGTGTGGATTATCCTTTCCTGGATCGTACCCACTGTGGTTGTGATCATTATCTGGCGCTGGATGCTGGGTACTTCAGGTGGCATTGTAAATTATCTTTTAGTCAGTCTGGGTGTATTGTCAACACCAGTTGGGTTTTTTTCAACTGCTAATTCAGCATTTATTTCTATCGTCTTGATCAACTCGTGGCGTTGGTTCCCGTTGATGACGGTGATTCTGTTAGCCGGTATGGAGGGTATCCCGCAGGAGCTTTATGAAGCGGCTTCTATAGATGGCGCCACCGGCTGGCAACAATTCTTAAGAATCACTTTCCCTATGCTTCGGCCGGTTTTGTATGTTCTGGGCTTGATTGGCACATTGTGGTCGATAAACGTTTTCGATATCATCTGGTTGGCTACTGGTGGAGGGCCTTCGAACGCAACGATGACCCTGCCTGTTTATATTTACAACATGGCCTTTAAAGGTTACCGGCTGAGCCGGGCTTCCGCGGCTTCAATCATTATGGGAATTATCCTTCTGGTGTTTGTGATTGTATATGACCGTATTAACAAACCTGCTGATGCAGATTAATAGGTGATAGGATGTTTTTTCGAAAATTCCGGCGTTCTTTCGGTACATTTATTTCAGTTTTCATTCTTGTTTTTATCGTTGTAGCTCCGTTCTATTGGATATTTTCGTCCTCAGTGAAAACAAATCAGGAGATCATTTCTCGTGATCTTACATTTTTTCCACATTCTTCCACACTCAAGCATTATACAGACTTGTTCGCTGCTTCAAATTATCCGCGTTATCTATTCAATAGCACTCTCGTAGCCACTCTGACCATGATTATTACGGTCATTTTGGCAACGATGGCAGCCTATGCGATTTACCGCTTGCGTTTTCCAGGTCGAAACATAATCGCAAAACTGATCTTATCGGCGTATGCTTTTCCGAGCATACTTCTTTTGATTCCGTTGTATTTAATGTTAAGTTCAATCCAACCCAAATTAATCGATACTCCCTGGGCGCTTGTAATAGTAAATGTAACTTTTGCTGCTCCTTTTGGAGTTTGGATGCTTCAGGCATTTTTTAAGAGTGTGCCGGTTGAACTTGAAGATGCGGCTTATATGGATGGCGCCAATCGCCTGCAGACCATGATTCTCATCATGCTGCCGTTGACGGCACCAGGTATCTCAAGCATTGCGATTTATTCCTTTATTTCATCATGGACAGAGTATATGTTCGCCTCTGTATTCATCCTGGGAGAGGCAAACCGTACGATACCGGTAGGCCTGGCCGGAATTGTTGGGCAATATCAAGTCGATTGGGGGTTGTTATTGGCCGGAGCGACAATTGCAACTTTACCAGTATTAATTCTCTTCAGTTTAGTGGGACGAAACTTCGTTGAAGGATTAACGGCTGGCTCGGTGAAATAAGAAAACTTGTTAATAACGCCGATTCGATATAAAAATTTCTCATAAAGCCAAAAACACCAATTCATTTTTGCCACTCTTCGGGTAGACGAAGATTATGTTCGCAGCCCTTCTTCGGTCTATTACAGCCAAAAGCGCCATAAATTCTTCAGTTTCGTTCAACTTCGCAAAGGCTATTTTTATTCTCGATCGCGGTTTGGGAAGGTGGGTCAGATCCGTCCTCCCGCAAGGGTCAAGTATCGTCACCTGTTCTATGCAACGGGCAAGCGTAGTCCCGTGGACACCGGGCAAGTGGCCTGGGTTTTCATGACCAGGAAGCTGCACCCCTTAGGGGCAGCAGAGTGTCACATTCCGCAAGCTACATAAGGATGAACGGCGTACCGTTATCTAGAAAATTGCGGGGTATAATAGTTTCGTTACTCAACTATTCTCCCTTGCAACTATAACGAGGCCGCCATGCCAAACCCAACCTCCAGCCCCATCCTGATCGACAAATTCTGGGAAAGCGTCCCGTCTGCCTGGCGGCAGACGCGCAGCCAGATCCGACGCATCGCGGTCGAGAAATTTCAGATGACCGAGGAGCAGTTCCAGGTTCTGCGCCGCATCCGCAAGGGCAGCGCCTCAGTCAGCGCGCTGGCAGAGGCCAGTCAGACCAGCCGCTCGGCGGTCAGCAAGGCGGTGGATGCGATGGTGCGCAGGGGGTTGGTCACCCGCAGCCAGGACCCGCGCGACCGCCGCAACGTCCCACTGGCGCTCACAGATGAGGGTCAGCGCGTGATGGATGCCATTTTCGTCGAAGCCGAGGCCTGGTTGTCCGCCCGCTTCGAGCATCTCAGCCCGGAAGAACTGGAAACCCTCCTGCAAGGCATGGAAACCCTCCG
>JBGOXG010000030.1:0-18020 GCA_041479025.1 Anaerolineae bacterium
AGATGGTGATGCCGGGTGACAATGTGAACCTGACGGTGGAGTTGATCGTGCCGGTGGCGTTGGAGCAGGGTTCGAAGTTTGCCATTCGCGAAGGCGGTCTGACCGTTGGCGCGGGTGTCATCACCAAGATCATTGAGTAGGTGACAAATGACGAAGCAAAAAATTCGCATCCGCCTCAAGGCTTATGACCACCGCGTGCTCGACCAGTCCGCTAAACGGATTGTCGAGACGGCAGAGCGCAGCGGCGCTCAAGTTGTGGGTCCAGTACCCTTGCCAACTAAGGTGGAACGGTTTACAATACGTCGCTCCACTTTCATCGATAAGGACTCGCACGAGCATTTTGAAATCCGCACTCATAATCGTCTGATCGATGTGCTCGATCCTGATTCAAAGACGATTGATATGCTTATGCGGCTCAACTTACCGGCGGGCGTGGATATCGAGATCAAAATCTAATATTTGTTTCGTCTATTCACCTCACTGGTCTGACGAGCAAGAATGGTCAGACCAGTCAGTCTGGATAAGACAGCGCAAGAACAGTCCTGTACGTGGACCCCACGAAACGCCGTGTCGCGGCAGACTGATTGACTGCACTGCCCAGAGATGATGCAACCTAAGCCCAGGTTGACAGTCTCGAATAAAATTTTTGAAGGAGAAAACAGAGATGTTGAAAGGGCTGATTGGAAAGAAGATCGGTATGACCCAGATCTTCGATGAAAATGGTTCCGCCCATGCGGTGACGATTATCGAAGCTGGGCCTTGCTTTGTAACGCAGGTGCGCCGCCCCGAGAGCGATGGCTACTCGGCAGTGCAGCTCGGTTTCGGAGAGGTAAACCCCAAGCGCCTTACTGGCGGTGAACTTGGGCATCTCAAGAACAATGAGCTGCCGCCCCTGCGTTTTCTGCGTGAGTTCCGCATCAAAACCCCGGACATCAACGTCGGTGACACCGTCAAGGTGGATGTTTTTGCCGCCGGTGAACATGTGGACGTGATCGGTACAAGCAAAGGCAAGGGATTTGCAGGTGCCGTGAAACGCTATCACTTCCAGGGTGGTCAAAAGACCCATGGTCAGTCAGACCGCGAGCGGGGGCCAGGTTCACACGGCTCCGGAACCACTCCGGGTCGTGTTTACAAAGGTTCACGTGGTCCTGGTCATCTGGGCAATGACCGCATTACCGCGCAGAATCTGAAGGTGATCCTGGTGGATGCCGAGCGCAACCTGATCGCTGTCAACGGGGCTGTCCCCGGTCCAAAGGGCGGTCTGGTCATGATCAAAGAGGCGCGGAAGCAGTAATCTGCTACGCGATGATATGGGAGCAAGATTACTATGAAGGTTGATATTTTCAACATGCAAGGCGAGAAAGTCGGCAATAAGGAACTGCCGGCCGCACTTTTCGAAGCCCCTGTCAATGTGGATCTGATGCACCAGGCTTATGTGCGCCAGATGGCGAACGCTCGCCTCGGTACGCACGAGACCAAGACTCGCGGTGAAGTTTCAGGTGGTGGCCGCAAGCCGTGGAAGCAGAAGGGCACAGGCCGCGCGCGGCAAGGTTCCATCCGTGCTGCGCAGTGGGTCGGTGGTGGGCGAATCCACACACCGCACCCACGCAAATACACCCAGCGCATGCCCCTCAAGATGCGTCGTGCCGCGCTGCGATCCGCCCTGACCGTAAAGGCTACTGAAGCGGGTATTGTGCTGGTGGATGAATTAACTCTGGCTGAACCAAAGACCAGGTTGATGGCTGAATCCCTGACCAAACTTGTTGGGGATGCCTCCGCACTGGTCCTGATCCCTGAGAAGTCCAATGAATATGATATGGTATCCCGCGCTACCAACAATATCGCGGATGCCAAAGTATTAATGGCTGGTTACCTCAATATTCGGGATTTGCTAAGTTTCGACAAGCTGGTCATGCCCGTAAAAACTTTAGAAGTCCTAGAAACCCAACTGGGTTAATGGAGGTGCGCGATGACTACCATTTATGATGTACTTCGCCGCCCGCTGGTTACCGAGAAATCAAGCTATCAATCGGGCAAACTGAATCAGTACGTTTTTGAAGTTGCTGGTTATGCCACCAAGACCATGGTCAAAGATGCTGTGGAGCAGCTGTTGGACGTGAAAGTCGTTGGAGTGAATATCATCAATACCGCCGCCAAACGTGGTCGCCGTGCACGCAGCCGTCGCTTGATGGTGCGCCGCCCTGGTTACAAAAAAGCGGTTATTACGCTGGCCGCAGGCGAGACCCTTGATATGTTTGAAGGGGTGAAGTAATGGCTATTAAAAAGTTTAAACCGGTTACACCTGGTCAGCGCGGGATGACGGGCTACACCTTCGATGAAATCACCAAGGATACTCCTGAACGCTCGCTGATCATCCCGCTCCGCCGGCATGGTGGACGCAATTCCTATGGTCGCGTGACCGTTCGCCACCAGGGTGGCGGCAGCCGTCGCAATATCCGTATCGTGGATTTCAAGCGCGATAAGCTGAACATCCCTGCCAAGGTCGCGGCGATTGAATATGACCCCAATCGCACTGCCCGCCTGGCATTGGTGTACTATGTCGACGGTGAAAAGCGCTATATTCTTGCTCCGGTCGGGCTTAAGGTGGGCGACACGGTCATCACCAGCGCCCAGGCTGAAATCCGCACCGGCAATTGTATGCCGATTTCGAATATCCCGGTCGGCTCTCTCGTTCACAATATCGAGATAAAAGAAGGCAAGGGTGGGCAGATGGTACGCTCCGCCGGCGCTGCCGCACAGTTGATCGCCAAGGAAGGTGATTTTGCTCAGATCCGCATGCCCTCCGGTGAGGTCCGCCTGATCCGTCAGAATTGCTACGCCACTATCGGTCAGGTGGGCAATCTGGAACATAGCAATATCAAGTTGGGGAAGGCTGGGCGCAAGCGCCACATGGGTGTTCGCCCGACCGTTCGTGGATCTGCGATGTCACCACGCGATCATCCGCATGGTGGTGGTGAAGGTCGCCAGCCGATCGGTAAACCAGGTCCGCGCTCCCCGTGGGGCAAGCCCACTTTGGGTTATAAGACTCGTCGCAATAAGCAAACGAATAAGTACATCGTGCGCCGCCGCAGCAAGACAAACCGCTAGGGCGCCGACAAGGTAAGCGAGGTACGAAACTATGTCTAGATCTTTGAAGAAGGGTCCGTTCGTTGACCCGAAACTGTTGAAGAAAGTCGAATTGATGAACCAGCGTGGCGAAAAGAAAGTCATTCGCACCTGGAGTCGGGCGAGTGTAATCTTCCCTCAGATGGTGGGACACACCGTTGCCGTTCATGATGGTCGTCGTCATGTGCCGATCTACGTCACCGAGAACATGGTCGGGCATCGTCTGGGTGAGTTTGCCCCGACACGCACCTTCCGCGGTCATGTGACTGGTGAGAAAGTCACCAAGGGAGTGTAAGCCATGCCCGACTATCGTGCTCATTTGGGCCATCTCTCGATCTCTGCTCAAAAAGTCCGGCTGGTCATTGACCAGATCCGCGGCAAGGGAGCCAATGAAGCGTTGGATATCCTGCGCTATACACCCAAACGGGCGGCTGACCCCGTGCATAAGCTGTTGAGTTCAGCCATCGCGAATGCGGAGGAGAATTTCGGCATCAGCCGTGATGATTTATTTGTTGCGACGGTCTTCGCGAATGAAGCGCCAACCCGCAAGTGGCGCCGCTTCGGTGCCCGCGGCCGATTCAAACCGATTTTACGCCGTTCATCCCATGTCACTATTGTATTGCGCGAGCGGGGCGTCTAGTAGAGCAAGGTAGCGAAGGAGATATTATGGGTCGTAAAGTTCATCCTGTTGGTTTTCGTCTTAATGTCACCCGTGGCTGGTCTGGTCGCTGGTTTGCCGAAGGCGCTCAATATCGCGAACAGTTATGGCAGGACTTTGAAATTCGCAAATTGATCCTGGGCGCATCTTCCACCAAAGCCGGTGTTTCCCGCGTGGATGTGGAACGCTTCCCTGGCAAGGTAAAGGTGAGTGTTTACACAGCCAAACCCGGATTACTCATCGGTCGCAAGGGGGAAGGCATTAAGAAAATCCGTGAAAGCCTGCAGGAATTGGTCGGCAAGAAGGTCGATCTCGATATCAAGGAAATTTCCGCGCCCGATACGGATGCTTTTTTGGTCGCTCACAATATTGCCGACCAGCTAGAACGCCGCATTGCCTATCGCCGTGCCATGAAGCGTGCCATCCAGCAGGCCATGCGTCAGGGAGCTCAGGGCATCAAGATCGAGGTTGCCGGGCGCCTGGCGGGTGCTGAAATGGCTCGAAGTGTATGGCTGCGTGAAGGACGCGTACCCTTGCAGACTCTGCGTGCGGATATCGAATTCGCTCGTGCGGAAGCCCTGACCACATATGGCCGCATCGGTGTCAAGGTGTGGGTCTATAAGGGCGAGATGAAGCAGGAAGTTGAAGAAAAAGCCGAGGCCACCGAAGGCGTGTACGTTAGTGAGTAATCACGTCTGAGAAAGCCTGCAAAGTGAGGAAATTGCTATGTTGATGCCAAAACGTGTAAAGTGGCGCAAGCAGATGCGCGGTCGCATGAAGGGTAAAGCCCTGCGGGGTGCGCAAGTCAGCTTCGGCGAATTTGGTCTTCAGGCTCTTGAACCCGGCTGGGTGACTGCCCGACAGATCGAAGCTGCCCGCCGCGCAATCGTCCGTGAAATGAAGCGCCGCGGTAAGGTGTGGATCAGGATTTTCCCTGCAAAGCCTTATACCCACAAGCCGCCCGAAACGCGCATGGGTTCCGGCAAGGGTAATGTGGAATACTATGTTGCAGTTGTAAAGCCGGGACGTATCATGTTCGAAGTTGGCGGTATGGATGAATCTGAAGCGCTGAAGGCATTAAAGATGGCGCAGTACAAATTCTCCATTAAGACCAAGATTGTTACCCGCCGTGATCTGGTGGCAGGAGAGTAGCTCATGAAGTCGAAAGAAATATTTGACCTGACTGCCGATGAGATTGGTATTAAATTGGCGGATGCCCGTGAAGAGCTGATGAAGTTGCGCTTCCAGCAAGTAACGGGTCAGTTAACCGATACCAGCCGCCTGCGCATTGTCCGCCGCGATATCGCCCGCATGGAAACCATCATGGGCCAGAAGGTGGCCAAGCAGGAAGGTGCATTATGAATAATCGTCGTCGTATGACTGGTGTCGTTACCAGCAATAAAATGACCAAAACTGTTGTGGTAGAGATAACCCGGACGTTTCGGCATCCGCTCTATCGTAAAGTCGTCCATACGAGCAAACGTTTCATGGCCCACGATGAATTGGGCTGCCAGGTTGGCGACCATGTCCAGATTGTGGAGAGTCGACCCTTGTCGCGTGAGAAGCGCTGGGTAGTGGAAACAATCTTGAAGAAAGAAACCAAGACCGAGACGGTGGAGGCCTAGCCATGATCCAGCAGGAATCTCGACTCAAGGTCGCAGATAATACCGGTGCCCGTGAGCTGCTTGTCATTCATGTCCTCGGTGGTTCGACCCGCAAGTATGGTCACATCGGTGATGTGGTGGTTGCCACCGTCAAATCTGCCGCGCCGCAAGGTTCTGTGAAGAAGAGCGAAATAGTCAAAGCGGTCATCGTGCGCTGCGCGAAGGAATGGCGCCGCGAAGACGGTTCTTCCGTCCGCTTCGATGATAACGCGGCAGTCATCCTGGATATAGATGGTCAGAACCCGAAAGGCAGCCGTATTTTTGGTCCCGTTGCGCGCGAATTGCGCGAAAAGGGCTTCATGAAAATTGTGTCGCTGGCTCCGGAAGTCCTCTAGCCAGCACAGGAGCAAAGATAATGAAAGCCAAAATTCGAAAAGGCGATACTGTAGAAATCGTTACCGGACGCCTGGAGGACAAGGGTAAGCGCGGGGAAGTGATCAATGTATTCCCTGAAATGGGTCGCATTGCCGTCCAGGGCGTCAACATCCGCACCAAGCATCAACGCCAGGTGCAGACCAAAGGTGGTCGAAATATGGACCCTGGTCGTATTAAGTATGAAGGACCCCTTAACATCTCAAATGTGATGCTGATCTGTCCCAAGTGCACTAAAGCTGTACGCGTTGGCTTCCAGCGCGACGAAGCTGGTGCGCATCGAGTCTGTAAGAAATGTCAGGCGTTGATTGATTAGGCCTGCTGCCGGAGAGCGTGATATGAAAAGAATGAAAGAAAAGTACCAAAATGAAGTTGCTCCAGCGCTGATGAAAGCCTTTGGCCTGAACAATGTGATGGAGATTCCACGCATTGAAAAAGTGGTCGTCAACATTGGTCTGGGAGAAGCGATGGACAACCCCAAGGCACTTGAAGCTGCAACTTCGGATATGATGCAAATCACCGGACAGAAGCCCATCCAGACCAAGGCTCGTAAAAGCATTGCGAACTTCAAACTGCGCGAAGGGCGCATCATTGGCTCCAAGGTGACATTGCGCGGAGACCGCATGTGGGATTTCCTCGACCGGTTATTGAATGTTGCCCTGCCGCGCGTGCGTGATTTCCGTGGTGTTTCACCAAAATTAGATGGGCGCGGCAATTACACGCTGGGATTGCAGGATCAGTTGGTCTTCCCGGAGATCGAATATGACAAGATTGAAAAACTTCGAGGACTCGAAATCACAATCGTGACTTCGGCAAAATCCGATGAACTTGCGAGAGTCCTTTTACAATTGCTTGGAATGCCGTTCAGGAAGGAAGCATAAGTTATGGCGAAGAAATGCATGTCTTATCGAGAAACGCGGCGCAAGTATGCTGCACGTGTGCGCAATCGCTGTGCTCGCTGCGGCCGCCCGCGTGGTTATATCCGTCGCTTTGGCCTGTGCCGTATTTGCTTCCGTGAACTAGCATTGGATGGCAAAATCCCCGGCGTCATGAAGGCATCCTGGTAGCCGGATAGAGGTGATTGCATGAGTGTAACTGATCCTATTGCAGATATGCTGACCCGCATCCGAAATGGTGCGTTAGCTGGTCAGGCGTTGGTTGCCATGCCCCATTCCAAGATGAAGGCGGAAATTGCCAAAATCCTGAAGGAAGAGGGTTATTTGGAAGGCTTCGAAGCCGCAGAAGGTGATAAGCCGGGACAGATAGTTTTGCGTGTCAAGATCAAATACATCGGCGAACGCCGGTCGCGCAAACCTGTGCTGACGAACCTTATCCGAATCAGTCGACCCGGACGCCGCATATACACCAAGAAACAGGATATTCCCTGGGTGCTTTCCGGTGTTGGTGTGGCAATCCTCTCCACCCCCAAAGGTATTATGACCGGGCAGCGTGCCCGTCAGCTGGGCGTCGGTGGCGAGATTCTTTGTAAAGTTTGGTAGCAGGAGGTATTGCCGTGTCTCGTATTGGACGCTTGCCAGTGGCTGTTCCAGCCGGCGTGCAGGTGGATGTGAATGGGTCGAATGTTCGTGTGAAAGGCCCCAAAGGGGAACTCTCACGCACATTCTCCGCATTGATCGGGATTGCGTTGGAAAACGGGCAGATTATGGTCACCCGAAACTCGAATGCTCCCGCCCAGCGCGCTTTGCATGGGACAACCCGTGCAGTGATTAACAACATGATTTTTGGGGTCCACAAGGGTTTCGAGAGTGTTCTTGAAATCGATGGGGTGGGTTACCGCGCAGAAATGGATGGTAAGACCCTGGTCCTGTACCTGGGTTATTCCCATCCGGTTCGAGTCGAACCGCCAGCCGGTATCACTTTTAATGTGGATCTAAAGACCCGCCAGGTTAAGGTGATGGGTCATGATAAAGAACAGGTCGGCCAGACAGCCTCTGACGTCCGGAAGATCCGCCCGCCGGAACCCTATAAGGGTAAAGGTTTGCACTATCTGGGCGAGAGGATCCGTCGTAAGGCTGGCAAATCTGGGAAAGGGAAGATTTAATCCATGGCTCCCAATTCTCGTGCAGAAGCTCGCGAGCGGCGTCATGTCCGGGTTCGCAAGACCGTATTCGGTACTACCATCCGGCCTCGTTTGAGCATTTTCCGCAGCACCAGTGAGATTTACGCTCAGGTGGTTGATGATGTCGACGGTCGCACACTCGTTTCAGCATCATCCATTGACACCGAACTGCGGAAAAAGACAAAAGGTAAGAAGAAGATTGATCAAGCCCGCATGGTTGGCAAAGCGGTTGCTGAGCGCGCCAAGAGCAAGGGCATTGAAACGGTTGTGTTTGACCGCGGAGGTTTCCGCTATACTGGCCGCGTTAAGGCTCTGGCTGATGGCGCCCGCGAAGGCGGTTTGCAATTCTAGCTCCTAATGGAGAAGACTATGTCGAACTACGAAAAAACAGAATTTACATCACAGGAACAACCGCTTGACGAGCGTGTCATTGAAATTGCGCGCGTGGCGAAGGTGGTCAAAGGTGGCCGTCGCTTCCAGTTCCGGGTGACTGTGGTTATTGGTGATAATCACGGGAAAGTTGGCATGGGTATTGGCAAGGCGAATGCTGTGCCGGATGCAATGCGAAAAGCCTCGGATCGCGCCCGAAAGGATTTGCGTAAAGTATTCCTTTCCGGGACGACCATTCCGCATGAAGTGATCGGCAAGGTGGCCGGCTCGAGGGTTTTGCTCAAACCGGCCTCTCCCGGTACAGGCGTTATCGCCGCCGGTGGTGTTCGTGCCGTACTCGAGGCGGCTGGTATCCGTGACATCCTGACCAAATCCCTGGGTTCCTCCAACGTCCTGAATGGCGTCATGGCGACCTTCGATGCGCTCGACCAGCTCAAGTCGCCGGTTGAAGAAGCCGCCCGCCGCGGCAAGCCTGTTGAGGAGTTGATGCCCTTCTGGGAACGGAGGAAGTATGCCTAAGAAATCTGACAAGAAGACAGTGCGCGTAACATTGGTCAGAAGCCCGATCGGTTATGCGGAGATTCAGAAACGAACCGTTCGTGCCCTTGGTCTGCGGCGCATGCATCAGACTGTAGAACACCAGGATTCACCCGCATTACGCGGAATGATTACCAAAGTCATTCACCTGTTAAAGATTGAAGAGTAGGAACGAACGATGAAACTTCACGATCTCAATCCCAACCCCGGTTCCAAGAAGGAACGCAAGCGCGTTGGCCGCGGTATCTCTGCCGGTCAGGGCAAGACTGCCGGGCGTGGTACCAAAGGCGAGGGCGCCCGTTCCGGCCAGGGCGGGCACATTTACCGCCAGGGTGGTAACCTGCCATTTTACCGCCATCTCCCTTTCATGCGCGGCGAAGGATTCACGCCTCTGAATTCGGTTGAATATAACGAAGTCAACCTGGACCAGCTCACCGGCGCTTTCAAAGCGAAAGCTGAAGTAACCCCCGAAGCCCTCGCAGGCGCTCGTTTGCTGCGTGATCCGCGCAACCCGGTGGTAATCCTCGGACGCGGTGAGATCAATGTCCCGCTCAAGGTGCGTGTGCATCGTGTAAGCAGCGGGGCGAAACGCAAGATCGAAGCCGCTGGCGGCACGGTCGAGCCGCTTGAATAATCCTCCTTCAAGGTGATATTCACATGAAGAATCGTTTTTCTGCGTGGCGTTACCTCTGGAAGTCTGAAGACATCCGAAGCAAGTTGCTCATCACTCTGGGCATCCTGGTGCTCTATCGCTTTGCAGCGAATATCCCGGTACCTGGCATCAATTTTGACGTGCTTAAACAGCTCCAGGCACAATTGGCTCAGAGTGGTGGTACTTTCTTCCAGTTCCTCGATCTACTCTCGGGCGGGACAGTATCCAGCTTCTCAATACTCTCGATGGGCGTGTACCCGTACATCACTGCCCAGATTATATTGCAGTTGCTCGTCCCAATCATCCCTGCTTTGCAGAAGATGCAGGAAGAAAACCCATCCGAGGCACGCAAATGGATGGAGAAATGGACTCTGATCCTCACCATCCCGATGGCGACCCTTTCCGCGCTTGGTCAAATCAATATTTTTAACAGCCTGTCACGTTCAATTGGGCAGGTGGTCCCATTTGGGTTTACCCCGGGGTTGATCATCCCTTCTTTGGCGATCCTGTTGGCGATGGTGGCAGGGACCATGTTCGCGATCTGGCTGGGTGAATTGATTTCGGAATTCGGCATCCGCAACCAGGGTCTGTCCCTGATCATCTTTGCAGGTATCGTGGCGCGTATTCCGAAGAACTTCCGTGGTTTGTTTAGCGATCAACAATATTGGCTGATTCTGGTTCTATTTATGGTTATCACAGTTCTGGCGACTATCTTTGCTATTGTTTATGTCCAGCAAGGACGCCGTTACGTACCGGTTATGTATCCAGGCCGGCGTGTTGGCAATCGCATGTCCATGCCGGTTAAAGGCTCCTTCCCACTGATGGTTAACATGGCCGGCATGATCCCGTTGATCTTTGCCAGCGCCATCTTGCAGTTCCCGTCGATCATTGCCAGCTATTTTACGGGTTCACAAAACGAGACGGTGGCCAACGCGGCGACCAGTCTTGTTCAATGGTTTAATGGCGGGTCATGGGGCTACTGGCTGACCTATTTCCTTATGGTGGTCGTATTTACCTTCTTCTATACTGCGGTGTTATTTGAACAACAGAACTACGGTGAGAACCTGAAGAGAATGGGCGCCCAAATCCCGGGTGTGAACCGCGGGACTCCCACCCAGCGTTACTTGAGCAAGGTTCAGAATCGCATTACATTTGTGGGTGCATTATTCCTGGGAATAGTCGCGATTCTGCCGTTTTTGATCAGCCTTATTCTGAAATCGATTACCGGAAGTACAGCCGGGACAGCAGGTCTTTTCCTGACTTCTTCAGCCGGCTTGCTGATTGTGGTGGGTGTCGTACGCGACACTTTCTCGAATATTGACGCTGAATTAAAGTTGCATGGCTATACTGACTCGATCCTCGTGAAATAAAGGAGCTGCGTATGCCCAGGTACATCGTCCTTCTCGGTCCGCCCGGTGCTGGCAAAGGGACTCAAGCGAAATTGCTTATCGAGAAGACAGGGCTGGTGCATATTTCCTCCGGCGATATTTTTCGCGAGAACATTAAAAATCAAACCGAGCTCGGAAAACTTGCTCAAACTTACATGAATAAAGGCGAATTGGTCCCGGATGATGTGACCATCGCTATGATCAAAGAGCGGTTTTCCCGGCCTGACTGTGCCAAAGGCGCCATCCTGGATGGCTTCCCGCGCACAAAAGCACAGGCCGAAGTTTTGGAAAAAATGCTGACGGACTTCAACGGTCAGGTTGACCTGGTACCGTTCATCACCGCCTCCGAGGAGGTCCTGGTGGACCGGCTGGGTGGAAGGTGGTCCTGCCGGGCGCAGGGTCATGTCTATCACGAGAAATTCAACCCGCCGAAGACACCCGGCATTTGCGATCTGGACGGCTCGGAACTCTATCAACGGGATGATGATAAGGCTGAAACGGTAAAACGGCGCATCCTGGTATATATGAAAGACACATCGCCCTTGATCGCTTTTTATACGAGACAGGGAAAACTAATCAAAGTCGATGGTGCGCAACCCATTGAGCAGGTGGCTCACTTGCTGGTGGAAGCGCTTGAGAGAAAAAATATCATATGAGCTGGGCTCGTCAGGTTCACATCAAAAATCCGGCTGAAATCGCGCTGATGCGGGAAGCCGGCCGGATCAATCACAAAACTCTGGCAGCCACTCGCGAACTTTTAAAACCCGGTGTGACTACAGCAGACCTCAACGCGGCTGCTGAGGAAATGCTGCAGAAACACGGTGCTGTATCGCCTTTCAAAGGCTACGGGCGTCCGCCATTTCCTGCGTCCATAACCGTCAGCATCAATGAGCAGCTGGTACACGGTATCCCCGGAAAACGCAAGCTCAAAGAGGGTGATATCGTCTCAGTGGACTGCGGGACGTTATTGGAAGGATATGTTGCTGATTCAGCGTATTCTGCCGGAGTGGGTGACCTCTCTCCGACCGCAAAGAAGCTGCTGGAGGTAACAGAAGGCGCCCTTTCCGCTGGGATTGCACAAATGCGGACTGGTAAACGCACGGGCGACGTTTCGGCTGCGATACAGCAATATGTTGAAAGCCGTGGTTTTCATGTGACGCACGTTTACACCGGCCACGGCGTCGGGCGACAGATGCACGAAGGTCCCGAAGTGCCCAATTACGGTGTAACAGGACACGGGTTGGAACTGCGTCCCGGACTTGTACTGGCGCTTGAGCCGATGGTCCTGGTAGGCACGCCGGAGACACGCGTTCTGGCCGATCAATGGACGGTAGTTTCTGCTGATGGCTCACTGACTGCGCATTTCGAGCATTCGATCGCGGTCACCGAAGGAGATCCTCTCATCCTGACTGTCCCGTGAGCAAAGCACGAAACCAGATTCTGGACGGAATGCGTAAGGACGTGTATAATTCAAACTTTGGCTGAACTGACAGGAATTGTTCTAAGGAGAAAGTCTAATGAAAGTATCACCATCCATTCGCAAGCGCTGTGCGAAATGCAAGATTGTCAAGCGCGCAGGCAGACTCTATGTGATCTGCGAAAATCCTAAGCACAAACAGCGACAAGGGTAATAAGACATGGCAAGAATTGAAGGTGTTGATCTCCCTCGCAACAAACGGGTCGAAATTGGCCTGACTTACATGTATGGCGTTGGCCTGACGCGCTCCCAGGAAATTCTAGCCGCCACCAAGGTGAATCCCGACACGCGCATCAAAGACCTCACTGAGGCCGAAGTGGCTGCGTTGCGTGATTACATCAACAAGAACCTCACGGTTGAAGGTGATCTGCGCCGTGAAGAACAGCTCAATATCAAACGCCTGATAGAAATCGGGTGTTATCGTGGCATGCGTCATCGCCGAAATCTGCCCGTTCACGGGCAGCGCACCCGCACGAACGCCCGCACCCGCAAAGGTCCGAAAAAGACTGTTGCAGGACGCGGTCGCCGCCGTGGCGGCAAGAAGTAATCCTAGTCCGGGAAATTCAGGTAGTAACTGCGAGGTACAATGGCTCAAAATGTACGTTCCACGCGTCGTGCAGGCGGCGGCGCTCGAAAAGTAAAGCGCACTCTATCTTCGGGGCAGGTTCATATTTTCGCCTCGTTCAATAATACAATTGTGACGGTTACCGATTCACAGGGAAACACCCTTACCTGGGGCTCGGCTGGTTCGGCTGGCTTCAAAGGTTCTCGAAAGAGCACCCCTTTTGCTGCCCGTCTGGCTGCTGAACAGGCGATTAAAGCCGCTCAGGCGATGGGCATTCAGGAAGTCGAACTCTTCGTCAAAGGTCCCGGTCCTGGCCGCGAATCTGCGATTCGCGCTGTCCAATCCATGGGTGTGAAAGTGCGTTCCATTTCGGATCTGACGCCCGTTCCTCATAACGGCTGCCGTCCTCCGAAGAAACGCCGCGTGTAAGCTTGTTTATTTGAGAGGGTAAAACAAATGGCGAAATATCTTGGTCCGGTATGCAAACTATGCCGGCGTGAAGGTGAAAAATTGTTCTTAAAGGGCGAGCGCTGCTTTACACCGCACTGTTCATTCGAAAAGCGCAGCTTCGCACCCGGTCAGCATGGCCGCACGGGCTCCCGTTCCAACAGAGGGGGTACCGGCCGCGAATCCGACTATGCCCGTCAGTTGCGCGCCAAACAAAAGGCACGCCGCGTATATGGCGTTTTCGAACGCCAGTTCCGGCGCTATTATGAAACAGCGCTCGGCCGACGCGGTCTGACTGGTTTGAATTTGCTTCAGATCCTCGAATCCCGTCTTGATAACGTGGTCTTCCGCATGGGGTTTGCTTCCAGCCGCGCTCAGGCGCGCCTGCTTGTAACCCATGGGCACTTTACCGTGAACGGGCGTCGCACGGATGTACCGTCGATGCTCCTTGATGCCGGTGATGTTCTGACCGTCCGCGAAGGTTCGCGGGGTGGTGTCTACTTCAAGGAACTTGTCGACGTCGCCGAAAAGCGGACTTTTCCTATGTGGCTGAACCGCGACTTGAAGAATTTGTACGGCGCTGTCCAGCGTTTACCGGAACGGGCTGAGATTGATGGTAATCTGAACGAGCAACTGATCGTCGAGTATTACTCACGTCGATAGGTAATAATTATCCGTCCTGGTGTGGGTTGATTATCAAGCCAGGCAGCACCGTTTCACTTGAAAAGGGAGAGGTGAACCGTGACGGGTTTATCAAACATGGTCATGCCCAAAATCGAGCGGGAAGCAGAAGCTCGAAACTATGGAAAATTTGTCATCAGTCCGCTTGAACGCGGATACGGACACACACTGGGGAACGCCCTGCGTCGTGTGTTGTTATCCTCGCTGGATGGCGTGGCTGTGACATCTATCAGAATTGCGGATGTGCTGCACGAGTTCACTGATATCCCGGGAGTCCGCGAGGATGTCATTCAGGTGACTCTGCAGATCAAGCAGCTTCGGCTGAAATTGGACGGGGTTGACACCACGCGCATGCAGCTTGAAGTCCGCGGAGAAGGTGTGGTGACCGCAGCGGACATCATTACCCCTGCCGAGATTGAGGTCATCAACCCCGACCTGTACCTTTTCACCGTTGATAACCACAAGACTCGCCACGATATAGAACTCACTGTCGAGCGCGGACGGGGATATTCCCCTGCCAACGAACGCGGCGGACGGTTGCCCATCGGTGAACTACCGGTGGATGCGATTTTCAGCCCGGTCAAACGCGTGGATTGGGAAGTAACATCTGCCCGCGTGGGGCAGAGCACGAATTACGATAAACTAGTCCTTGAAATCTGGACCGATGGCACGGTATCCCCTGAGAAATCGCTCAGCGCCGCGGCAAAGCTCATTATTGAACACCTGCGCTTCATAGCCGGTGTCAGTGAAGAAACCCTTGCAATTTCCATCGAGAAGGAAGTATCCGGTAGCCATCTGACCAGCGAATTGGCGGAAACGCCTGTGGAAGCTCTGGATCTTTCAGTGCGTGTCTTCAACTCATTGAAGCGTACTGGCATCACCACAGTGGGTGACGTCCTGGAATTGCTTGATAAAGGCGACCAGGCGGTGATGTCGATCCGTAATTTCGGTGAAAAGTCGCTGGATGAACTGCGACAGAAGATGCGCGAAAAAGGCTACTTGAAAGACGAAAAGACGACTGTGGAGTAGGTAGAAATGCGACATCAGGTAGCAGGTTATAAACTAGGAAGAACCACCAGCGCGCGCATCGCCTTGCGCCGCACCTTGATCAAACAGCTCTTTGAACACGAGCGGATCACCACCACGCACGCCAAGGCAAAGGCGATTCGCGGCGAAGCGGAGCGTTTAATCACCATTGCTCGCCGCTCCAGCGAAGCAAGCGAAGCAGGCAAAGTCCATGCCCGCCGTTTAGTCGCCTCCCGCCTCGGGAGCAACCAGCCGGTCACCAAGCTGTTTGACGACATTGCCCCTCGGTTTGCCAATCGTCCCGGCGGTTATACGCGCATCCTTAAACTGGGTCCGCGTCGGGGTGATGGTGCCGAAATGGTGGTCATCGAATTCGTAGAAGAGTAATTTCTATTTGACGGATAAATCCGTCAAAGCTGGCGAAAAAATCGCCAAGACACATGGCACGTTACCAGATCATCTTTGCTTACGACGGCACCCAATTTGTCGGGAGTCAGCGGCAGGCAATTTCCCGAACAGTCCAGAGTGTCCTTGAGGAGGCACTCAGAAAGTTGGGCTGGGATGGCAGGTCGATCCTGCTGGCAGGACGCACTGATACCGGTGTGCATGCCTCGGGCCAGGTTGCAGCAGTGGATCTAAACTGGAGTCATCCTGACGAAACCCTGCGCAGTGCCCTGAATTCGCACCTGCCTCATGATATGGCTGTGCAATCGGTACGGAGGGTGGATGACCAATTTCATCCGCGGTTTGATGCAATATCCCGTCATTACCGTTACCGTCTGTACAACCAACCCGTCCGCGACCCGCTGCGTGATCGCTATTCCTGGCGGACCTGGCCTGCTCTGGACGAGGAGGCACTCCATGCTGTTGCTGCGATGCTGACAGGCAAACACGATTTTGCTGCTTTTGGTTCCCCGCCCCGGGTAAACGGCAGCACCGTACGGACTGTCACGCTCTCGAAGTGGACAGCCAGCGGCGACGAGTGGATCTTTGATGTCGTGGCAGATGCCTTCCTCTACCGAATGGTGAGACGCATGGTATTTGCCCAGGTTGCAGTCGGACAGGGCAGGGTACGGGTGGAGGCGTTCCAGCGTGCGCTGGAAAGTCAGGACCAGCTCCCCGCGGGGCTGGCTTCTCCAGCCGGGCTGACACTCGTCGAAGTGAAGTATCCGGATAGATGATCATATAAAAAAGTAATCAAGTTTGAAAGCGGAGACACGAACGATGCAAAAATCGTATTATCCTAAAGCTGCTGAGATCAAACGCAACTGGATCGTGGTGGATGCCAACGGGCAAATCCTGGGGCGCGTTGCGACTCAAATTGCAGCGCTGCTGCTCGGTAAACACAAACCCACATTTACCCCTGGCGTTCCGATGGGCGATAACGTCGTCGTCATCAATGCCGCCAACATTACCGTCACTGGCAACAAGTTGAATGATAAATTCTACTATCACCATTCCAATTATCCCGGTGGGATGAAATCCATCTCTCTGCGTGACCAACTCCAGCAACATCCCGATCGCGTCATTCGTGCTGCTGTATGGGGAATGTTGCCTCACAACAAGATGGGTCGTGAAACGCTCAAACGGTTAAAGATTTACTCTGGTGCCGAACATCCACACGGTACCCAGGTCGCCTAGCAAATAAAGGAGTAGAAAGATTATTATGGCTCAGTATTTCGAAGGTATTGGACGCCGCAAGGAAGCAACTGCGCGTGTGCGGGTTGCGAACGGTTCAGGTAAATTCGTGGTGAATGAGAAAGAAGCTGATCAGTATTTCACCCGACTTGGTGATATGCATGAAATCATGCTTCCGCTGACTGCAACTGGGCAGGACCGTTCCGGTTATGACATCACCGTAAAGGTGAATGGCGGTGGCGTCACTGGCCAGACTGACGCGGTTAAGCTCGGGTTGACTCGTGCGCTCGTCAAGATAAACGGGGAATGGAACTCCGCCATGCGAAAGGCAGGTCTGCTGACCCGCGATGCCCGCATCAAAGAACGCAAGAAACCCGGTCTTAAACGCGCCCGCAAGGCTCCAACTTATACCAAGCGTTAATTACTAACGAACAATAATGCGTAAAGCGCAGAACGTTCCGCGTTGGGTAACCATACGCTTTACGTTTTGCGCTTTGAATTTTAATTCCCGGAGGCAATTATGCCCTCTTTAACAACCCTCTCTTCCATTTTCTCAGCGCTTGGTCTGGATACTCTCTCGGGAATTTTCCTGGCGGAGGTGGCAGCTCTGCGTAAACTACATGTGCCGCCGTTTTCTCCGGAAGTGCCCGTATTGATTGTTGGGATCGAATCCAAGGAAATTGCAGCCGAGATGAAAGCGATGCTCACTACAGTTTATCCGGCTGATTATCGTGTAAGGTTATTGTGCGCTTATGGGACGGAGAACCAAACTGTGGAGGAAATCCCACTTAAGGAAATTGACCATCGCATTCAATCTGGTCAGATGACTGCACTCTTCATTCCTCCACTACCGCAGGGGACAGCATTCGAACAGTTCCAGGAAATCATTGCGCACTTGCGCGCCCCGGATGGCTGCCCCTGGGATAGGGAGCAAACCCATCTCACCCTCCGCGAGCATTTGATTGAAGAATCATATGAAACACTTGATGCTCTTGATACCGGAAACCCTGACAAAATGCGTGAGGAGTTCGGGGATCTGCTTCTTCAAATCGTGTTGAATGCCCAGATCGCGAGCGAGTATGGTGAGTTCACCATGACCGAGGTGATCAAAGGCATTCACGACAAAATCGTCCGCCGGCATCCGCATGTCTTTGGTGATGTAGTTGTGGATGGGGTTGGGAACGTCTTACAAAATTGGGAAAAAATCAAAGCCACTGAGCGTGAATCGAATGGGGATCTGGAAACAGGTTTGCTGGATGGACTGCCGGCAGCCTTACCTGCATTAACCCAGGCACAGGAATATCAAAATCGTGCTGCCC
>JBGOXG010000091.1:0-8747 GCA_041479025.1 Anaerolineae bacterium
ATCAGCCCGATAACCGCGATTGACAGTAGCAGATGTGCCAATTTCAGGTTGCATCATCTCTTCGCCCGATACGGTTTCAACAATGACATCCCCTTTGGGCTTATAACCTGCTTTTAGCAATGCTTTAAGGGCATAAATTGCAGCTACATCCGCACCCTTCATATCGGTCGTGCCGCGACCATAGATCCTTCCATTGATCACTTTACCACTGTAGGGTTCAGCGACATCCCATAATTCCAAAGGACCGGGGGCAACTGTATCGACATGCCCATTGAAGATCAGCGAACGTCCACCACCTGTACCTTTACACACCCCCACCAGGTTGGCGCGCCCTTGCTCCTCCTCCCACATATCCGTCTGCAATCCAAATGATTCCATCAGTGGTTTGAGGTATGCATTCACGCGTGTCTCACCACCAATTCGCTCATCTTTAAGACCAGTGTCGATGTACGGATTGATACTGGGAATTTGGATAATATCGGAAATGACCTTTACCATTTCGTCTTCCAGGCTATCTACAGCCTTTAATACATTCTTCTTGATTTCTTCATCGATCATTCTTTTCTCCATTTCTTCACTTCATCTTTTATACCTGAGGCTCTCCTAGTTTATTAGAAACCGGGTATGGCAGATGCAAGGTCAATAGTGGATTATTCCAATTTCCAAAAGATATTTCATGACAAAGGATGTCTGTGTTCAGACGCCGCACCATTCAACAATTGTTAAGGCGTAAAGTTTTGCGGCGTCAACAAGGTCTTGGATTTCGACATACTCGTTAGCAGTGTGAGCTTGCTTTGTTGTTCCCGGTCCCATGGTGATCGCCGGGATACCGGCTGCGTTTAAAAAACTGGCATCATCCACGCCCAAAAATCCGGTCGGCTCAACGAATTGATTAAATAGCGCCTGGTACGCTACAGTGGCGGCTTTGCAGATCGGTGCATCCATCGGGAGATCGTAGGGCGGCCACCAAAAATCATGCCAGTCTAAGTGAGGGGGAGTAACGCGCAACCAGGCATCGGTTTGTGCAAAGTGAGAAATTTGCGCTGCGATTTCTTCTTTAACCTGCTCCTGCGTTTCCTGAGGTGCATGCCAAATGACGTATTTTATATAACATTCTTCCGGGATGAATGCTATTCCACCCAGCCCACCGGCAATGGTCGTTGGACAGATGGTGAAGGAACCAGGGCGATCATAAGCCGGGTGAACCTTGGTTTGCCCCCACTCCTCCTCGAGCTTGAGCATCCCCTGGTAGACGATCAAGGCTTTATCAACCGCCGAAACAGCCACTTCTGCTCCCAACCCACCTGCGCGCACCAGTTCGTTACGCAATAGGGTATGGGCTGCTTTACCTCTTGTGGTTACGGTTAGGATTAAGGCTCCTGGTGAAGTGGATACAATAGCCAGCCGGTAAGGTGCGCAAGTGGGCTCCATAACGATGGCAGCATCAGCTCGATAGCCACGCTGGATTGTTGCTCCGGTTCCGATTTCAGTGTTCATCATTTCTTCACCGGCAACAGTTTCAATAATCACATCACCTTTGAGCTTGTAACCCGCTTTGAGCAATGCTTTGAGGGCAATGATCGCGGCTGCATTCCCTCCCTTCATATCGGTGGAACCACGCCCATAAATCTTTCCATTTATCACTTTACCGCTGTAAGGTTCAGCGATAGTCCACAAATCCAAGGGACCAGGTGCGACCGTATCGACATGCCCGTTGAAGATCAGCGAGTGCCCTCCACCTGTACCTTTGCAAACTCCGACCAGGTTTGCACGTCCTTCTTCCTCTTCCCACAAGTCGGTTTCCAGCCCCATATCTTCCATCACCGGTTGGAGAAATTTGTTCACCTCCGTTTCACCACCAATAACCTCTTCCTTAACGACCGAGTCCAGCGTAGGATTGACACTGGGTATGCTGATCATCCCGGTGGCGAGCTCCACCAGTTCATCTTTAAGTTGTTCAACTTCACAGACAATATCGGCTTTCGCCTGAGGATTGATCATCTTGCCGCCGCTTTTCTACGCCCGCGAGGAGGATTTTTTCTGCTTAATTTTTAATATGCGTCGCGCCAGTCGCCCTAATGCGGCCAGGATGTCCATAACACCTTTGGGCATGAACATCATCGTCAGGATGACGATACCGCCCAGTATAACCAAGCGCCACTCCAGCGTTGGTCTTAAAAGCTCGTTGACGATTGTGATGATGAATGCACCTATGGCAGCTCCGGGGAACACACCCAGACCCCCAAACAACACCATGATCAGCACGATCAGGAACACATCCAGGCTCATCGAGGCGGTCGAGATCAAGCCAAAGAAATGAGCATAATATGCTCCGGCACTACCCGCAATGAAGGCGGAAAGGGCGAAGACTAGTAATTTGTATTTATATTCGTCTATCCCCAATGATTTTGCTTGTGGTTCTGCATCGCGCAGGGCGATAAAGGCTAAGCCTACATTTGACTTGATGATGATATATATAATTGAAATAAACAAGACAAAGAACGCTAAGGTCAGGTAGTACCAGGGCACCAACTCTTGGCGGCTGAAAACATAGCCAAACAAATTTGGAGAGGGTATTCTCGTCAGGCCCCAGGAACCTCCTGTGGAGAAATTTTCAAACTTACCTGGTCCCGCCCAAACGATAAGTGTCGGTAACACAAAATTCAATGAAAAGGTCACAATCGCCAGATACATACCTTGCAACCGAAGGCAAGGGATACCAATGAGAAAGCCAATTAATGCAGCGGCGATACCGCCTGCGATGTAACCTAACCAGGGCGATAATCCAGCATATTCTGCGAGCAATCCTGAGGAATAACCACCGATGATGAAGAAGGATAGGTGTCCAAATGAAAAGACATTAGCATAGCCCAAGATCAGGTCCCAGGAAGCGGCCAGAACCCCCCAAATGAGGCACAGGATGAGGATGTTCATGATGTAATTGCTGCCATGGAAAAAGATTGGCAAGATAGCCAATAGACCTAATAAACCTACACTCACGATAGTTTTTCTAAGATTATTTACCATGATCCAAATAGTCCTTTCGGTTTAAAGACCAGGATAACAACTAATACAGCCAGGAACAGGGGCATCGCCCAGATTCCACCAAGGAAAAATGCGCTAAATATTTCAGCAATCGAGAGCGCAAATGCAGCGATCACCGTTCCCTTGATATTACCCAACCCACCTAATACCATCACCACGAAAGCCTTCAGCAATGTCGTCCACCCTACCAGGGGATATAACAAAGTCCGTGGGGCGAGCAGGATAACTGCCACAGCCGAGAGCAACCCAGCAATACCAAACGCCACACTGTACATGGTATTCAGCGGCAGCCCAACTATCTTGGCACCCACATTGTCCTGCGACACAGCTCGTAACGCTAACCCTGTCCAGGTCTTCGACAGGAAAAGCTGTAAGACAATGAACACCAGGATGCCAGTTACCAGCATGAGGACATCATGCTTGGCAACCGCAAATTCTCCAAAATTAAGCGTACCCTCTAATAGATGTGGAACAGTCTTGCTTAGAGGTCCAAATGCTACGAGAATTAAGTTATCAAGTGCTAAACTACATCCCAGCGTCACTATAATGACTGTGAAATCCCAGCCAGGCAAGCGGCGCAGAGGTAAAACAATCGCTTTCTCAAAAGCCATCCCGAAGAAAAACATGGCTACCAGGGTGATCGGAATTACAAGGTAGTAATTCCATCCTAATATTCCGACTGAAAGGTACCATGCTATGTAACCACCCCAGGTAAAAAAGGAACCTTGTGCATAGTTAAACACCTTGGTTACACCATACACCAATGTCAGCCCCATCGCCATCAACAGGTAGACCGTTCCCAGGGTAATGCCTGCCAACAACAGGTTGATAAAGGTTTCAAGATTCATGAAGTGCGTCCTCCTTTTTTATATACCCAGGAATATCTTACGGATTTCTTCGTTGTTATAGGCTTCCTCTTTGCTACCCTCGAATACGATCTTTCCATCTTCCATGACGTAAATACGGTGAGCATAGTTCGAAGCAATAGTCGTACTCTGTTCAACCAGCAGGATGCTGGTACCGCGCTTCCGAATTTCCTCAATGGATTTAAATACGTCCACCCGGAGGTTTGGTGCAAGTCCAAAGGACGGCTCATCGATTGCCAGGAACTTGGGGTTCGACATCAACCCGCGTCCTATCGCCAGCATGCGTGCCTCCCCTCCGCTCAAGCCAGAAACTGTACGGTTATTGAGGTCTTTTAACTTAGGGAAAAGGTGATAGACAAATTCGAAATTTTCCTTCATTTTTGGTCTTGCATTCTTGGCATATGCCCCCATCCTGAGATTTTCAGCAACAGTCATTTCAGGGAAAAGATTACGGTCTTCGGGAATGTAAATCAAACCCAAATCAACAATAGCTTGGGTAGGAAGGCGACTGATTACCTGACTATCATAATATATAGAACCTGAAGCTGGCTTGAGCAGCCCGCAGATTAATTTCAACAGCGTGCTCTTGCCATGTCCATTGGGTCCAAAGATGGCAACAAACTCACCTTCTTCGACATTGATTGAAACATCCGTTAACACCTGGACTTCACTATAGAAGAAATTGATATTATCTACTTTAAGCATAATCAGCTCCCAGATATACTTCAATTACCTGTTTGTCTTTTGCGACTTCCTCCGGTGTGCCAAGACAGATTTTTTCACCGTTATGGAGGATCATCATTCGCTCTGAAATCTCCATTAAGACTTTCATCAAATGCTCAATCACGATCAGAGTAATTCCCAATTCGCGATTGATACGCTTGAAGAGATCGACACTTTGATTGATTTCTCCCGGGCTCAAACCGCCAATTGGCTCGTCAAGCATCAATAGCTTGGGTTGGGTTGCCAGCGCAGCCCCCACCATGGTTAACTTCTTATCAAACAGAGGAAGGTGCTTTGTCTGAATATGCATCTTTTCGGATAGTCCTACAAAATCCAACACATCCTTGATGATCTTTACCTCATTCTTCGAATAGTTGCCAAAATGAGCACCTATACGTATGTTGTCATATACCGTCAGGGTGGAAAAAACCGAGGGGATTTGAAACGTTCTGGCAATACCTTTGTGGCATACTTGAAAAGGTCGTAAGTGGTTAATTCGTTCACCTAAAAAGTGGATTTCACCCGAACTCGGGTAAACGCCTGAGATGACGTTAAACAACGTGGTTTTGCCTGCACCGTTAGGTCCGGCAATTCCAAATATTTCTTTTTCTTTGACCTCAAAGCTCAAGTCTTTTACGGCAGCTAACTCGCCAAAACGCTTGGTGACTTGCATGGTTTCTAGAATTATTGGCATAGAAGAAGCCTCCAAGAAGGGGGAAATGGGAACATCCAGCTCCCATTTCCCTATATGTTGGTTTCCTATCTAGATTACTTAATCCACGGTGGAACCTGGAACTCTGTACCTGGTACTGCTTCGGTACCCAGGTAGAGGGTGACATTCTTCTGATCCAGGATCTGGATGAACTGGATGGGTAACCACTCATTCCCAGTGCGACCTTTATGTAATGCGGGGTCCATTCCATATGTACCAGTTAGACCTTTAACTGGGTGCTTATCCAGTTCCTCAACATATGTGTTGATGCAGTCATATGCCTTGAAGTCACCGCAACTCTCCACCGCTGTCTTCCAGATCTGGAAATGATCCCAAATCATAGGAGGCCAGGCGCCGGGCAGGCGGCCATATTCCGCCTCGAACATCGGGTAATAGAAGTCTTTGTTCTGAGGTAGAATGTCGATCAAGGTCTGCCACATCACGCCATTGGCTTTCTCTTTCAGCAGGTTGATGAACTCTGGTGAAGCTGGCGACCACTGGATGTAAATGAGAGAGTTGGTTGGGTTGGTCAGGAACTGGTTCATGAAAGCCACTGAGGAGTCGGTGGATGTAATCTGACCCATGATGATCGCTGGTTTCTCAGCTCGGATCTTGGCGAGTTGTGAGCCGAACTCGGTGTTTCCATAGGCATAAGTATCATCCAGGACAACTTCCCAACCTGCATCTTCAAAGGCTTTGCGGGCGCCTCTCTGAATATACATATCGTATGTAATATCACCACCTAAAAGCGCCACTTTCTTGTTGGGGAACACATAGCCCTTTTTGCCGCTGATCTCATCTACAAAGACCTTGAAGGCGTTGGGGCCATAAGAAAACTCATCCTCGCAGGTCATGAAGACGTTTCTATACTCGGGCAAATTCTTGACCACCACATCGTTCATATCCTTGCTTGCGCTGTTGTGCATCATGAGCGGTTCGCGCTTGCCAAACTCGTCAATGCAGGCAGGACCGTAGAAAGCGCCCGGAACGTAGAACACAACTCCCGCTTGGTCCATTACCTGGGCAGCCAGTGCGCAGTCCTCAGCTGCGGTAGCCTTGACATCTGCAAAAACGAGCTCGATCTGGCAGCCCAAGACGCCGCCTGCTTCATTGATTTTTTTAGCTGCCAGTTCAGCACCGGCCTTTACATCAGTACCCATCGGGGCACCAACTCCAGTAAGAAGGGTGGGTACGCCAACCTTGACCGTGCAAGGTTCCGCCGGTTTTTCGGTAGCGGGAGCTTGTGTAACTAGGACCTCCTGCTTTGCTGGTTGGCAGCCAATTAGGATCAAGGCAACCAATGCCAATCCCAAACACAGGGTGAGTAGAATCCTCTTGTTCATTTTCTTCTCCTTTTAGTTTAGATTGAAAATATTATGATCCTTTTTTTGTTATTTGAGTTATTCGTTTCTATCACCATATCGATTGAAACACCTCCTTTCGAAATGTGTGGTGCTTACTTATTGCTTTATCCAAGGCGGTAAAATGAATTTCCCGGCCGGGGCAGCATCACTGCCCTTGAATGGTTCAGTTCCAAGGAAGAGAAGTACATTTAATTGGTTCTGGATCTGATAGAAGTGAATGGGTAACCACTCTGCACCGGCCAGGCCTTCATTCCGTAAAGGATTAATTCCATACCGACCGGCACGCCCCTGATAAGGATGGTCACTAAGCTTGCGGATATAATCGTTGATGGCCTCATAATCGGTCGGGGTGCCGACTTCTTCAACCGCTTTAATCCAGATGTGCAACATGTCATCCATTAGCGCGGGCCATGCCATGCCCGGGTCTCGCCCAAATTCCGCTTTAAAGGCTTTTGCCCATTCGACGTTATCCTTGGTTGGCAAATACGCATACTCAGTCTGCCAAAGCAAACCATCTGATTTCTCACCCAGCAGTTGAATGAATTCCGAAGCCACCGGCGACCACTGCAAAAAGATCAATGAATCTGTGGGGTTTTGCAGGAATTGGTCTACAAAAGCGACAGCGGAGTCAACCGAAGTGATGCAAGCGAAGATGATGGCCGGTTTTTCAGTGCGTATTTTGGCCAGTTGAGCCCCAAACTCAGTGGTGCCATAAGGATAAACATCGTTCATCACGATTTCCCAGCCATTTTCTTCCGCCATCTTGGCGATACCATCCTTGATGAGCATGTCATAGCTGATGTCGCCGCCCAGCAGTGCCACTTTTTTATTGGGATAATCGTAAGGAAGCTGTGTCATGTCGGTAAAAGCATTGGGACCAAAAGCCTCCTCACTGGCCGAGACTTGAAAGACATTACCATACTCTTTCAGATTTTCAGCGATGGGGTCTACCACCTCCGCGCTGGCAGTTGCATGCAAGAACGGCTGCTCATAATTAGCAAACTCCACTGCACATGCGGGGCCATAAAATGCACCGGGGAAGAATGCCACTACACCCGCTTGATCCAGGGATTGTGCCGCCAGGGCACAGTCTTCGGCGGATGTGTTCTTTGTATCAGCATATACAATTTCCAATTGCTTACCCAACACGCCGCCTTCAGAATTTACTTTCTCCACCGCCATACCGAGACCTGCCATAATATCTGCCCCCATTGGTGCACCCCACCCCGTCATTAAAGTTGGCACGCCAATTTTGATAGTTTGACTAGCTGGCTTTGTAGCTGTGGAAGGCCCACAGCTTGTTAAAAAAATTGTAACCAGAACAATCAAAGTTACAATCTTGGAACTTGTGATTCTTTTCATTTCGGCTCCTCTTTTAGCGATAATTGAAAACTGATCTTGAGAATGCATATTTGGGTAGTTCTCTTTTACGCACTTCTTTACGAATAACAAAGAAGTTTAAACTTGCTCAATACCTATAGTAATCAATACTTTTTTAAAGGGATCATTTTGTGATTATTTATATTTCACCTCCTCTATTTCGCGCTTTCTTTATTGAGCTCTTTCTTTTTATCCATGGCGGCATCTGGAATTTACCTGTCGCGACAGCGTCTGTGCCTTCAAAAGGTTTGGTATCCAGGAAAAGCAATACATTCTTTTGATCCTGGACCTGGTAGATGTGTATAGGTAACCATTCGAGTCCTGACAATCCTTCGTTTCGCTCTTTATTAATTCCATAGGTGCCTGCCCGGCCTCTATATGGGTGTGTGCTAAGATCACGAATATATTCAATTACTTTGGAATAATTCGTAGGATCCTCAGCATATTCAACTGCTTTAGTCCAAATATGTAACATATCATCCATCATGGCCGGCCATGCCATCCCCGGTTCGCGGTTAAATTCTGCTATAAATTTATCTACCCACATCATATTTTCTTTTGTTGGCAGGTAGCCAAATTCCGTCTGCCAGAGAATGCCATTAGCTTTTTCCCCTAAGGTAGATATGAATTTTGATGCCACTGGTGACCAATGCAGGA
>JBGOXG010000083.1:0-9409 GCA_041479025.1 Anaerolineae bacterium
CGTGTCTCGCAGGATGCTGCCGATGGTAAGGCATTTGGCGTGTCGGGCACTCCAGCGTTCGATATAAACGGTCAGTTGCTCGAAGGTGCGCAACCTTTCAATTCGTTTCACCAGATCATTGAAAATGCGCTTGGGAACCAGTAACATGCGGAAGTCCGAAGGGTTGTAGGGTGGTGGGGAGGGGATATCTGCGTTGATTAGGACATGCAGGTTATTGGTATTCTCAATGATCGTTAATCCCGTTAGGGGATTCTTGGAGCTCCGGTATCCCGTCTTATTGGCGTCGCAAGGTGATGTATTCTATTACTTATTAGCCATACGGCTGACACAACCGATGTTTTCCTGATTCAAACTTGTGTACACTCATTGCCGCCTCCTTACAGTAGGTTAGGGGAGTGCGTTGGGTTTTATGTGGAGAAAGCGAAGAAACTTGAAATTAAAATAAGATCGCGCGAATTGAATGCTTCGCGCGATTATGGAACGCCATGGAGGAGCTTATCTGTGGGGAAGGTCGGTGGGTACGTGCCGAAAAGCTCAGGTCTTGACTCTTTTGTTTTTATTCAATATAATTGGCATTAGTATGAATAAAATAATGTATACGAAAACCGCCATTTCAGGCTACCTGGACTCCGTAAAGTATGCACGTAGTCCGAAAACCTTTGTAACATATCAACAAGCAATGAAGCTGTTTATAACAATTGTTGGCGAAAATGCCCCGTTGACATCTGAAACATATGCAGATTTTTTGCGAGGGTTGAAAGAACTTTCCCCATCCACTCAAGCAACATACAAAACCGCCTTGTTGGGACTTTACACGTACTATGCGGAAAATGGCGGCGAAGTCAACATCTTGGCATTGAGAGCCGCAGCCAAACGTTATATTAAAAAGAAGGGTCAACGACTTCCCCAATTCGATCGAGATGCTATTGAAAAAACCATAAACTATGCGAAAGATTTAAGGGGCGACCTGATATCGCTTCGTGACCGTGCTTTTATTCTTACATTAGCGGATACGGGGCTACGCATATCCGAAGCCTGCGGTTTGAGGCGAGGCGATATTGACTGGAACGAAAAACGTGCGTTTGTTATTGGCAAAGGAGATAAACAAGGCGTAGTCCGATTTTCCAACCGGGCTTTAGGTGCAATCAGTGATTACCTTTCTGTCCGAGCGAAACTAGATGGTGGCACAGGCCGCCCGCTCACTGCTCTGCCCCTTTTTTCCAGGCATGATAAAAAATCTAGTAAACGCGTATTGAAGGTTGCTTCAAATGGTATTTGGTATGCAATTAAAGAGCGTATAAAAGAGGCAGGCATCTCCCCTGATACGGTTCGGGTCCACGATTTTCGTCATTATTTTGTTACAATGGTTTATCTTGCGACAGGTGACTTGAAAGCTGCCCAGGAACTCGCCCGTCATTCTGATTCTAAAACAACAAGCCTATACGCCCATTTAGGCGGGAAAATAGATGAGATTTATGATGATGTTTTCAACGGATCTGCAAAATGATTACACTAAAGTACTCGAATTTGCCAAGACTCTCCCCCACTCTCCCACCGAAACGGACGCCGAGCGCCTGCGTAACCTGCGCGACCGCGCCTTCCTTCTGACATTAGCGGATACCGGCCTGCGCGTCCACGAGATCTGCAAACTACGCCACGGTGACATCGACTTGAACGAAAGCCGCGCGGTTATCATCGGCAATCACAACAAACAAGCTATCATCCGTTTTTCATCAAGATCCATGAATTCGATGAAAGCCTATTTATCCGCGCGTTCATCACTTGATGGAGCGTCCGGCAAACCGCTCTCCTCTTTGCCGTTTTTCGCGCGTCATGATAGAGGCGCAGGTAAGAAAATAAAACCGATTACAACTGCTACGGGCAGGAATATTGTGGATGAACGTGTCCGCCAGGCGTTAGCAGATTCTGCAGGAGGGAAAATAACGCCTCACTCGTTTCGCCATTATTTTGTCACGACAGTGCTTCGTGCATCTGGAAACTTGAAATTGGCACAAGAACTTGCGCGTCATGCAAATATAGCTGTGACTCAGAGATATGCCCATATTTCAAATGACGAACTCGACAAAGGGTATCATGAAATATTTGAAGAAAATGGAAAGTAATAAATCTAAGAAAGTCTGTTTATAACAACATTGAACGTCAATCCCCCCATATAATAAAATTCCATCCTTTCTGTAGTGGAGAAATGTGAATATTCTTCATCGCATTTACGATTTCTACAATGACAAGGTCTATTTCAGCCTGCTGGTTAAAATTGCCATCCCAATCGCACTGCAAAATGCTTTCTCATCATCGTTGAATATGGTTGGAAGTTTAATGATCGGCCAGAAGGGTGAGGTCGCAGTCGCAGCAGTAGGATTGGCTGGCCAAGTCTTTTTTCTACTCAACCTGCTCTTATTTGGGATTGGATCCGGGGCAGCAATGTTCACTGCACAGTTGTGGGGTAAACGGGACATACCTGACATTCGTCGCGTATTAGGTTTGGCGCTGTTTCTTGGGGTTTCAACTGCTGGAGTTTTCTTCTTATTGGCAGAGTTTTTCCCTTCGAAAATACTTGGAATATATACTCAAGACCCCGCTGTTGTTGCGGTAGGCAGCGAATACTTGCGTATTTATGCCTGGACGTTTTTCTTCTTCGCCGTAACCTTTGCTTTCGCCCTAACGTTACGATCAATCGGCGACGTAAAGACTCCTGTAATCGTCAGCATCAGTGCTTTAACTTTAAATGCCATTCTTACATATGGATTTGTCTTTGGTGACTTGGGCTTTCCCGAGTTAGGCGTACCTGGTGCCGCAGTGGCGCTCGTGATTGCGCGTGCCGTAGAGTGTATCGCTCTACTCAGTTATACATACATTTCAAAATCGCCAGCCGCAGCTACTCTGAATGATTTTTTACGGATAGATTATCACTTCCTTGGCAAAATTCTTGTTCCAGTTTTGCCGATTATTGCCAATGAATTCTTATGGTCCATGGGAATAACTACTTATTATGTTATTTATGCTCGTATGGGGACCGATTCCATCGCCGCAATGAACATAGTCAGTACAATTGATCAAATGGCGCTTGTCCTCTTATTTGGAATCACCAGTGCATCAGCAGTTATTGTAGGGAATCGGATCGGTTCCGGAGATATTATTGTTGCCTTTCGTTATGCAGGACGGTCTTTAGGGTTAGGAGCAGTTCTAGGCGTTATCATTGGAGTTTTTGTTATCTTATTCTCGCCAAGTATTTTGTCCCTTTATAAAGTGAACCAACATGTTATTGTGTTAGCCCAAAAAACTCTTATTGTCCTGGGTTGTTTTCTCTGGTTGCGAGCGATGAATATGATCAATATCGTTGGTATATTACGAGCTGGCGGCGATACAATCTTTTCACTTGTCTTGGATGGTGTAATTATCTGGATACTTGGGGTGCCGTTGGCTTATATTGCTGCATTTATATTGAATTTGCCTGTTTACCTTGTATATTTATTTGTGATGTCAGAAGAAATCGCCAAATGGGCTTTAGGTCTCCCCCGTTTCTTTACCCGTCGGTGGATTCACAATTTGTCGCGTGTTGTGGTTGGGTAGTTTTTTTGGTGAGATTTTGTTGAAGAGTGTAATGGTTATATATTGGCTACGCGAAACGTTTAATGTTCACTCATCGTCAAGGGTAAGTACTTTACACGAACAGGGACTTCTTAGGGTTTGATAATCCCACCCCAGTTTCATCTTCTGCCAAAAGTTATGGTGCCCCCTGCCCCTCTGCCAACCTTGACAACATGAAAACGATAGTGATAAACTACGTCCGTTAATAAAATTTTAATGAAAAGGAGGTCGCGCTTCAGGATGAATATGTACACCTTTATTTCCGCATCGGGTAAAGTAAATTTTGCCTTCTTGGAGTGCGCCTGCTGATCGTCAGGGTTATCTGCTTATGCTATTGTGACCGCGGCGCACTCTCGCCCGCGGTCTTTTTATTGATATTTTCACCCGGAGTCCTGGCTTCCAACTCTCACATAAAGGATTTTTTATGGCCACCATTGCACCTTCTTCACAAAGCACCTACTTTGATTTCCGTATGGCTCTTTCGGCGAATAAGCTGAAAGGCATTTGGCGGATGATGACTGGTTACCGAGTAGCTTACATCGGTGCCACAATTGCGCTTGCCATCTCGGCTCTGGCAAAAACATTTACATACTTGCTTTTACGTTATTTCGCGGATACGACTCTCGCGAATAGCGCAAATGAGCCGCGCAGCGTATTTATAAACGGTCTGCTAATGATCGCACTTGGCTTTTTCCTACTGGCAGCTGTCGAAGGCACATTCAGCTTTTTCTCAGGTCGCCTGGCAGCTTATACCGCTGAGGGGATAACGCGACGGTTACGCAACTACTTGTTCGATCATCTGCAAAGACTCACCTTCGCTTATCACGCAAAAACGCCGACCGGCGATCAAATTGAGCGCGTTACATCTGATGTGGATGCCTTGCGACGCTTTTTTAGCGAGCAAGCTATCGGCGTAGGACGGATTATTCTACTCTTCTCAATAAACTTCATCGCAATCATGAATCTGAACGCGACATTGGCTTGGGCGTCGGTGGTCGTAATCCCCTTCATATTGCTCGTATCACTGTGGTTCTTCAAGAAAGTGACTGCAGCCTATGAGAAATACCAGGAACAAGAAGCGACTTTATCGACGACATTGCAGGAAAATTTAACGGGTGTCCGTGTCGTAAAGGCATTTGCACGGCAGGATTTCGAAAAGAACAAATTCGAAAAAGACAATTTTGAGAAATTCCTGCGCGGTAAAAAATTGTTATTGATGCATTCGCTCTTCTGGCCCTTATCGGACATTGTGCTTGGATTTCAGATGCTGGCGGGCTTTTTGTTTGCAGCGATCATGGCGATTCAGGGAGTAATCACGGTGGGGACCTACCTCGCCTATGTGGGGTTAGTCGTCTGGTTGATCTGGCCGATCAGAAACCTGGGACGGTTAATTGTATCCACCTCAACGGGCATGGTGTCGTATGGAAGACTCATGGAGATTGTAAAGCAGGACCGCGAACCCTTGACTGATGGTAAGGTCCAGGTGATAGACAGCCCGGAGGGAGAAATTATCTTCGAGGACGTAAGCTTCTCATACGACGGCGATGAATTTCAAGTGTTAAACCACGTATCTTTCAAAGTACTTCCTGGTCAATCTATCGCCCTGTTGGGATCAACAGGCTCCGGAAAAACATCGCTGGTGAACTTGCTGCCTCGCTTTTACGATTACACCGGCGGGAGGATTTTACTCGACGGAAAGGAACTGAACGAATATTCGCGGGAGTATCTTCGAAAACATATCGGCATCGTGGAGCAAGAACCTTTCCTGTTCAGTCGTTCGATACGCGAAAATATCACCTATGGCGTTGGCCGAAACGTATCTGAGGAAGAAGTGGAAAAAGCGGCCAAGGCTGCTGCGGTGCACGAGGTGATTCTAACCTTCCAAGACAAATATGACACACTGGTCGGTGAAAAAGGTGTAACGCTCTCTGGAGGGCAAAAACAACGGGTGACGATTGCTCGCACTTTATTAAAGAATCCCAGAATTCTTATTCTGGATGATTCCACCTCATCAGTCGATACCGAAACGGAATCGGAAATCCGAAAAGCCCTGAATACGCTCATGCAAAACCGGACCACGTTCATCATTGCTCACCGAATTCAATCCGTCATGAACGCCGACACAATTGTTGTCCTCGATAAGGGCAAGATCGTCCAGATGGGCAAGCACGAAGAGCTCGTCGCCCTGGATGGCATGTACCGCCAGATTTTTGACATTCAGACGCGGATCGAAGAGGAATTGGAACAGGAAATTGAAGCAGCTAAATAAATATGTTCCCGGGGAGGCATCAATAACATGGTTAAAGAATCAACCGACCCGGAAATTTGGAGATAAGAAATGTCAGACGAGCTTATTGAACTAGAAGAAGAAGAATATACAAGCCAGCTCACCACACCGATTCTGCGTCGCATTTTAGGATTGTTAAAACCGCACTGGAAGTGGGTTGTGGGCTTTCTTGTGATGATTGCGCTTACTTCATCAACTGACGCGTATTTCACATTCCTGAACATGAAGATCGTCGATACGGCCATCATTCCTGGCGATACCTCCACGCTTGCACAGATCGCGACCATCTACGGCACAATCATCATTTTACAGGCCGGGTTCGTTTTCACGTTCATTTTTCTGGCGGGCGTACTTGGAGAGCGAGTCCAGTATGATTTACGCAAGATGATGTTCGAGCATTTGCAGGATTTATCGCTATCCTATTATGCTCAAAATGCTGTCGGTCGATTGATGGCTCGTGTCACTTCAGATTCCGGCCGCGTGGCTGATTTGATGACATGGGGCATGGTTGATACTACCTGGGCATTTATGAACATCGTTACTTCCATGATATTCATGCTCATCATTAACTGGAAACTGGCATTGATCATCTTGATGGCGATACCAATCCTGGTGTTTATTGCCGTTCAATTCCGCAAGCGCATCCTTGTCCAATTTCGAGCATCGAGGCGTGCCAATTCAAAAATTACCGGCGCATTCAATGAAAATATCCAGGGTGTACGCGTGGTCAAGGCTCTACAACGCGAGGATGAAAACCTTAAAGAATTCCAGGTGTTGACCAACAACATGTATGAGGCATCCTACCGCGCAGCATGGCTTTCGGCACTCTTCTTGCCTACTGTGCAGATCATTTCTTCTATCGCACTGGGTGTCATCATTTTCTATGGCGGCATCCAGACTACTGTCGGGCTGATGACCATTGGCGGTATCCAGGCTTTTGTCTCGTATGTGACTTTCATGATGTGGCCCATCCAGGATCTGGCGCGTGTTTATGCAGAAATGCAGCATGCCATTGCTTCCGCAGAGCGCATTTTCAAACTGGTGGATACCAAGCCGGAAGTGAGCAGCAAACCAGATGCCATCGACGCCAAAACATTGCTCGGGAAAATTGAATTCGACCATGTGGATTTTTACTATTCCGACGATCCCGATCATCCTGTGCTCACTGATTTCACGCTTTCAGTGGAACCAGGTGAGACGATCGCCCTCGTGGGACCAACTGGTGGTGGAAAATCAACCATTGTCAACCTCCTGTGCCGATTCTATGAACCCCGAAATGGTCAAATAAGGATCGGGGGACGTGACTATACCGATTTCTCCCTCCAGTCAATTCACTCAAGGCTGGGAATCGTACTGCAAACCCCTCACCTGTTCTCCGGTACCATCCGCGAAAACATTCGCTATGGTCGGTTGGGTGCATCCATTATTGAGATCGAAGAAGCCGCAATCCTTTCGGGCGCGCATGATTTCATAATGACCTTTGAGAAAGGTTACGAGACAGAAGTAGGGGAAGGTGGAAATTTGCTTTCAGTAGGCCAGAAACAACTCATCAGTCTTGCGCGAGCTGTTCTTGCACATCCGGAAATATTTATCATGGACGAAGCGACTTCCAGCGTGGACACGCTTACAGAGGCTCTTATACAAAAAGGCATGGAAAACCTGATGAAAAGCCGAACGTCTTTTGTTATAGCCCATCGCTTATCCACCATCCGGCGTGCCAATCGGATCGTCGTCATCGAAAATGGACGCATCACAGAAATGGGTACTCATGCTGAATTGTTACGCCAACGAGATCACTATTATCGTCTCTATACACAGCAGTTCAAGTATGAACGCGAAGTACAATACGGGGCACCCATTCCCGAGCCAGTACCTGTGATCAAGTAAAACGCAAAAAAGAATCAGAAATGCCCGGCAGTCGCCGGGCATTTCTCTGTCGGATTAACCAACCTTAAATGGAATTGCCCCTGGGAGGGCGGTATTTTCGCTGCCGAACAACTTCATACGCGATAATTGCCGTTGATATGGAAACATTAAGAGAGTTTACTTTTCCCGTCATAGGTATCCGGACTGTCGTATCCGCATTGCCCAGCCAGAAGTCACTCAACCCTTCGTCTTCAGTCCCAACTGCTATGGCAACCGGCTGACGCAGATCAATCCCATCGTATGAATTCTCCGCGCCTGGTGAAGCGGCAATGATTTTAATCCCATGATCACGCAACCAGGATAGGGCTACGGCATTTGTTGTCTGGACTGCCGGCACAGTGAACACAGTCCCACGGCTGGCACGAACAACATTTGGATTATATAAATCAGTGAGGGGATCACAAACGATAAGGGCGTCTACCCCGGCAGCGTCGGCTGTCCGGAGGATGGCACCAAGGTTTCCAGGTTTTTCGATCGATTCGGCAATGATGAGAAATGGCAACATTTTCAGCGAGAGATCGCCCAGCGTGTATGTCGGGACAGGGAAAACCGCCAACCACCCATCGGGATTTTCCCTATATGACATCTTTTCGAATACTGACCGGCTGACGGTTACAATTTCACAATTTACGCCTTCGGGTAGTTTTTCCCCGGCAAGCTCGGGGGCGATAAAAACCGAAAGGGGTTGTAACCCTGACTTAAGCGCTATTTTAAGCTCATAAAAACCTTCCACGAGCATTAAACCTTCGCGATCGCGCATCCGCCTTTCACGAAGTTTTACGATATGCTTGATATGGGGGTTCTGGAGGCTTGTGATTTTCATCCGGTCACTATCCAGACTTTGCTAACAAGCAGGCAACATGATGCGAAGGACTCAAATCAATAAAAGGCGGATCAGTAACTCGACAGGCCTCACCAGCCATTGGACAACGAGGATGAAAACGGCAGCCGGAGGGGATATCGATAGGATTTGGCGTTTCGCCTTTTAGGATAATTCGCTGGCGCCGTAAACGCGGATTAGGTACCGGGATGACGGAGAGGAGCGCTTTTGTATATGGGTGATTGGCATTTTCGAGAACTTCGCGAGTCGTTCCAATTTCAACAATACGGCCAAGGTACATGACTGCGATACGATCGGCGAAGTATCCCACCGTCCCGAGGTCATGCGTAATGAAAATTACCGATATATGGCGTGATTGACGGAGTTCTGCCAGGAGGTTGATGATCTCAGCGCGAATAGAAACATCAAGCATGGATACTGGCTCGTCAGCCAGAATCAGGTGAGGTTCCAGCACAAGCGCGCCAGCGATGACCACCCGCTGTCGCTGCCCACCGGATAATTGATGCGGAAAACGATCCAAGTAAATTTCCGCCGGCTTCAAGCCGGAATCTTCAAGTGCGCGAATGACCAATTTTCTACGTGCTTCCTTATCGTGAGCCAATCCATGGACAAGCAACGGCTCCGAGATGATCTCTTCGATCGATTGAGTTGGATTAAGAGATTCATAAGGATCCTGAAAAATCATCTGGATTCGCCGGCGAACATCCTTTAATCCAGCCTCGTTCAAACCGATGATATTTTCCCCC
>JBGOXG010000277.1:0-2600 GCA_041479025.1 Anaerolineae bacterium
GTACAGGCGTAAATTCAAAGTAAAGGATATCAGCCCTGTCCTGTATGGTCTCTCGTATTACGACGACGCGGAAGGTGAGCCCATGCCACATATGCTCCTGAAAGTGCAGTGGAAAACGATCAAGAAGACAATTCAGGATTGGGTCAAGGAGCTGGGTAAAATTTGATTTCCCTTTCAGATTGTAAGTTGAGAGCGCTACCGGCAGTTAGCACGCTATTCACCTCCGGAACCGTCCTACTGCCAGAAACATTGATTGAGCCACTGCAGGAGCATCTGAAAGGATTTCGTTGTTTATATAATCCAGGAGATGACTATGGAATACGACCAGGATAAAGTTGATGAAGCTGTCCTTGCTCTTCTCTATCTTAACTTCCATGGGGATCCAAATGTTATAAGGGCATGGAAGAGCTTTGATTGGGACGCAATGGATCGTCTGCATGAAAAAGGATATATTAGCGATCCTAAAAGCAAGGCGAAGTCAGTGGTTGTCACAGAAGAAGGTGTAATAAAACTATCAACATTCAGATCTGGCTTTTGATTGTAAATTCTACACAAACGTTTGTAATTTCCCAGGAACGGCTCCAGGAAATAAATCAAGTAATGACCCAAATATTCAGTGGAGATCGCGCACACATTAAACCCGGCAAATGGACATATCTCGTACCCTTTCTCAATATTCCAAGGACCTATCGCCAATAATCGCAATGGAATGTTGGGAGATGCGGCATGGAATAATTTCCCAGCTACGCAGGAACTTAAGCCTGGTTCGGTCATCTAAGTAAAACGCTCACGGACTTCATCGCGAGCGTTTTTTATTCCGAGTGACGATTTTCAAAACAATATCAGTCTCCGGTTATTCGCCGGGATGGCCTTATTCTGCACCTGATCCACGTCCATATTACAACGTGCCGAGGAAATCTACGGGCTGGACGACAGGCAGAAGCGCAGGCTGGTAATCCTTCGCATTACGCGTGACAAGACAGTCAGCCTTGCATTGCACGGCAGAGATCATCTGGACCGCATCTTCGAAATCACGAAAATCAAGATTGAGCGCCTGCTCGATGGTACTCTGGTCAACCGGGGCGATTTTGATGAACTGCAACAGGTTGGTGATCATCGCCCGGGCTTCCGCAGATGACTTGCCTTTTTGGATCAGGTAGAACAATGTGGTGATGCTGTGCGAAGCTACATACCCCTGGACCTGCCCTGTCTCGACCGCCGCCAGGAGACCCGCTGAGGTCTCAAAAAACGGTTCACGCTTCTGCAAGACATCCAGCAAAATATTGAGGTCGATCAACACCACAGGCTTATTGGGCATATTTTTCATCCAAATGTTTCTTGTAATCCTGGACGGTAACCTCCGGCGACAGTGTACCGCTCAGCCTGCGGACAATGGGAGCGTTCTCCATCGACTGCCGGGCGGGGATGCGGCGAAGATAGGCTTCGATGAGATCGGTGAGGGTGGTATTATTCTCCGCCGCGTAGCGTTTGACGTTCTCAAGCAAATCGCGCGGGACTCGCACAGTCAATTTGGTTTCTTCCATGACAGCTCTCCTGCCGTACATAATAGCACGCATTTGTACGGCTGTCAAATGGGTTCACCTGGAGTTCAGACATTAGTTCGGACAGGGCAGATGATCTGAGAAAAGGAAGAACGGCTTAGAGAAAGAGTAGGAGGCGAGAGATCGGGTTTGAGCTTTAAGAAAATGAGAATGGGCCGGAGTAGATATGTTGTTTTCGACATCCTTCTGGGAACAGATTATCACATAGGGTCTCGCCCAGGATCAAGGCAATTGCATAGGCGATCAAGATTAGGGCCACTATTTTCTCCATAAGCGTCCGACGTTTGTTCATGAGCTTGTGGAAGTTGAGCAAGCTTTTCAAGTCTCGAAAGGCTTCTTCGATTTTCATTCTTTGAAAATAAATAGCCAGCCCGTCTTCGGCTTTCAGATTGGTCATGACCCACATGGGGTTGGAAAAGCCCTTCTTCCAAACGCCAATCACATTCACAAACACTTTGCCTTTGTAGAAAACCTTGTTGAGGATGCGGGTTTCGCCATGGGCGATGCTGAGAGTGACTGGTTTTCCCTCCCCATCGCAGAAATTCGGGCCTACTTTCAGACGGATGACGAAATTCACCCCTTCGGCAGCCAGGTTTTCAAGCAATTCCAGGTAGCTGAACTCTCGATCCAGCACCAAAGGCTTATCTCCCAACAATTCCTTCACCTGTGCGAAAGGCTCAACCTGCTTTCGTTGGAAGCGAGGAACAGGGATATCTTTTATCGGGTTTTTTATCCGGAACTCTCTGCAAGCCCAGCGAGACATTACTCCCGCTTTTGGATATGGTGCCCCTCATCTGAGCACCAGAGGGACTTCAACCCTCCTGATCAATGCGCTGCCCGGCGCACACTATGGCATCGGCTGACCCCTGCCGTCTCAATCTGACATCACTGCCAGGGTTACTTTGATAGCCGAACGGCAGGTCTCCCCAGGTAAGAACGTTGACTTTCCCTGCACCCTTGCCGGGTTTACCATTTTGACCTTTGATTGCATGCGGCTTCTTTGTCTGTTGCCAGTTCGCCCGATCGCATGGCCTCTTA
>JBGOXG010000188.1:0-4477 GCA_041479025.1 Anaerolineae bacterium
GACGGAGGAGATCCCCCGGTAAAAGGAGTTCTGTAACGAATATGGAGCAGCCCTGCTTTCACAGGAGTGCCGGTTTATCAAGGTACAAAAAAACACGCGCGAAGCGGCCCGGAAAGGGCAAAATTACTTCACGCGTGCAGGGGTCCCGCCAGGAGGCGGGGCAAAGGAGGAACGGCCCGGAGGCCGGGGGTTGGTTAGTTTGTGGCGACCAACTCAGCCAGGTCTACACCGGGCTGGATGGGAACAATTGGCAGTACAGGTTTTTCGATTGATTTTTCCTTTTTGTCGGCTTTGGCCTTCTGCTTGGGGGGCTTGGCTCCCTGGAGCACCTTGACCTGAGTGGCCAGGATCTGTACGGTGGGCCGGCGGATAACCAGAGTACTCAGTTCGCTTGGCAGTTCGACGCCGTCATGGGACTTTTCGACAACCATCTTCAACGGCTCAACGATGTCGCGCCCAACAATGCGGCCGGTGACGTGCACGAGCCGCCCGATCCTGACACGCTGGGGGTCGAAGTCCAGGGAAGGGTCGATCTGGACGGTGACGTAGTCCGACAGCGTCTTGCCGTTCTCGCCCGGACGGTGGTTGGCCAGGCGCATGAAACGCTGCTCCCGGTATTCCCAGGCGCGGGTGAGATAGCCTTCGAAATAAACCTGATTGAGCATGGTTCTTCTCCTTCTGTGATTTGGGTGTTAAACGCAAAACGCCACATTGTCCGGCAGGAAATGCTGCGAACGAAAGTGGCGAGTCTGGCTAACGGAGGGGAGTATTCAGTTGTTGCCGGATGGCCGGCGGGTTAAAGATAGCACAGATGTTCTGGTTTGTCAAGACCCTGTACTGATATTCAGACATTAGTTTGGAAAGAAGAAAGGAGCCGGGAAAAGGCAGAGCAACCTTGATAAAGGCAAGTAGAGGGAGGTTAGACTTAAATTTCATGAAGCAATTATGATCTCCCTAATTCTCCAGCTACAATGGGCATCCATTTTGGATTGCAGAATTCAGACGGTTCATCATGATACCATTTCCAGCACAACCATCAAGTGGATTATGAATTTCCTTACCGGGGAAAACTTGTTTTGCCATAGCAACATATTCTTTTCCGGCAATCACAATTATTCGGTCATACGAGAGAAGGTTTTTTAATCTTGCAATAGATATAAGGTCAGTAATTGTTATCGGATTTGTTGACAGTTTCTTGAATGTGACGTTGTAATTTTCTGGGATGATTTCGTCCGGCCAGAGAAAACCGTATTTTGCTGAGAGGATGACATATGAGTCTGGGTAGAAGGTGGAGGCATATTCCCGACATTTACTAGCAAAAGGTCCAATATAAACGTCTTTAGCCAGCGTTGGGCCGGCAGAGGAATTTTTCTTCCAGATTTTTAGACTGCCACATGGGATGATACAGAGAGTTTTCATGTATCAAGCTCAATCGTACTGCTATTATGAATGTTGATTTTCCCGGAGATGCAAAATCCTTTTGCTTCACAGCTTGAAATCAATGGACAACTGCCGGTCTGCTTATCGCGTGAAGTGCATCCAAAGTGGGAAAGATGCCAAAGAGGTTCATCGACATCCAGAGCAATCATCGGGCGGTTACCTACCTGTAGATTGCTGACACTCTCGAACCAGGCCTTTCGAATGGATTCAAAAAGATCTGAAAATCCTCCTGAATACCAACCACGCACAATTCCCAAGGCGAGAGTCGCCCTTCCAATATGGATATCAACTGGGATAGGGACTTGGTCGAGATGTTGAATTTCAGAGATTCCGGCATTATCTCTTAACATTCGCAACCAAAGAGGACCTATCTTCGCTCCACGTAAATACGGGAAGTCGGGGACTTGAGTCTCGCCAGAGGGATGGACATCTCCTCTAAGATGGTCGAGGATATGTAAAGCCTGCCAGCCATAGCTTTTAAGGAAATATCTAGGATCTCCTTGCCACTTTTTTTGAAAGGTCATCCCCACAGTGGACCAAATGCTTGCATCTTTTTGGGGTTTTCGTGATAAGCGGTATTTCTGCATATCCTTGATAATCATCGGTAATGGGGTGGTCTGGAGGGCTTTGGGGTCAAAAAGGTAGCGGGTACTTGGGTCATTGAAAGTTTGACGAGACCTTTGCCAGAGGTCTGTTGCGTCCCGCTGGTAATCAATGGAAACAGTGAGGGTAATAAAGAGGATATGTTCCAACGAACCACGTTCCAAAGAAAGCGGTAATATATCTTCAGGCATATCTGTATGGCCGTGAATGCCGGTGGTTGAAAACGCATTGAAAAGAAGGGCAGCAGCCTTTCGCCCCCGATCACTATCAATGATTACTGCCATATAGATTCTCCTAAGAGCATATAAAAGAAGTGTAGGAAGAGGTGGATGAAGCGCATGGCGATACTTACATTTTCCGTTGGTGTTCCAATTATCCTACCAGGCCTTATCCTTCAGTTAGGTAAACCTTTCTTGCTCCTGCAACCAATTTCCTGCAGGTGTTCCTCCCAACGATTCCCCGATATTCCATGGGTAAAACATTAAACACATCCGGCGATGAGACGAATATCGCCTTCCTTTTAGCCCTGCTTATCGCCACGTTCAAGCGGTTCGGGGAAAAAAGGAAATTGGCCAGTGATGCTACGTAATCAGGCTGGGACGCGCAGAATGAATAGACCACCAGGTCAACCGTTGCTCCCTGCACCCTTTCCACTGTGTCGATGATGGGAAGATCAATGGATTTCCCGAAGCATTTGTCGAGAGCATTGTGGATCATCCTGGCTTGTCTTCTGAATGGCGTGACCACTGCTATCTCTGTTGGTGACATTCCAGATCTCAGGCAAATCTCGATCAGCATGGAGACAACCCCGGCTTCCATGATATTGGATTGCGTATTATTATCAGTGACCACGTTCGCCCAGACAAGCGCATTTGCCGGTTCCAGGATCTGCCTGATGCGCTCATCGGGTTCCCCTTTCACTTCTATTTCAAGATAACGATTTCTTGCACGGTCGCTGGGCTTCAGTGGCTCACTCGCATCTGGGTAGAATGCGTCACCGATGTGGCGGCATAATTCCGCATTGAGTCTGTGCGTGATATTGAGCATGCTGATCGATTCTGGGTGAGATTTTCGCAGTTGCGCGAACACAGAAACAGCGTATTCATCATCGCCTACATCACCTGTAAATACAGGCGGCATTTGTCGGTCATCTCCGAAAATGAAGATTGAACCCGCGCCGCACAATGCCGCGCACACGCCCTGTGCAAGCGGTAGCTGCCCAGCCTCATCGATGATCACAACATTCGGATCGATCGGTCGTCGATCTACTCCCATCAAGCGCGAGAGTCCGGCCATGAACGTCATGCCAAAAATGGTATCTGCAGGATATTCTTCGATGGCCTTATTTTTGAACACAATCGGAATGCTTGAATCCAGGGATTCATTTCGTAACTCATCACCCACTTTTATTACTTGTCGCCCCGGGAATAATCGTTTTATTGTTGAGAGGGCATTATTGATTGCCTGGTGGGTCGGTGCAAGTAAAACAATTTTCTTTCCTGATCTGACCAATCCTTCCCCCACGAAGCTCAAGAGCATGGTCTTCCCGGTTCCTGGTGGTCCCTGCACCCCCATCAAAGCAGGCATCTTGAGGCATTCCTTGAATACTGCTAATTGCGAATCGTCCAGGCCTTGCGCGGAATCTCTTTCCAATTGGGAATAAAGGCTCTCTGAGTCGATCTCGATCCTCGGGAGAATTCCCGGAATGGCAGGGACTTCCTCCCTGAATAATCTCTTCACCAGTCCCCAGCCCGGACCGCCCGGTTGCAGTTTTTCCAGAGCCTTGATGATGGAATTGGATAAGCTGACAAGGTTTTCCGTGGCCAGCCAGGGACCGGATCCCACCGCGGGCATTTTACCTCCCGCTCGGCAGTGTAATTCCCTCCCGCCGTTGAGAACCTTTGTGAGAACTCCCCAAAAGGATCTATTGCCCGTGCAGGAGAAGAGCAGCTGGTCCCCCGGGCGGAATCTTGATTCATTGTTCTGACAATTTAAAATGACAATATCTTCTTCATGGCTGGTCACCTGCAACCCGCCAATTGCATATCCCATGTTGACCAGTGCCGTGTCGCTTAGAATGCTATTCGCTGCATCCAAATCAAGAACAGCATTCCGCTCACGTTCAACAAGATCGATCAAGGCAGCGATCTGGTCCGCCATGTTCATAGGCTTCTCGCTATCCATTCCGCTGCTTCTCGGATCGCCGCCGCTCGTTGAGCACCTTCGGGTTTATCTTCCTTATGCGTGATGTGTTGGAGCACGTAAGGCAATTCCAGTCCCAGGAATGGTGCATGCACATTGTTTTCAATGAATTCGAATAGATCAAATAATTTTGGTATTTTCCCTTGGTAATTTTGTCTCAATATCCTTGCAAATGCCCCCACGTCTGTCCCGCCATACAGAACAAGCATGCTTCTCCTGGCAAGCTCCGCCA
>JBGOXG010000038.1:0-15095 GCA_041479025.1 Anaerolineae bacterium
ACTCGTGTTTTGATGGTCTACGACCGCGCTGCCGGAGAAAATCATAATGCCATCTTCTTCGTAAAGCGCAACAGGCAGGTGTTCCCAATGAACCAGGTCAGGACTGACTGCGTGACCCCAACTCATGTGTCCCCAGACATTGTCGAAGGGGTTATGTTGATAAAATAAATGATATTCGTTATTGAAAAACACCAGCCCGTTCGGGTCGTTCATGAAGTTCTGCGGAGGAGTAAAATGGTAAGCAGGGCGGGGAATCACGGTCATTTTAAATCCACTTCCTGAACTTTGCCGCGATGGATGAATTTGAACGCAAGCCGCTTCCAGTGTTTGGGCAGGCGCGGCTGTATATTCCAACCTTCAGCTGTAATACGCAGACCACCGAAACCAAAAACAACCGCTTGCCAGGTACCACCGGCCGAGGCCGCATGAACACCATCTCCGGCATTGCCGCGCACATCCCGCAAATCGGCACGAACAGCCCTGATGAAGTGTTCGTAGGCATCCTCTGGCCTGCCTACGTCACAGGCCATGATTGCCATGATAGACGGGCCGAGGGAGGAACCATAGGTATGGTCGGTACGCGGCATATAGTGATCGTAATTTACTCTCACAGACTCGTCAGAGTAATGATCACGCAACAGGTATTGGAGCATGAGCACGTCAGGTTGTTTGAGAATCTGGGTCTCGTTGCAGCCTTCAATGCCGAAGAGCTCCTGCGCTGATTTGGTACGCGGCTCCAGTGCGGCAAGATCGATATCTTTGCGCTGGTAGTAGCCTTCAAATTGCTCGATCAGCCCGGATGGGTCAATATGCAGGTAAATCTTCTCGATCACCTCGCTCCATTTCTTCAGGCGCTGATCACTTAAGTCCAATCGTTCAGCCAACTCGCTGGCTTTCGCCGGTGCATGTCCTTCCAGCCACTTCAATACATCCAGCGCTGTCTGCAAATTCCATTGGGCAAGGAGGTTGGTATAGGCGTTGTTATCCACATGCTCATGATATTCATCCGGGCCGATGACATCGTTATATTCATAACGGTCCAGTTGCTGGTTGTACTCGGCACGCGAACCCCAGAACCTGGCAGTATCCAGAAGCAGTTCCACGCCTTTCTCAATGAACCATTCATCATCGCCGGTAGCCTGCCAATATTGATAGGCGGAGTGAGCAATATCGGCGGAGATGTGAATCTCGATATCACCGGTCCAGATGCGAACAAGTTTGGTATGATCGGCAAAATGCGGTACCCAGACAGGTGTCACTTCGTCACCGGTATCGGCGCTCTCCCAGGGGAATTGCGCACCCTCGAAACCGTTGGTTTGCGCCTTCCGCCGGGCACCAGGCAAATTGCGATAGCGGTAATTCAATAAATTCCTGGCAATGTGCGGCGCGGTATAGATAAATAAGGGCAGCATGAAGATTTCCGTATCCCAAAAAGCGTGCCCGCGATAACCGAACCCGGAGAGAGTCTTTGCTCCGATATTGACCCGGTCGTCGTGACGCGGAGCAGCGATGAGCATTTGAAAAAGGTTGAAACGGATGGAGATTTGGGCTTCGTCATCGCCCTCGATAATCACGTCTGTTCGCGCCCATTCTTCGGCCCAGGCTCGATTGTTGGTATCCAGGACCGAATCCCAAGTCAGGTTATCATGCAGGTGGTTGAGAGCGGTATTTACCACCTGGCCTACTTCGACATCTCGCGAGGTGAAAACCGCGACGCGTTTATCTATGCCCACCGTTTGACCAGGAAGCGCTGCGATTCTGACCATTTGCGTCGGCACGTTGTGCGCATCCCAAACTTCGTGGGCCAGTTTGCGTCCGAGGATGTTGGTAATTTGCATAGCAGTTCCGATAGCAATATCCGACTTGCGCGTCCGGTTGTGCAGATAGATCGCGCCGCTTTCCTGGCCCTGGCCCAGCCACTGCCAATGAACCAGCCCTGCGTTGTGCATGTTCCCGTTCAGGCCAGCGCGGAACTCAATTGTGCCGGTAAACTCGGGGACGACGCGGCAACGGACGAAGAGGGTATGTTCGTCGGCGAGGGAGGCAAAACGCTCAAAGATGAACGTAGCTGCAAGCCCAGAGGGAGAGACCCAGCGCACTTTGCGTGTCAATAATCCGGTGCGGAGGTCGAGTGTGCGCAGGAAAGAGCTTAGCGTGCCAGAATCCAAGGAGAAGCGGTCGTCATTCAGGTAAATTTGAATGGGCAACCAGTCTGGAGCGTTGGCAAGCTCGGTGAAAACGATAGGCGTTTCGTCAAAGACGCCGTGAATAAAGGTCGCGCGCCGATCGTCAGGATAAAATTCCTCGAATGCACCGCGTGTTGAGAGATAACCATTGCCAAGGGTAAAGACGGTTTCCTGGTGGTGTTGTTTCTGGGGGTCGAACCCCTCTTCGGTGATGGTCCACAGGTCGGTCAAAATAAATCGATGCACCGTATCAGTCTTGTCCTGAGCGAGCAAAGTTGAGCAGCTCGCTTAAGGAACAGGTCGCAAGACCGATAACGTGATCGGCGCCTCCATAATAAACGTAGACGGTACCATTCACTACCGGGTTAGCGCAGGAAAAAATCACGTTGGGCACGTCGCCGCGCAGTTCCCACAATTCGCCAGGTTCAAGGATGAAATCTTTCGGACGGTGAATCACACGGGTAGGGTCATCCAGGTCAAGCAGGCAAACCCCAAGACGGTAAACATGTTGCTCGTCATAAGCGTGATTAAGCATTAGCCAACCATGCTCGGTCTCAATAGGAACACCATTTCCACCGACACGCTTTTCATCCCAGCCATTGCCGGGCCGCGGGCCGAAGATGGGACGCATACGCTCTGCAGGCCAATGCCTGAGGTCATCGCTTTCAGCGAGCCATACCTGTGGGGGACGGCGATGCAAAGCCATGTAACGCCCATTGATGCGACGAGGAAAAAGGAGGTGGTCTTTGTTGTCTTCGCCACGTACGAGCGGGCCAAGAGGTTCCCAGGTAACAAGGTTATCGCTTACGGCAATCATCGGCAGGACGCCTCCACCCGCGTGGGTTGGCTCACCAGCACCGTTGAACTCACTTCCATAGGCGGTGTAACACATATAGAAACGTCCCTCGAGCTCGGTCACGCGAGGATCTTCCACGCCACGCGCGTCGGAACCATCGTGCGGTGCGAGCACCGGGCGGCGCAGACGATTCCAATGAATACCATCCACACTGACCGCGTAGCCGATGCGACTGATCCAGTCCAGCCCTTGAGCCCGATAGTGCATGTGAAACAGGCCGTTGTGATGGATGACCGAAGGGTTAAAAACGTTGTAGGTTTCCCAATCTGAGGCGGGATCGGGGAGTAAGATAGGGTTTGCAGGGTGACGCTGTAGTTTCATTTTTTCTTCTCTTGTAACTGCAAAATAAACTTTCCATAAGGGGGAAGTTCAGGCAAAGGCTGGTAATTATTAAAGCCGCCCTTATCTGTAATCTGGGGAGCTGAGAATTCGCCATCGCCGAGCAGGGAGGCAACAGCATAACTACCAGATAACGGCCCTTGATCCAGCTTCAAGGCATAATTGTTCACTGGCTCAGAACCAAGATTGACGATGACCAGTACAGTCTCTTCGCGACTGACGCGCAGACTGGCAGACACACCCCGGTTACCCGAATCGATCAGATAGAAATCGCCTACGCGCAAAGCAGCATGCGAACTGCGCAGACCTATGAGGGTACGATAGAGCGAAAGCAGCGAATTGGCATCCGTGCTTTGCGCAACAACGTTTTTGGTAGTGTAGTCTGCATTGGGTGCACGCCACGGCGTTCCTGTAGTGAAGCCTCCATTGGCATCCCCTGTCCACTGCATGGGCAGGCGAATATTTTCGTCCGGTTTCTTGCCCAACATCCCGATTTCTTCACCGTAATAGAGAAAAGGCACACCGGGAGATGTGAGCAAGAGTATGGCTGCGTTCTTGGCCGCATCCAGATCGTCATTCAGCACTGACATAACACGATCCTGGTCATGGTTGGTGAGAAATGTGGCAAATTGACCGGGCCGGAAGAGTTGCAAATCATGGTTCAACACATCCGTCATGTCTTTGGCGCGATGGGAGCCAGCGGTGAAGACGAGGTTCTTGGCGAGGTCGAAATCAAAGGCCAGATCCAACTCGTCTCCAGCAAGGTAAGTATTGACAACCTCGCTGTTATCCCACACTTCGCCCACAGTCATGGCTTGTGGATTGACACCCTTGTAAAACGTGCGCAGATTTTTGTACCACGCGTGCGTTTCTGGTGTATTTTGCACTGTGCTACCATCCTCGACAATATACTTAACCGCATCGAGGCGAAAACCATCCACACCCACGTCTTTCAGCCAGAATTTAGCGACGTTCTTCATCTCAGCGACGACCTTCGGGTTACGGTAATTCAGATCGGGCATCGCAATGTCAAAGAAAGCATAATAATACTCATTACCACCTCCCGGATACCAACCCGGAGTAGTGGGTCTATCTGCAGACCAACGATACCACTGGCGATAAGGCGAAGCAGGGTCTTGCGCTTGTTGAAACCAGGAATTCCGGGCAGAGGTATGATTGAGCACCCAATCTATCACAATGCGGATACCGCGCTTGTGGGCCTCGGCAAGCAGATGCTTAAAGTCATCCATTGTCCCATATTGGGGGTTCACAGCGTAATAATCTGACACATCGTAGCCATGATATGAAGGAGATGGGTTAATAGGCATCAGCCACAGGCCGGTCACACTTAGGTCAGTGGTCGTGTTCGGATCACCATCGTTCAGATAATCCAGTTTGGCGGTAAGACCGTTAAAATCGCCGATACCGTCATTGTCCGAGTCATAAAAGCTGCGGACGAAAACCTCATAAAAGACCGTATCATTCCACCAGGGGTAATTGTCGGTGCCCCGCGGAAGACCGATAACCGGTTGGACAGGTGGAACGGTAGGCAAAGGGGGGTGCGTGGGAGTGGGAGGCGGGGTGTTGGTCGGCAAAACAGTAAGCGTTTGCGTAGGAGAGGACGTTAGCGTACTGGTCGGCGGAAGAGTGGGCGCCTGCAGCGTAGCCGTTGCGGCTGCCGGACTGGAAACACAGCCAGCCAGTAGAAAAAATGCAAAGAAATATTGGAGAAAACGTTGAGCAATTTTCATAGAGTCAATTCTGAATCTTTCAGCCACCTGAACTGGAATAGCGCTGCAGGGCCAGATGCCACAATTGGGCGGATAATCCGATCATCACCAAGGCGACAAGCGGAGACAGATAACTGAGCCACCACCAGGTTCCCAGCCGGTCCAATTTGCCGAGCAACATGAGAGCCGGGTAATAGTTCATAAATGCAACCGGGATCAACCCGGTGACAACAGCGCGGAAAGTGTAGCCAAAAATATCCACCGGGTAGTGCTGGACCATGACGTTAATTTGCATGATTAGGCTATTTACCCGGCGCGAACGACCTGTCCAAAAAGCCACGCAGCCTACCATCAAGCTAAGGGTGGTTTCGATCAGGGTACCGGAAAGGATTGCCAGCAAAAAGAAAAGCCATTTTGTCCAATCCCAATGCAGCCCCAAATTGGTGTAGGCCAGACTGAAACCTGCCGCTCCGAAGACGGCATCTGCAATGCCAAGGTATTGTACTTCGCGGCCGAGGAACATGATAAAAGGGCTGGCAGGCCGGAGCAAAAATTGGTCAAATGTGCCTTGAACCAGATAATCTTCCAGAGAGCGGATGTGCCAGAAAAACAAGCTAAAGAGACTGTGCCCCAAAATCCACAGGCAATAGAGAAATACCATTTCCCAGAGGGTCCAACCGTTCAAATTGGTAAAGCGGCTGACCAGGATGCCGATCAAACTCAAGTTAACTACATTGAGCGTGATGACGCCGATCAGGCCGGTAATAAAATCGGCACGATATTGCATACGAGACTGGATGGCAATGCGAACCAATTTGAAATACAATCTCAAGGCTTCCACTCAGCCTCCTTGGCTAACAAGGCGGGCATCCGTGCGGCCCCAGGCCCAACGCGTGAAGAACAGAAGCACCACCACCCAAATCAACTGAAAACCGATCGCACGCAAGGCTTCCTGCCCCGTTAATGTTCCAATATAAATGGAGGCTGGAATGTAGTAGATACTCTTAAAGGGTAAGAGCTCGGCAAAACTGCGCAGATAGGACGGGAAGAGCCATAAAGGCACCATCTGTCCAGCAAAAAACGAGACCAGTGAATAGTAGGCCCAACTGATGCTGCGGATATCGAGCGTCACCAATACCAGCGTACCAAGTAGAAAACCAAGGTGGAAGAGCACCAAAAAACCCAGGACCAAACTGACACAAAATAAAAGACCAGCCGTGACATCAGCAGGAAATTGCAGGCCAAAGAAGTAAAACCCAACCGTGAAGGTAGGCAAAGCCAGGACAGCCAGGCTAAACAGCATCTCGCCGCTGCTACGCGCCAACATGTGCAAGTGGAAATCAAGCGGCTTCATCAAATCGGTGTCGATTGCCCCGGTGCGCACCTGGTTTGCCATATACCATTCCGGGCCAACATCCAGGAAAGTTTCAAGCGCCATGCCCAGGACACCGTAGGTTACCATTTGCTGCAGGCTAACCCCAAAGGCGGCGGGGCGCTGGGTGTAGAGAACCCGCCAGACCCAACTGATGGTATACATCCAAAGAAAAATGGAGATGAATCGCAACCAGAATTCCACCCGGTAAATGACGGAATTGTGAAAAGCCTGGCGGGTAAAAGCCCAGAATATTTTCACAAGGTCTCCGTCTGAGCGGTACCTGGCTGACCGGCATAGATTGTGCGCACGATAGACTCAATCTCGGGCTCCTCTAAGGCGAGGTCGAGAATGGGGAAATTTGCGCTAATGTAGGTAATCAAGATCGATGGGGAGGTCTCAAAGCGGTTGAAAGCAAACCATTTTTTACGGCCATCGCTTTTTATGAGCGTTGCCTGGGGCGCTGAAAAATCTGGAACAGACTCTTCAAACTCAACCACCAGTGTGCGGTATGTTCCATATTGGGCACGCATCTGGTCAGCGTTGCCATCGTAGACGATGTGCCCGTGATCAATAATCATGATCCGCGAGCAAACTTTTTCGATATCAACCATGTCATGGGTGGTTAGCAATACAGTAACTTTTTGGTCACGATTTATTTCGTGAATAAACTTTCGCAGGCGTTCCTTGACAACCACGTCCACGCCAATCATGGGTTCATCCAAAAAAAGCAGACGAGGGTTGTGGAGCAAAGCCGCAGCCATATCAGCGCGCATGCGTTGGCCAAGGCTTAATTGGCGCACAGGCGTATGCTGGAACTCATGCAGGTCAAGCAAGTCGTTGAAAAGTTCCAGGTTGCGTTTATACTGGGCTGTCGAGACTTTGTAAATATCACGGAAAAGGCGCAGGCTTTCGATGACCGGAACATCCCACCACAACTGGGTCTTTTGGCCAAAGACCGCACCGATCTGGCGCGCGTTTTCCATGCGGTTTTTGTGCGGGATAAGGCCATTCACTTCAATTTGACCACTGGTTGGGACGAGAATACCACAAAGCATCTTGATGGAGGTGGACTTGCCCGCGCCATTTGGTCCGATATAACCAACCAACTCGCCCTCTTCAACATGAAAGGAAATATCATCCACCGCCCGGGTGGTCTGATATTGAGCGCTGAAGAGCGTACGCAGACTGCCCAGGAAACCCTCCTTGCGCACGGGGCGCGAATAGTCTTTTGTTAAATGGTCTACCTTAATCATTACTGGGGACATTTTAATGGCTGGGTAAGTTTGTTATTCATATCAAGAGTCAGGCCCAAATATGGAAGCGGGTCAATGATATTCTCAAGCAAAATCTTATCGGGAAAGGTACCTGGGTCGGGAACATTCAGGGCGGTAAAATGGGCATGGACCCAGATGGGCCACTGAGGCGTACCGCTCCATGAGCCCTGGTAACCCAGCAGTTGACCGGCCTTGACAGGGATATTGGCTGTCCCTAAAGGGAAATCCTGGGCAACATAGGAGTCGATCCCATTTGGGGCGCCCATGCCACTATAATACGACCAAACTTTCTTTCCCGGATGCAGGGGATCATCATGTTGTATGGCGACAGCATCCACCCAGCCGGGCAAGCGGGTTAACAGGCCATCGGCTACTGCGTATACTGGCAGTTTCCCTTCGTTGCCCTTGCCAAAAAAATCGAGGCTGCCATCCTTTGGCTGGACCCCCAACGAGCCATCACTGGGTAATCGCCATACTGCGCCCGGACAGGCAAGCAGGCTGGCCGAAGCTTGTGGCTGAATGGATGAATAAACCTTGTTGCCTGCGATCACACCTGTGAGAGTGTACGAATGATCAATCGCAGTAAACATCTCCTTTGTCCAGCGCTCTTTTGCCCAGGGCTTGTCAAAAATAATAATGGCGGAAAATTCTTTGTTTTTGATGCTATCGAGCAGGGGGGTCTGATCCCACTTCCCAGCCCAAGCCAACTGGGTCACTTCAAACGGCTGGATGACAAGCGGCCGCCCCTGCAAAGTTAGCATACCCATGTATTCATCGGCCAGAATCAGCCCGGGTGTTTTGGCTACAAAGTCCGCCAACTTGCTCAGCTCAGCGGCGGCGGCCTGGCGGTCTCGCAGATCCGTAGTGGATTCATTTAACATAACATGCGTCATTTGCCCGAGAGCCAAAGCCAACAGGATGATGAGCGCCACTCGCAAGGTGCGAATAAGTAAATATTTCCGGCTCCAGGCAATGACTACACCAGCCGCGAGACTTAGTGCTGCGCATAGCTCCAAAAGATAATTGACGTTTGAGCCAATCTTGCCAATTGCTGCAGCAGACAAAACTGCCCCGATGAGATACGGAGCCGCAAGCGCCCATAAAGGATTCCAACGGCGGATCAGGAAAAAAGAAAAGCCTCCAATCCAGAGCAAAGCAAGTGCGGCATTGCGAAAACGATCCCAGTGGTATAAAAGTTGATCCAGCTTGAATTCATTGACATTGGCGGTGACGATATTGAAATAAAAACCACCCTGTGTCAGGGCGTTGAACACGATGAAAAGAACCAGGGTAGACCCGCCTACCAGCAACGCAAAACGCAGCGCCTGCCGCCAGTTTTGCGATAGCAACCAGACAAAGGCAGCCAGCGGAGCGGCGAGCGCGTAGGATTGCCGGGTGTAAATAGCGGCAACCAGCAGAATGGAGGCAGCAACCAAGCGCCGGAAGGAAATATCTCCCCGGGCCAGCAGCCACAATCCGGCCAAACTAAAAGCGAGGGCGACCATATCAATGCGAAGCAAGGGTGACCAAAACACAACGAAGGGGAATGCCAGGAAAATCAAACCGGTGCTCAATGCGGCGAAGCGGTCACGAGTTTGCCCATAAACGATGAGCGCGAGGCAAATGCTTGCTGCCCAGGCAGCGAGCGCAGAGATGATGCGTCCAACAATAAAGGAGGCAGCCGGCCCAAAGAGCTTGACACTGACAGCCAAAATGGCAATATACAATGGCGGGTAGTTTGAAATGGTATACGGCGATTGGGAAATATCTGCACGATAAATGTTTTGGCCGGATGCCAGGCGCATAGCCTGATCCACCAGGGGCGCCTCGCCATAGTCCATCGAATAGGGGTAGCTGATAGCTAAAAGCTGGTATCCCAGACAGACAATAAGCGCCACGCTGGAAAAAAGCAGAAACATGATTCTGGCTCCGTCATCAAGAGCCATGCCGAGCCAGGAATCGATTTTTTTCAATATCTGCATAGTTACAACTTTCTTTTATCTAAGAATTTGCCTTATACGCCGACCGAAGGCTTTGTTTACAACAACCGTGAAGGCGGCAATAATGAACACCAGGAAGATGCCATAGGCATTTTGAAGACCGAAACGGTCCGCCAGCCAACCCAAGAGCAGAGGCGCTGTCAGAAGCGCAGTGCCGACACCCAGCGAGGCCCGCGCACTGGCCTGGTTGGTATGTCCTGCTGCCAGACCGACGGCAACTGAGAGAGTCAGGGGATAGAGATTGGCGATGCCCAACCCGGTGATGAATAGACCAAAAATATTGAACACTGCCAGGCGGGATAACCAGAAAATCGGGAAGCCCACCAGCGTCAGCCCCAGGGCCGCGAGCAAAAGCGTCTGGTTTGGCCAGCGTCGCATGAGGCGGCTACCGCCGAAACGTCCGATCAGCATTGCGGCAGGAAAAGAGCCGAAGGCCAGTACGGCATTTGTGCGGCTTAATCCGGCAACACTGCTGAGAAAATCCGTAGCCCAAACAGCGAGCGTCATTTCCGCCGCGACGACAAAAAAGAGCACCATCCAATATAACCAGAACGAGAACGACAAATGGCTTTTAACTGCGCTGGATTGCGAGCGCATCCGAGCACTATCGGGAATGGGGGCATCTCGAAATGGAACTGCCAGGAGTAATAGAAGCATGACAGCAAACATTGAAATAGCACGCCAACCTGCGGCTGTGGTTTCCAAAATGCCAATAACAAAAGGGGTAAACGTCGTGGCCAGGCTGGCGGCTACGTTCGCTTCAGTAAGAGCAATGGCTCGCCCTTCGCCATGCTGATCTGAGAGCAGGGCCTGGATCATGATTTGGGTGAGCGAACCGCCGATTCCCATCCCCAAAACGCTGATGATAACCAACCAAAATTGGCGGCTCAAGCCCAACACGGTGACACTCATTGCCAGGACGAGGCCACCACTCCAAAACAAAACCCGGCGGCTTATATGATGGGCAAGCCAATCAGCGATAAGACCCGAAAAAACCAACCCCACCGCAATCGCTGCAGGGAGAAATCCGCCCTGGGTGTAATTCAAACCAAAATCACTGCGCAGGAAAGGCATGAGCGGGCCGAGTATTGCCTGCGAAAATCCGATGTAAGCCAGCATGGCGTAGGCCAGCCAGGTGAGACGATTACGAACAAAAGGATGTAAAGAAGAGCTTGTCATAGATGATTTCAATGAAAAGTTTCGACTAGCCTACTGTAGTAACAAAAAATATAGCGCTAAGCGGGTATCTGGGCAAGGTATGCAGCTTGAATATCCCCATGCAACTGAATATTCTCAAGATAAGTTTTGCGGAAAGGGCTGTCAAGCGGGATCAAGTCATGTTTGCGGATCATCTCATCGTAGGCGCGCTTTAAAAATTCAGCCGCCTCAACGTCGCGATGGTTGGCAGTCAGGGCCAGGCTATGGCAGTAGAAAATCTCTTCGCTGGTACATTCCACTACCTGCACAAATCCAAACTCCTGATAGAGATGCAGGGCGGATTGGGATGATTCCAAGGCCTGCTGCACATGAGCCTGGACCTCAGCCTCGGCAGCTTCACGCCCGGCAATAAGGTGCGCCAAGTTCAAATGCGCAGCGGAGGCCTCACAGGCAGCCGTCATATGGTATTGCCGGGAAACAAGATTGTTTGCCACCATTTGCTGGATCTGCGAAGCAATATCCAGGGCAGAGCGCAAGCTCTGCTCGTCGCCCAGCATGTTGTAGATAATGACTGTGACGAGGTTTAAACCCGCACGCCCGACTTCCCATACAACCTTTTCACTCAAAGGGCGGGCCATCTCAAGCGTTGCCAACGCTTCGGTATACCGGCCCTGTACCGTTTGAATCTGCGCGATTCGCAGCAGTGGATAAAGCCGGGCAGTAAAATTTCCCAAAACACCCAGCGCCTGTTTTTCCAATTCCAGGCCAGTGTCGTAATCGCCCAAATAGAGGGCCTGGATTTGCCCACAAAACATGAGGGCGTATCCCTCCTCGAAACGATTACCGATCTCCCGGCTGATGCGCAGCCGTTTCAGTTCATATTCGGTCAACTGCCGATAATAATCACCATCGCGCTCAAATTGCTGACCAATTGCTTCAAGCAGGGGCAGCTCAGTGGCTTTATCTTTCAATGTTTCAGATCGAGAAAGCGCCACTTGCAGATATTCCCGGCTACGTGGTAAATCATCCATCCCATAAGCTCCGCCAATTCCGAGCAAAAGATTTACCTCTGTTTTTAGATCACCCAACTGCCTAGTCAGCTCAAGCGCACGTTCTGCCAATTCTCGCCATGCAGGATCTTTGAGACCAAATAAGTTACTGGAAACGCGAATTAGGCTACGCATTTCGCGATGGGGATCGTCTATTTGGCGGGCCAGGCTGAGGGCTTCCTGTGCCATTCGCAAGCCCTGGGTCAGTTCTTCAAGGCTGTCAGTAGCAATATCAGCCTGCGCCAAAAGAGCATCGATCAACCAAACCGGGTCATCTGACATCTGGCGCGCCAAAGGCAAGAGGGCTTGAGTATCAGCCCGGGAGGCCTCAATTTGCCCCAGTTGGTAGAGTACTTCACGCCGATCGTTAAGGATCTCGAAGCGTTGAGTCCTAAGAAATCTGCTTTGATCTTCGGATTGATTCTTCTCCTCAAGCACATCCAATAATTCCAAAGAACGGGTGTAGTGCTGGAGAGCCTCGAAATTAGCGTAAATCTTGCGCGACTGGTCGGCTGCCATGAGAGTATACAATAATTCCTTTTTGGGATTACCCGCCCTTCTATAGTGATACGCAAGCACCCCATCGTAACCTCCGGGGATATCAACCACAGTAAGGCTTTCAAGATACTCAGCGGCTTTGAGGTGATAGGCAGCCCGCTGTGAACTAAGCAGGCTATCGTAGGCGGTGTCACGCATGAGCGGCGACTTGATGGCATATTGCATTCCCAATTCAGGGACACGCCCGCTTTCCTGAATGAACTGGTTACGCTGCAGGGCGGCAAGGCCGGCTTTTAGTGTTTGGGTCTCGCCCAACATGGTCTGGAGCATGTTCAGCCAGAACACAGAACCTATCACAGCAGCAACCTGAAGTACCAGGCGTTCCTGGGCTGAGAGACGGTCAAAACCGGCCATTAAGAGCAGCTGGAGGCTTTCGGGTAAATCAAGTGTTGTGACTGTGCGCGTCACATGCCATGAACCGCTATCTTCCTCGCGTATCAAAACACCCTTGGCAATCAGCGTCCGGATGAGTTCCAGAATATAATAGGGGTTGCCCCCGGCGCTATGGATGATCAAGTTGCGTGTATCTTGAGGCAAAGTCTCCGGACCGATCAAATGGTTGATCAACTCCTGGCTTTGAGCTTCTGTCAATGGTTGTAAATCCACGCTCGTCAAACGATGCGGATATTCGACCTCCAGATAATGATAAAAATCCCAAATGAATGCGTCACGTTCCGAGCGAAAAGAGAACAACAACAGCAATGGCTCATTATCACAAATGGGCAGGCAGTACTTCAAGATAGCCAAGGATGAGTCATCTGCCCATTGCATATCTGAAAAAACCAGAACCAAGGGGCCTCTCTGGCTGGATACCTCAATCCAACTGCAAACTGCCAGAAAAAAACGTTGGCGCAAACCTTCGCCATCCAAATGCCGTATCTTTTCGGCGTAAGCTTCTTCCAGTGGCAGCCCAAGGAATGTCGCGATATACGGATAATGTTCTTCGAGATTGCTACCCCATAGAACCTGGGCGTGACTGCGCAGGCAAGCAAGCTTTTCCTCTTTCGACTCATCCGGGAGCATTCCCAACCAGTTACGAAATAATTCCTTCCAAAGCGAGTATGGCCACGTCTGACTATAAGAACGACAACGCACGCTCGCCCAAGTTAATGAGGCTGCTTGTGGGTGTGAAACGGCGGGGGTTTCGGCAATGAGAGCCTCATAATGCACAAAGTATTGGCGCACTTCATTGAGCAAGGATGATTTGCCGCTGCCTCTATCGCCTGTCAGCGTAACAATGCGACCCCTTCCTTCAAAAAGTCCATCAACACAGTTTTTGATGGAGTGAAACTCAGTATCCCGTCCGATGCGCTGGATCGAGTTTGGAAGCCCGTGCCCGTTTTGCAGGTGTTTGGGATCAAGGTTGTGAGTACGGGGTCGATAAACCGCAATCGGTTGACTGACTCCCTTAACAGAAATTTCACCCAAAGCTTGCCAATCGAATTGCGACTCCACCAAGCGGTAGGTGTGCTCACTCACCAGAACCGTACCTGGTTCGGCTGCGGTCTCCATGCGCGTGGCGACCGTCACAGCCATGCCCATGGCTGTCTCTTCCCACTGCTGACGGCCATGGCCACTAGTGACGATCACCTCGCCAGTATCGACCCCCACGCGCATGCGCAAATCCAGCCTCTCTGTGGGGGCAAATTCTTGCAGATACCTATCGAGGGCGCGCTGCATCGATAGAGCCGCAAGCACAGCCCGCTCTGGGTCGTCCTCGTTGGCCGAGGTGGCACCAAAAAAAGCCACCAACCCATCGCCGCGGAACTGGCTGACTTCTCCACCGAAACGATTAATTTCCGACTCTAGGATGTGAAGGATGCGGTTCATCAGTTCAACCCACCCCTCGGTGCCTACTTTTTCAAGAAGTTTCGTAGAATCGGTCAAATCGGTCAAAAGGACCGTAACCACACGGTGTTCGCCTTCCAAGGGTGGGGATGCAGCGGGGAAAAGCGAGGCGGTCTCTGCCTGGGGTTGGAGAACGTTATGGTCAATGACGGGTTGTTCAGTCTGCGCGAAAAGCTGTACTCCACACATGCCGCAGAAACGGTAATGAAGCGGATTGGCGAAACCACACTCGGCACAAGTACATGTCAAACGTGTCCCGCACTGGCCGCAAAAGCGCATGTCGGAGGGGCTATTAAAGCCACAATTAGGGCAATTCATTGAAAATTTAGTGAGAACAATAACGGGCGATCCAGCATTGAAGAATGCGCCCGATTTGATATTTCAGCACATCAGAGAGAGGCTTACAAAGAATCCAATGCGCGGCGGAAGCGCTTGGCAAGTTCCTGTAAGATGACGATGGACATTTCTACATCAGTTTCGCGTAGAAGGGACAGGAAATCCCAACGAGTGAGAACCAGACAGCTGGTTGGCTCAGAGGCGACAACAGAAGCTGTCCGTAAGCCGTCATCGAGCAGAGCGAGCTCACCAAAAAAATCGTTGGGGCCGAATGTGTTGACCACCAAATCGACAGCATCAGAACGTTGGCGGAAGGCTTCGGCTTTGCCCGATACAATGACAAAGAATCCTTCGCCGCCCTGTCCCTGGGTAACAATGGGTTGTCC
>JBGOXG010000001.1:0-80402 GCA_041479025.1 Anaerolineae bacterium
AGGATTATTCGTGTTAGCTTCAATAGTCCCACGAGCACACACCTGGCGGTGAGAAATTTCATTGCTTAATTGGCGCCATTCTTGCGGATTTTATTGTGCGATACATTAACCAGATATATGCCTATCAATGCAATCACCCCTCCCATTATCTGGGTGCGACCCGGGATTTCACCAAGCAGTGGGATGGCAATAATGGCAGTCATTACCGGTTGACCTATCATGGTGACTGAGACAACGGATGCGGGTAAATGCCCCAGAGTATAAGAGCTGGCGAGATAACCGATTAGTTGTGAAACAATTGCAGTTGCCAAGAATACCGCCCATGTCTCAATTGGATACCCTGTTAATTGATTGCCGAGAAATAAATTTAACGTTAATAACGTCAGACTGGCGCTTACACCAACCAGCCAGATGTAGGAGACTGCATCAATTGACCGGCGTCCCAATTCCGTAAAAAGATAATAACCCGCATAAAGAAATCCCGTAAAAAGTGCGATGGTGTCACCTAAACCCAACCTGGGATGCAATAAGTAATCTGTGCCGATGATAAGCGCCGCACCTGTCATGGCGAGCAATAGACCTAACCAGAATTTTTGTTTTAGTCGTTCGTGGAAGAAAACCGTTGCTCCCAATGCTACCCAAAGAGGGGCAGTATTGCCGAGAAGGGTCGCGTTTGCAGCGGACGTATAACCTAATGCAATAGTCCAGATTCCCAGGTCTAATCCGGAAAACACCCCCCCGATCAAAGGGTAGAAATAATTCCTTCGATTTATTCTCTTGTATCTAAATAATCGGTAGATTGCAGCAGGTGTCATCAGAAGGGTTGCAAAGAGCATCCGATAAAAACCGGTGACAGGTCCCGGTGCCTCTGCAAAACGAATAAAAATTGCGGAAGTGCTCAGGGCTAGAATACAGACCCCAAGGGCGGTATATGACAAGATGGTCTGACGGGAGATTTTGGCCATTATTATTGAAGCCTCGGTGGATTTTTTCAGTTTCCCGTTCTGGGATCACTGTATCAGCGGTGGGCATATCATTTCGCTTGAACTCTAGCTATATAAAGCACAGGTAAAGGTTTATGCATTTGAAAACAAGAAGGGATTCTCAATATCCCAATTCGGGATTGTATTGATTGAAGAGCGGCAACCCAGCCAAATATCGATGTATGTTCTCTGAAAACAATTCACATGCTTGTAGATCAAAGCGTGAGCTGTTGTCAGCCAAGTGAGGGGTGATAATGACGTTTGGCATGCCCCATAGCGGATTATCGGCAGGCAATGGCTCTTCTAGAAAAACATCCAATGCGGCTCCTGCCAGTTTTCCTTCCTGTAGTGCTTTTATAAGGCTGCTCTGGTCTACCACCTTGCCTCTGGAGATATCAATAAGATAAGCACCGGGCTTTATTGACATGAATACCGGCGTGCTAACCATTCCCTGTGTCATCTTCGTTAATGGAACAGATACGATGATAAAATCACACAATTTCAGCATCGATTTCAGTGCTTCAGCTGGATAAAGCCGATGGACCAGGTTGCCACCCGGATCGCCTAATCCCTCGGATGTGTAACCATTATCTACTGGAGATTTGGCATCTCGTTTGGTTGCCAAAACGGTAACCCCAAATGGTTCAAGCAAACGGGCAATTTGCCTTCCCACACTTCCGTATCCAATGATTCCTACCGTTGCGCCTCTCACCTCGAGGGGCACAAACCTTTCCAGGCGATCTTTCGACCATTCGGAATTGCGTTGGCTTACAGATAGTGCAGGTAATTTATGTCCAAGGGCGAGCATCATCATAATGGCATGTTCAGCCATTTGTGATACCCCTGCTCCGCTTAGGGTTGTGATCAGCACCCCGGGCGTCGAAACGATGGGTGCTTCCAGCCAGCGATCAATTCCCGAAAATAGGAATTGTATCCATTTAAGGTTTGGGGCTTTATTGGGGAGTGGTATGATGTGGTCGGTGAATAGAATCTCGGTTTTACCCCAGATTTCTGAAGGAATCTCTTCAACTTTCTTTGCGGGGGAAACCGTCACATGGATTTGAGGTGAGATTCCGCGCAATCGGTTGGCTAGTTCATCTGAGAGAGGAAAGGTAATAAGGATTTCAATCATGCTGTACCATTCATAATTTTCTTGGTGTAAAAGTAAACCAAACCAAATCCAATCAGCAGTGCCGGGAGTAACAATAGACCGGCTTCCGGACCGAATTCCCCGCCTGTCCAGAGACTGGGACCAGTCACCTGAATGCGAAGTAATGTATATGAATTCAATCCACTTACCGGAAATCCAAATATCGTCCCTTCAAAGAAATTCCAACCAATGTGTAGTCCGATTGGCAGCCAAAGCTGTCTTGTAAGAACATACCCATAAGCGAGGAACAGACCTGCCAGGAAAATCCCAAGCGTGGAGGTCCACGTCGCCCCCGGATTGAATAAATGTAATCCGCTAAAAATCAACGATGAGAGAATTACACCCCAGATGAGATTAAATCCATCGCTGAGATTCTGGAGTTGATATCCCCGGGAGAGTAATTCCTCCTGCCAGCCAACGATGATGAATATAACCAGCCAGATTAGCGATTGATTTATGGCGGGTGAAAGACCATCTTTTTGCCAGGCGAATCCCTCAAAGGTCATCCACTTAAATCCATAAACAACTAAATAGATGAATGCCATCATCAAGAACGCAATGATAAACCCCGCCAGTAAGTCCGCTACCGCGTGTGTGTTTGCCTTGAGTCCAAGGCTGGCAAATGTGCGTTTATCAAGAAAGCGGCGTGCGTAAATGATTGAAACGGTGATGGCAAAACACTCAGCCAGATTCGAGAACAACATGAGCCAGGTTTGGGATTTCCCAGGACCTATCCACACCACAGGAAAAGAGATAACACATAAAAATATTCCCAGCATGATGGTCTGCAACAGGATTCGCCAGCCTGCTCGCAACCGATGCTCGGATTGGGATAGGAAAATAATTTCCCCGAAAGAACGGCCTTGGGTGGGATCGCTCATTATTAATTGGCTTTCGTATAAATACCGGTGGGATCAAGTTCTTCCCGCAATATTTTTATTTCATGCCCGGTGATACTTTCGGTTTCCCGGAGATCGTCCACTACTTTTAGCTTCCACCCGGTATTCTCGACTGCTTCCTGGGCTGTTTTACCGGGATGAAGGGCTGTCAAGGTTAGTTCACCCGTTTCGTCGGGTTCCATGATGCCTATGTCAGTCACCACGGCAACGGGTCCTTTGCCTCGTAGATGTAGATTCTCCCGTTCGGTCCTTCCATTGAGAAAACCCGCTGATGTCAGGAAATCCACTTTTTCAGGAAAGCGCCTTTTCTGATGTGGGGTCATGATATAGCATCTGTTCGCCCAGGCGGCAATCTCCTGGGAACCGCCCGAGCCGGGCAATCGTACTTTAGGGTGTGAATAATCCGTTCCAATAACGGTTGCGTTGATGTTGGCAAAACGGTCAATTTGCGCACCGCCCAAGAATCCCACATCGACGTTTCCACGCTGCAAGTAGAGTGTGAAGATGTCATACATACTTACAACCGATAAGGCTCCACTGACAAGCGTTGGATCGCCAATGGACAGCGGCAGGCGTGCCGGTTCTGCACCGATGACGCCTGCCTCATAAATCATGACCAGGTTGGGTGCATGGGTTCTCTTGGCAAGATTACATGCCAGATTCGGTTGCCCGACGCCTACAAATACCACGTCGCCATCACGTAAAAGACGAGCTGCATTGATGATCATAAGCTCTGCTGAAGAGTACGGGAGGTTTGTCATGGTATTTGCTCCAGGAAATCAAAAATAAGGTCAGATACTTCATCTGGTTTTTCGAGAGGCACCAAGTGTGTAGAATTATTTACAGTAATCACCTGCGCTGATGGGAGGATCTTCTGGATGCGGGCTGCGGTCGAGGGGAAGAAGGTATTAGTTTCCGCACCACGGATGATCAGCATGGGCAGCTTTAATTTCGGTAGCTCACGCCAGATATCACCGTCGGAGGAAACACCTGTGTAATAGATTTGCACTTCCCACTCGGGCGAATACACCAACTCGTAGCCGGAGCCTGGGGCGGGTTTAATGATCCCGTTAATTAATATCCGAAGATTATCAGCATTGATATATCGAAAAATATCTCTCCGGCGATAGGCGTTAAAAAGAATATCCAGATCATCAAAAGTCCGGCGTCTTTTTTGTGCTGTTAGTATAAGCGGATGTAATTTGTATCCTAATCCTAGATATTGAATTAAGCGCCAACCGGAAATAAATAACGGCGGAAATAAAACGGGATCGATGAGTATGAGAGCACGGAAGTTTTCCGGTGATTGGATAGCGGAGCGCAAACTAACGATCGCACCAAGAGAATGACCGACAGCGATCACGCTGCCCTTGTTTTGATCATTCAAGAAATGGATCAAATCATCACTGAGAGGTTGCCAATCAGCCAGGTCCTCCGGGCGGTACCCCTCCCAGAGTGGCCGCAAATACATCCCGAAAACATGATACCGGGTTATTAAGCGATTGAGGAACGGCAAATAGCACGCCGGTGGATAGCCGTTGGCATGCAGAAAATGCAGGGATTCACCATCACCGCCATAGTCGCGCGATGGGATCGAGAAACTAATATTCTCCATAGTCAACGGTTGCGCTGATTCGGCTCCTTATTTTGAGCCTGGAGTGCGTTTCCTCACCTAATTTCTCCCAATATTCTTCCCGGTTTTTTACACCGAAAATCCATTCATCGAGATACTGCTTAACGGCATCCGTCGACTCGCTTACTTTATCCCAATTCAAATAAAAATCATTATCCCGATCGTAATATCCCTGAGCATAAGATGGATGCGCAGCATGTGGGACATGGCAGACTGCACTAACAATGAATCCGGGAATCAAGGTGCGGTTGGGGTCGGAGCGGATGATCTCTTCATCAACGATTTCCTCAGCTGTAAGGATGACGCGTTTGGATGCAAATGCCACTTCCTTTTGTTCACCAACAATACCCCAGAGATGAGCGTTCCCGTTTTCGTCTGCGCGTTGGACATGCACAATCGCCACATCCGGATTGAGTGCGGGGACGACGATGACGTTACGGCCGGAGTATGGATCCGTGACACGTTTGATAAGTGGGTTTGCTTTTTCAAGGTCAAACGCACCGGTCTGATTCATAGGTAAAAATGGCAGACCCGAGGCACCGGCTTGAAGCCTGGTGATCATTCCAAAATGCGAATATTCTTCCCACTCAAGTTCACCCCTCTCGAGCGCGGCTCGAACGATGCGCAGCGACCCAACACCGGGGTTTCCCATGTACGAGAAGATCACCTTTCTTGCGCATCCTGCAGCCACCATTTGGTCATAAATCAAGTCAGGGGTGGCGCGCGCCAGTGTTAGATTCTTTTTTTGTTGACGGATGATCTCATGCCCCGCCGCAAATGGGATCAAATGCGTGAATCCGGCTGCGTAGACCACATCACCATCTTGAACAAATTTGGAAACGGCATTGCTTAGTGATTGAAGTTTGGTCATCTATTTCATCCTGTTTAAATTTATTGGATAGCCAGTGTGATTTTACCAAGTTGTCTCCCGCTGGCGAGGCGCTCCTGAGCTGCCCGTGCATCAGCAAGCGGAAATGTCCGATCCAGAGCTACCTGAAGTTTTCCTGCACAAACCAGTGTCATCACTTCGTTAAAATCCTTAATCGTTCCCATGGTGGAACCGATTATCGCCAAATGCTTGGAAAAAATGTACCGGTTGTCGATCTCAAATTTGGGTCCACCCGTATTGCCCACGGTGAGAATCCTCGCACCTTTGCTTGCAGCCCTGAAGCTGAGCGGGAAGGTGGTACCCACGTTATCAACCACCATGTCCACTCCGCGTCGTCCAACGATTTTGAAAACAGCCTTGGGCCAATCTTCTTCTTTGGACCGATCAATGAGCACATCTGCTCCAAGAGATTCAGCCAGGGAAAGTTTTTCTTTGCTCGAACCGACGACGATGACCTTTGCTCCAGTAAATTTGGCAATTGTGATACTCGCAGAATTTACCCCTCCCGAGGCGCCGACGACAAGTACCGTTTCGCCGGGGTGTAGTTTGCCACGAGTAATTATAGAGTGCCAGGCAGTGTGGAAGACTAATCCGGCAGCGGCAGCCGTTGTGTAATCTGTCGATTCGGGAAGCCGAAACAGGTTACGAGCGGGGATGCATGTAAATTCCGCATAGGTACCCCGCGTGGTCTCGCCCAGCAGATGCCATTCGTTGCACATATTGTCCTTCCCGGAGAGACAATACTCGCATCGGCCACATCCAAGATTTGCATTGATCACCACGCGATCCCCGATTTGCCAGTCAGAAATGCCTTCGCCCAGTGCGACAATCTCCCCTGCACCATCCGCGCCAGAAATGTGGGGAAGTGGTAGTTTAAGCCCGGGCCAGCCTTCCCGTACCCACAGATCAAGTCGATTTAATGCTGCTACCCGGATGCGTACCAGTGCCTGGCCGGAAGCAGGAATTGGCTCTGGCAGATCGCCGTATTCGAGTACTTCAAACCCACCGTGATTGTTAAAAAAGACACAGCGCATCGTGTAATCTACTCGCAAATACTATTGTACATGCCGTGATGCCAGATTTTGAAAACAATCCTGCCTCTGAAATTTCTTACATCACATGATGTCATGCCAAGTTCGACAAGCGCCGCCTCGACTTTGTTTACCCAATCAGTGCTGGTATATCGTTGTAAGAAGACGATTGAGTCCTTATCTGTCAGCAGGGGCATACGATTTTCCGAGATAATGCCGCTAGCTTTCCCAGAAGCCATACCTCGGGCAAGATCTTCGTCAGTGATCATAATTCTGCCAATTTGAAGAGGGGAAGTTGGAGTCTGATAAACTTTTTGAATCATCAGAAGACCATCGATCCCCCAATTGGGTTGGGTAATAAAGATATATCTCTTGGTTAAATTAGGTTCAATCTCCTCACCCCGTCGTGCTGTTCGCAAGAAAAGAGCCTCGATGCCTTGATATTGTTCCATTCGTGTTGGCGAAAAAGTATATGCTTGATAGAAATTAGTTACAAATATAGAGAAAATCACTACAGGGATAATCACCCCCGTTACTTTTGCTTGAGAGAGCTGTGTCGCTTGATATTGGATCCAGACCAGTCCCGTTGCCGCAAAGAATGCAAACCAAGGAAGAAGTAAGAACATACGAGTTGTTGGTGGAAAGGCTCTGTCATGTGAAGCACCTACCAGAAAAACCATCAAAGCGAAACTCAACATCCAAAAAAGTGATAATCGGGTTTTCACAACATTTTTAATCGCATATGCGAATCCAATGAGCAGCAATGTCCCGCTTATCGGATCCATATAGGACACTGCTAGAAAATGACTCTCCTCGGGTATGTAAAGGAATGAAAGAAAGGAGTAGAGAATATTCTTGCCTAAATGGCCAAATAACGATTGAGCGGAACGAGTGATTTCTGGGTTATATAAGAAAGTACCCGCTTCTTTGATACTCCAATAGCTGGGCTGAAAGAATAAAGGAAATATTAAAGCAAGGCTCGATATTGCTAATACTCCCCAGTGCATTAGAGCATTTTTAGAAATCGGTGGATCGTACATCATCAATAAGATTAGCGGAAGAATGAGGGTATATAATGCCGCGGGATAGACGTAAAAACAAAAACCCATCGACAAACCAAGCAGAGCGTAAGCTGAAAAACGTCTAGATTGAATTGCATAACTGACTGTCCATAAGATTAATCCGAGCGTGAAAAATGCCTGCAGATTGTTGTAACCAATCTTACCGAATGTCATCAGGTACTCTGAAGCGGCCAGGAATAAAGCGGTTATCAAGGCGATTCGTTGCGGAATGTAGATCTTGAAAAATGAATAGAAAAAACCTATTGCTACGGCGCTTAGGAAAACGTTGCTGAATCGCCAGCCGAAGTTATGAGTGCCCAGAAATTTCATGAAAACCACCTGAATCAGAGTCGAAATTTGTGGGTGTGTGCCAAAGACCCCTTGACCATTAAATAACCGTTCACCAATAATAGCTATAGGCTGGCGTGTTGCCAGTTCAACTGCATAGTTATAGAAGCTGTATTCATCACCCACTGCCGTAAACCACCACGCATTAACAAATAAAGTAAAAGAAACTAGGGCAATATTTATAACCCAATAAGCAGTTGGGATTTGATCTCGAAACTGGAAAAGGAAAAGGAAGGCCATGAAAAGTAAGATAGAAAATATCCACCACAAACCTTCTTTTGAATAAAGACTGGCAAAAAAGGCTATTAACGAGAAGGTCGAGAATATCATGACCATAAGTGGTAGGCCCTTTTCTCGCCAGTAGCCTTTTATTGAATCAAAGGAGATATCACAAAAAAACCATCCTGCAATATAAAGGAATTGTGCTAATAGTAGATCCCAGCCGGGAATGTGTTTTCCTAAAAATGTCCAAAGAAATATGCCGGCAATGGAAATGCTCCCCAGCCCGAGGAGAACCTTTCCCAGGCGTTTTTGTGGTGCATTGACCGTTTCAGGTGAATCATCTTTCAGGTTTATTCTTTCAGAGAAGAATATTAGAGGTCCTTCTCTCGTTGTTGTCACTAAAATTATTGTTGCTAGAATACATAGAATAATAATTAAAAAATAGGAGCGGTAGGGGGTAACAAGTCCAAGTCCAATTTCGCGCCACCACCGATCAAGGATTTCTGATTGAAAAGGATATTCAAGCCATTTATATTTCACGATTAGAAGCGCGGGTATGGCAGCGATGATTATTGTCAAGCTGAATAAAAATATGTGCGGTGTTTTTTTCTTTATATCCCCCTTAAGGTTCATACTGCTAACCTGTTCAGCCTCTTCCTGGGGGATTCTTGCCTCCAATTCCCCGACGCGGTTTAATAAGACGAGTTTTTCGTCATTTTCTATCTGGTGTGAAACCGGTTCTTTTGCCTCGTTTGATTCTGGCTGCGATGCCGGATTGTCACTGCTGGATTGAGAAACCATATTTCACCTTGGTTGGTTTATATAAGAGTTCGCGTTCTAGTTTTATCGCAGTTTCAACTCCCGTATATGGATATGTGTCGGGTCTTCTAATGTATTATGTTTAATCTCAACCACCAGTTTTTTGACATTTTCAGGGCCTCTGTCAAAGTTGAAATTTGTGGTTGGATCGGAAGGCAGGTTCTTGAAATTTTGCTCATAAATTACCGGATTCACCGAATCTTGCCCATAAAGCTTGATGGTGACCGTGAAATCTGTCATAGTGGCTGTCGTCAAATCGAGGCCTGTCAGAGTGCGGGCGACCGGGAATTCTAGTTGGACAATCATCGGGTTGGCTTCCAACCCGCGCATCAAGGTGTATGGGTCTCCATCAAAGATGTTTTGGAGATTTCCGCCATCGATGCGTGAATAGTTCACATGGATAGTCTGCCCATCAAGTGTGATGTCCTCCTCAATGAGCTGGCTGCGAGCTGCTTTTTCAGCCGCGAAAATTTCATCAATATTATCAGCATATTTCATCCTGACGACATAAAACCCAGGCTCCCCGTTAGGATATGGAATAATTTTTTCAATATCAATGGTTTTAAACTTTCCACTATCGAGCGCTTTCTTATATTCGTCAATGGTCCAGACGAATAGATCTTGCGGACTTAAGTCTTGTTTCCTAAAAAGATAGGTATCAATCCCGTCGACGAAAATACGGTTCTTCCACTCCTCCGGCGTAAAAAAGAAATAAACATATCTGTCGGTGCCATTTGCCCAGACCGGCGTAACGGTTATGTACCTTGTATTTGGATCCCTCACATATTGCGGGAGAGTATCCTGGAAAATTTGCTCTGCGCCATATTGCAGTCCATATAATCCATATATGTCTGTCCAAAGAGGTCCATTGACTACAGCATCATTTAGAGTGGTAAGGCTGAGTCCTGTAAAAATTAGAAATACACCAGTCGCTACGATAGTAGGTCTAATATTCTTTTCTACCCTGTCCAGCAGCCATTCCAGACCTAACATGGCGAGCAAAGTTGCAGGAATAATGAAAGCCAGGGTTCGCGCAATGCTGATTTCCAGCATTGAGCCACCTACGGGGGCGGCAAGCGCAGCTATTAATATGGTTCGATATGATGACTCTCGGAAATTCTTAAAGACAAGAATAATGCCAATTACAAAAAATGGCAGCGACCAAAGGGGAATATGACCATAACCAATCATTCTATGCCGGATCAAGTCACGACTATTGGCGATGAACCAGTATTGAGGGCTGAGACCGGTCAGATAGTTCTTGAGAAAAATGCTAATTTTTTCATCGGTGGAGATATGTTGATACCAATATGAATTGATGGCGCGTAAATGCGATTCTATGGCGTCCGGAATCTTTATAAGGAAAATTATGAAGGGTATCATTAGCAAGGCAATAAGCGGTAAACACCAAAGGATGATGCGCCTGTTTGTCAAATGATAACGCCAGTCGGAAATGGCGAGCCCGATCGCAGTTATTCCCATCAGGGCTTGTCCATTTGAATAAGAGTAGAATGTCAGTGCGCCGAAGAAGACAGCTCCGAATAAATAGCCTGGCGCACGGTAACGATATAGAAGATAGAAAAGCAAAAAGATCGCAAAAAAAGCCGTGGTCATGACCGTTTCGAAGGCGGTCCGGGAGTGAAGGAACCAGGCAGGCAGGAGAGTTAGAAAGAGTATCGCGCCCCACCAGTACTTCTGTTTAAAAATCAACTTAAGAATTAAACTGACTGCAATTACTCCTAGAAAACCAATAAAAATTGATGTAGCTCTTGTTTGTAGGATTGATTTCCCGAAAATTAAAACTGTTACAGCCTGTACGTACATCGTTGCCATCGGGGACCAGCGGTTCCCTTCGACAGGTACGTACACCGGAATATTTTTGTCATTCGCCGCTAAAAAATTATGTTGGATCAACTGCTCTGCATATATACTTTGCATGGCCTCGTCTGAGAAAAAAAATGCAGGAAAGCGATGCAATCCACCAAACCTAGTAAAGAGATATAACGCTAGACTGAGAATAAAGAAAATCGTGGTAAGGGGGATATTTATTTTTTGATTTATAGATTCGAATGGTTTTTTCCAGGTCACGGATGGCGTTCGGGATTCCTTTTGTAGACTCTTGCTTATGTATGGGTAAGCCGCAATATGTAAATTCCCTGGAATATGTTCTGAAGTAACGCTGGTAAGAGCGTCACCCTTGGCGGGTTCCAATTTTGCTTCCACCGTTAAATGAACTGAACTTCCAGCAGGCATCGTAAATGACAAATCAACCTGAACTAAGCCGTCCGTGGAGCTAGTTACCGTCTCTGGGGGTCCGTTATGTGCAGACGTTTCTGATACTGAAATAGTAGTCCCATCCGCCGGAGATGTTGTAGCATTCGAGTGCGATACCTTTTGGGTGGGCGACCGTTTCAACCAGGCCTTGGGATTTTTGAGTTTATCTTTAAGCCAGTCCAGGATTGAAATTTCGTTATTGTTCATAATTAACGCTGGCCTAATTCGTGACGGGCAATAACCAGTCGTTGGATTTCGCTAGTACCCTCATAGATTTCAGTGATTTTTGCGTCTCGAAAATACCGCTCAACTGGTAATTCCTTGCTGTAACCCATTCCCCCGTGGATTTGCACAGCTGCATGGGTAACGAACATCGCGGTTTCTGATGCGAATAATTTCGCCATCGATGCTTCAAGGGAGTAGCGTCCATTGGTTTTTTTTGATTTTTCCTTCGCCAAAGCTGCCTGGTATATTAATAACCGGGCTGCTTCAATTCTGGTTTTCATATCAGCGATCTTGAATGAGATACCCTGAAACTCCCCGATCTTTTGCCCAAATGCTTCACGGTCATTTGCGTAGGCAACAGACGCTTCGTATGCCGCCTCAGCGATACCGAGCGCTTGCGCGGCTATCCCGATTCTTCCTGTGTCTAAAACAGTCATCGCTATTTTAAATCCTTCGCCCTCTTGACCAAGTCGATTTTCGACAGGACAGCGATAATTTTCGAAAACAATCTCGCTTGTTGCAGAGGCGCGAATCCCCAACTTGGGTTCTTTCTTACCACGAATAAAACCTGGCTGGTTGGTTTCTACTATAAAAGCAGTGATGCCTTTTTGTTTTTTGTCAGGATCGGTCATCATGAAGACCACCATGTAATCGGCAACGGGTCCACTAGTCACCCACGATTTTCTTCCATTCAAGATATAAATATCCCCATCGCGGACAGCGCGGGATTTCATCGCGCCAGCGTCTGATCCAGACATCGGTTCAGTGAGGGAATATGCGCCGATCGCATTGCCTGAGGCCACCGGTTTGAGGAATTTCTTTTTCTGTTCTTCTGTGCCGAATTTATATAGTCCGAAACAGTAAAGCGAGTTGTTGACCGACATGATGGCTCCATGGGCAGCATCAACTTTGCAAATCTCCTTTAAAGCCAGAACATATGAGAGAGTATCCATCCCAGCACCGCCATATTCTTCAGGGATCTCGATCCCCATTAACCCAATTTCGCCCATTTTCTTTATGGTCTGGTGCGGAAATTCACCGCTCTCATCGAATTCTGCTGCGATGGGGGCGATTTCCTTTTGAGCAAAATCGCGCGCGGCATTTCGGATCATTTCATGTTCTTTGGTGAAGGGGAATAGATCACTCATCTTTTCACTCCGGGTTTTTGTCATTATAGCATTTTTGGTGTAACTGGACTTATTGCTAACAAATCTAACTGTTCGTCTTCACATAGTTAGAATATAATGCCCTGCAAGAGGAAAAATATGAGCGATGAAATAACTCCCGAACTCTTTCGCCACCTTGTTGAATTGGCTGCTTTGGAATTAAACCCCGAGGAAACTGAGTACTTGCGCAGGGAGATGAACAATCAATTGAAGTCGATACATGAATTAGTATCGATTCCAATTGATTCTGAGTCGCCAATCGCCTCTCACGGGATTCCTTATAGCGCCTCGATTTCTGCCTGTATCCGACCGGACAAATGGTATGCTTATTTGGAACCCGGAAAACTTCTTGCTCAAGCTCCTGAAACAGACGAGGGCTATATTGTCGTACCGGAGATTCCGCACAAGGATTTGGATTGATGAAAATTGTAGAACTGCCTGCTCAGGAAATTGCTGACAAAGTTCGCCGCCGGGAGATCTCAGCCAGGGAAGTATTCGAAGCACACATTTCGTATATCCAAAGCGTAGATGGGATTTCTGGTTCGGTTGACGGGGAAAAGACCAATGAGCCTGATAAAATCCATGCCTTCATCAAAGTGACAGCAGATCGTGCCCGGCAGCAGGCGAAGGAGTTAGATGAAAAAATTGCTTCCGGTGAAGATCCCGGATTATTAGCAGGAGTTCCGGTGACTGTGAAAGACATTTTCTGTGTAGAAGGCACTCCGTCCACCGCTGCATCAAAAATCCTTGCGAATTTCGTAGCCCCCTATACGGCCACACCTGTGGCGCGCATGGAAAAAGCTGGTGCGATTGTTCTGGGAAAGGTGAACCTGGATGAATTCACTTATGGCTCATCGAGCGAATCGTCCGCGTTTCAACCTGCGCCTCGCAATCCGTGGAATACCAACCGTGTCCCAGGTGGGTCGTCCGGGGGCTCGGCAGCTGCAGTAGCTGCATATGAAGGAGCACTAAGCCTCGGAACGGACACAGCTGGTTCTATCCGTCAACCAGCGGCTTTTTGCGGAGTGGTTGGGATGAAACCGACCTATGGGCGAGTGTCAAGATACGGGCTGATTGCATTCGGCTCTTCGCTCGACTGCCCTGGACCGCTCGCAAGAAATGTATCTGATGCTGCATTAATGCTCAGAATCATTGCAGGCTTTGATTCGAAGGATGCTACCGCAGCTATCGTTCCTGTCCCCAATTACGTAGCCGAATTGGAAAAAGGTGTCAAGGAAATGAGAATTGGGATGTCGCCAGATTATTTTCGGATTACTTATTTCGATATTGAAACTGGCAATCTGCTGGAACAACCTTTACCTGAAGAGATCAGATCAGCAGTTATAGAAGCTGCAAAAAAACTTGAAAAGATGGGTGCAGTAATTGTTGATGATATCCCGATGCCGCACACAAAATATGGTATCCCGGCCTACTTCGTGATTTCTCGTGTTGAGGCTGCTTCAAATCTGCATCGGTATGACGGGGTTAAATATGGCTACCGCACTCACGAGCATGTAAATAATCTGCGTGAAATGTATCAAAAGTCACGCGGCCAAGGTTTCGGGCTTCAACCAAAATTACGTATTCTAATGGGAATGTATGTTTCCGCTGCGCAATATAGTGAGCAGTATTACAATCGGGCTCTACGGATTCGGTCGCTCATCCGTCGTGATTTCGATGAAGCTTTTGATCCGGAAGGCGAATATCGAGTTAATGCTATCCTTACACCAACAACGCCCACAACTGCATTTAGAGTCGGGGGCATGTATGGGGATTCGGTTCTGATGCAATATGCCGATCAATTGACAGTACCGGGGAACCATGCCGGAATTCCGGGCATATCCATTCCTACTGGTTTTGATACGGATGGATTACCTATTGGCATTCAGTTCCTGGGTCCAGATTTTTCGGAAGACTTGCTTTTACGAGTAAGCCGTGCATATGAACTCGCTACAGAAACCGAAGCCTGGCGGTCTATAAAACCCGTGATTAACTACACGTAAAAATAAACAGAAACTTAGAATAAAAAAAAAGGAGTTCTTATGAAAATTCTAATTTCAAGTGACATGGAAGGAATATCCGGTGTGACACTTTGGGATCATGTCGATCCGTCGCATTCCGAATACCAGCGGTTCCGACGTATCATGACAGCTGACGTCAATGCCGCAATAAAAGGAACTTTTGAAGGAGGCGCTGACGAAATCATTGTTACCGATGGCCATTGGAATGGGACGAATATCCTGATTGAGGAAATTGATAAGCGCGTCCAGTTGAATTCAGGTCTTGGGACTGCGCCTTTCTCAATGATGCAAGGAATCGACCAGACTTTTGACGGTGTAATCCTTGTAGGATATCATGCCCGTGCATCATCCCAAGATGGAATCCTGGATCATACCTGGAGCACAAATATCACTAATGTATGGCTTAATGATGTGCTGGTTGGTGAGTATGGTCTGAATGCTGCTCTTGCGGGTTACTTTGGTGTACCCGTAATTATGATTACCGGTGATCAGACCGCATGTGCCCAGGCGCTAGAGTTAATTGGTAACCTTGAGTTCGCTGAGGTAAAGCAGGCTACGGGACGTTTTTCTGCTTCGTGTCTCCCGCCCGAAGTCTCTCAAGAATTGATCCGACAGGCTGCTTTTAAGGCTGTAATGCGTCTTAAAAATGGCGATACGCCTAAACCTTATCTATTAGCTTCTCCAGTCCTTTTAACAATTGATTTCATGACATCAGATATGGCAGATAAAGTGGAACGTATTCCAGGCGCTTATCGCGAAGGAGTTCGGGTAAAGATCTCTGCGCCGGATATGAGTGCTGCCTATAATAGTTTCCGTGCCGCAGCAGGTCTGGCTTCGCTTTGATAAAATATACTGCCTATGCATAAAAAGGAAAATCCTACGAGTTATTTTCGGTGTCTCTATTAGTTGCGCACGGGTATTATATAAAAATTATTGGTGGCGTATTTTTTGGCGCTAATTATTGCGACGAAATTCACAAATAATATTTCCGAAAACGACAAATTTAAGATTGTATATTTGACGAATACGACAATGCTGGGTATAATCCCCCGCATGTTATCTGGGGATGGATGTTACTTGTTTAATAAATTAATTACAAATGATGAGTGATTAAAAGAATTGCCAAATGTTAGGATGGAGGTGATTGACTGCCATATAAGTACCATTTTATTGATTCCCCCAATTACTATTCGCCTTTTTTCTACCCAAGGAGGAGATTTAATGAAATCAAAAAAGTTTTTTCAACTCATCACTGTCATCGCCTTGGTAAGTCTCTTGATGTCAGCATGTGGAGCTCAGCAAAGTAGCGCAAAGCAACCTTTGCAGAAACTCGGTGCCGGCGAGGGCCAGGTGGATATCATAGCCTGGGCAGGTTATATCGAGCGCGGAGAGACTGACAAGAATTATGACTGGGTGACCGCATTCGAGCAAGAGACTGGGTGCAAGGTAAATGTCAAGGTTGCAGCGACATCTGACGAGATGGTTTCGTTGATGAATCAGGGAGGATTTGATCTCGTCACCGCGTCTGGTGATGCGTCCAACCGATTAATTGCTGGTGGAAAGGTCCAACCGATTAATACGGATTTAATTCCCTCGTGGAAAAATGTTGACCAGCGTTTGCAAGATGCCCCCTGGAATACCGTAAAAGGCGTTCATTATGGAACACCATACCAATGGGGTCCAAACGTATTAATGTACAACACCAATACATTCCCTGACCCCCCGACTTCCTGGAATGTGGTTTTTGAAGAGCGGACGTTGCCTGATGGCCAATCGAATGCTGGACGCGTGCAAGCTTACGAAGGTCCAATTTATATCGCAGACGCAGCCCTTTATTTGAAGAATCACAAGCCTGAATTGGGTATTAAAGATCCATACGAGCTAACACGTAACCAGTTCGACGCTGTTGTTGAACTCCTTAGGGGTCAACGTAAACTTGTGAGTAGATACTGGCACGATGCTTACGTCCAAATGGATGATTTTAAGAATGAAGGTGTTGTGGCTTCGACTTCCTGGCCGTTCCAAGTCAATTTATTAGAGTCTGAGGGACAGCCGATCTCGAGCACGATCCCTGTTGAGGGCGCTACTGGGTGGGCGGATACTACGATGTTACACGCTGAAGCTCCTCATCCGAACTGTGCATACTTATGGATGGAGCATTCTCTCGATCCCAAAGTCCAGGGTGACGTAGCTGCATGGTTTGGTTCCAATCCTTCTGTTCCAGCTGCTTGCCAGGCTAGTGAGTTACTTGGGCCAACAGGTTGTGAGACTAATGGGTTCAATAATTTTGATAAGATTTCGTTCTGGAAAACTCCTGTCGCTGACTGCGGGGACGGCAATAATAATTGTGTCCCATATAGCGATTGGGTAACGGCGTATATCGCCGTGATTGGCGGGCAGTAAACCTTTCTATTCGAAGTCAGGGGCGTGGCGAGACTGTGCCCCTGACTTAATTGCCCAGGATTCTATGAGCAACCCTTATGCGATTATTTTTGAAAACGTCAGCCGCCATTTCGGTGAAGTAAAAGCTGTTGATAATGTCAGCATGGAAATCAAAGACGGCGAATTTTTCTCGATGCTCGGTCCTTCAGGTTCAGGTAAGACAACCTGTTTACGCTTAATTGCTGGATTTGACCGCCCCACTACTGGACGAATCCTTCTTTATGGGCAGGATGTGTCCAACCTGCCACCTTATGAACGGCCAGTCAATACCGTTTTTCAAGATTATGCCTTATTCCCTCATATGACTGTAGGTGAGAACATCGCTTATGGGCTGATGGTTAAGAAAATTCCTAAGGGTGAGCGCGAAAAAAAAACTGAAGAAATGCTTGACCTGGTCAGGTTGTCAGGGTATGCAAGTAGAAAGCCCAACCAGCTTTCGGGAGGTCAAAGACAGCGTGTTGCACTTGCCCGGGCGCTGATCAATCATCCTAAAGTTCTTCTTTTGGATGAACCTCTGGGCGCATTAGATTTAAAACTAAGGCAGCAAATGCAGATTGAGCTGAAATCGCTTCAACAAAGAGTGGGGATTACTTTCATTTTTGTCACTCACGATCAGGAAGAAGCCTTGACCATGAGCGACAGGTTGGCGGTATTCAACCTGGGGAGGATTGAACAGGTGGGTCCATCTGCTGAGATTTACGAACATCCAAAGACGCCATTTGTAGCGGGGTTTGTCGGCGTTTCAAACCTGATTTCTGGTGAAGCGGCTGAAAGAATAATCGGCGATTCTGGGACATTTTCTATACGACCCGAGAAAATTCATCTTCTCACCCCCGATTCTTCTGTACCCCCTGGGATGATTGAGGCTGAGGGGAAGGTTCGCGATGTAGTTTATCTTGGTCTTTTCACGCGTTATTTAGTTGAACTTGATGGTGGCGGTGATCTTGTAGTCGTTGAACAGAACTTGAAAACCACATCAATGGATGTGTTTTCAGCCCGGGGGAGGAAGGTTCGACTAATGTGGGCGCGTGAACATTCCCGCCGGATCGGAAACTAAGATGAGCCGCGTTTCCACAGTGCTGTACAGGCATCCGCGACTGGTTCTACTGCTTTTACTCATGTTGCCGCTATTGTGGATGGTAGTTATCTACCTGGGTTCTCTTGCGAATCTCTTAATCAATAGCTTTTACTATCTTGATGGGTATACCGGTCAAATTGTACGAAAATTCACCCTGCAGACCTATCATGATTTGGTTACTCGTTCGAATTTTGAAATATTCCTTCGTACTACATCTATGGCATTGGCCGTAACTGTCGCAGATGCGATACTGGCTTTCCCATTGGCATACTACATTGCCAAGTTCGCTTCCTCGCGTGCAAAAATGTGGTTATACCTGGCTGTGATTTTACCGTTGTGGTCGAGCTATCTGGTGCGAGTATATGCATGGAAATTGATCCTAGCGAAAGAAGGCATCCTCTCCTGGTTCTTGAACCTTCTGCATCTAGATGGCGGATTGAAAGCAATCCTATCAATTCCGGGGATCGGAGGTCCGTCACTTTCACTTTCACCCTTAGGCATGTTCATCGTCTTCTGTTATGTCTGGTTGCCGTATATGATAATTCCGATTCAGACCGCGCTTGAACGCGTCCCTCGCTCAATGGAGGAGGCTTCGAGTGATTTAGGCGCAAAACCCCTTGAAACTTTTGGATTCATTGTTCTGCCACTTTCTTTGCCCGGGGTGATTGCAGGTTCGATTTTTACTTTTTCATTAACATTAGGGGACTTCATTATTCCACTTGCACTTGGCAACTCCAAGTATTTCATCGGTCAGGCAGTATACGCTCAACAAGGAACAGCAGGAAATGTGCCCCTCGCTGCCGCGATGACAGTCGTGCCAATCGTCATTATGATCATTTATCTTCTGACTGCAAAAAGGATGGGAGCGTTTGATGCACTATAATACTGCTCCTACTGATCGGCCAAGAACGCCGCTAGGAATATTACTGGGCGCAATTTTCACCCTTCTATTCCTGCATGTGCCATTGTTAATTATTTTAATTTATGCTTTCACGACAGATGAAGCAACATATACATTCCCTTTGCCTGGTATTACAACTAAATGGTTTGGTGAGGCGTTACGACGAGTAGATTTATGGCAATCGATAAGGCTCTCGCTGGAAGTCGCATTTATTGCAACGCTTATCGCCCTGATTTTGGGCACGCTTGCAGCAGCTGCTGTTTATCGAACCGATTTTTTTGGGAAAGAGTCGATCTCGTTTCTATTAATATTACCGCTTGCATTACCTGGTATCGTCACAGGTATAGCCTTGCGTGCCACCCTGGGTAGTTTTGGGATCCCTTTTAGTTTCTGGACAATTGTAGTTGGACATGCCACATTCTGTGTCGTGGTTGTTTATAACAACGTCCTCGCACGCCTTCGCAGGACGAGTGCGTCGCTGATTGAAGCTTCAATGGATCTTGGCGCAAACGCTTTTCAAACCTTCAGGTATGTTTTATTTCCCCAGATAGCTACCGCTCTTCTGGCAGGAGGAATGCTTGCGTTTGCACTTTCCTTCGATGAGGTGATTGTCACAACATTTACAGCCGGTCAACAAATGACCCTTCCAATCTGGATATTTAGCCAGTTGACCCGTCCTCGTGACCGCCCGGTGACAAATGTTGTCGCCCTGTTTGTAATCTTGATTACATTTATCCCTATCATAATTTCCCATCGGCTTACAACTCAAGCGGCAGATACTGAGGGAAAATAGTTGGATTATCTTTGAAGACGGGCTATCTATCAGGTAGCCCGAATCTTTTTCTGGATACATTTGCCTTCATGTTTCAATAAATAATTCTTAAAAGGGCTTTCAAATCTACTATTTGGTATGTGGTTGATTATAATAAGGGATAATCTATTCAAAGGGTTATTATGGAATACGAAGCAGTCATTGGTCTTGAAACTCATATTCAACTCAATACCATCACAAAGATATTCTGCTCTTGTAAAGCAGATTCTTGGTTCGACCCTCCCAATACCAACATCTGCCCGGTATGCACCGGGATGCCAGGCGTTTTACCCGTGTTGAATAAAGCGGCCGTCGAGAAAGGTGTTCTGCTGGCAACCGCGATGAAAGCCGATATTCAATCCGTGTCTTTTTTTGATCGGAAGAATTATTTTTACCCGGATCTGCCAAAGGGATATCAGATTTCTCAATACGACCGCCCATTAGCCAGGGGCGGCTACATGGATGTGCCAATGCCTGACGGGCAAACACGACGAGTGAAGATATGGAAATTGCATTTGGAAGAAGATGCTGGAAAAACAAAGAATGAAATGGGACGCAGGCTTATAGACTTTAATCGCTGTGGTGTTCCGTTGGTTGAGATGGTGACAAGCCCAGACATCCGAACTGCCGATGAAGCGGCGCAGTACCTGATCCGATTGCGTCAATTGTTGCGTTGGATCGGTGTTTCTGAAGCGGATATGGAAAGGGGTCATTTGCGATGCGATGCCAATGTCTCTATTCGGCCTTTGGGTGTTGATTATCTGAATCCTAAAACCGAAATAAAGAACGTTAATTCGATCGATGCGGTCCGCGAGGCCATTGAAAAAGAAATCGAACGCCAGGAACGCGAATATGATGCAGGTCGAAAAATCGAGGCTTGGACACTTGAGTGGGATGAAGATTCCCAAGTGTTACGAAAGATGCGGTCTAAGGAAACTGAAGCAGATTACCGATACTTTCGGGAACCGGATTTGCTTCCAATCACGCTTGACGATGCCTGGAAACAACAGATACTTGCTAATTTCCCGGAGTTACCCCTTGACAGGCGCACTCGTTTCGTTGATGAATACGGCATACCAGAGTATGACGCTGAGATATTAACAGGTGAGCACTCTTTGTCAGATTATTTTGAGGTATCTGTAAAGGTGTATGGAGGCGATCCCAAACGGGTCTCCAACTGGTTGATCAATGACGTGATGCGAATTATGAATGCGAGTGGCAAGACAGCTGGAGAATTAATGCTGACTTCCGAATACCTCGCCAGGATTATTAAACTAGTTGACGCGGGTACCGTGAATTCAAGCACTGGGAAATCGTTATTGGAAAAGGTAAATATTACAGGCAAATCACCTGAACAAATTGTGAATGAAGAAGGCCTGGCAAAGGTTAGTGATGACCAGGCTATCCGGGCGATAGTGCATGAAGTCCTTACTGAAAGCCCACAGGAAGTTGCCAGTTTTAGAGCCGGCAAAGTAACGCTAATGGGATGGTTTGTCGGGCAGGTGATGAAAAAAATGCGCGGAAAAGCTGATCCGCAGGTGGTAAAAACAGCCCTGGAAGAAATGTTGAAATAATGCTCTATGCATCCCCTGATTTCCTGATGAGTAATTGAGTTTGAAAATCTCGAAAATTCCCTTCCCTTGGTTTATTTTTATTATTGCACTTGTCATTAGGTTGTTGCCTGTTATCCTTGCGCGTCATATGGGCATAGGGCTGGATGACATGTTCCAATATGACATGCTGGGCCGAAGCATTATTACCGGTAATGGCTATCGGTGGTATGGGCAGGACGACCTTTATCTCGTAAAGAATTACATACCATTTGATCTTTCGACGGTAGATTACGATCCGCGTGGCGTTTTGACTTCATTCCGCCCACCGTTATATCCTGTATTCCTTGCCATTATATATTTCTTTAATGGGATAACTGCAGATCGATTTTTTATTGCAAGGCTTGTCCAGGCAATGCTGAATGCATTACTTGTCCCAATGACTTATCTGGCTGCCCGGCAGTTTTTTCCTAATCATCCACGTACCGCCCAGTGGTCGGCTTGGGTGTTAGCGCTTTATCCGATGATGGTGATCTATCCCCTGTCGCTGGCAACCGAAAACCTTTTTTTTGTTTTGGTGCTGGCCTCTGTTCTGGCATTACTCAAAGCAGGAAAGGTTCAAGGGGTCGGTTGGTATGCGCTGACCGGTATGCTTATCGGATTATCTGCGCTCACGCGATCCGTGATTATGCCTCTGGGTATCATCGCTGCCTTATGGGCTTGGCTAGTCTTGAGGAATTGGAAAGGCGCGGCGGTGATCTTTGTAACCATGATTGCCGTATGCCTGCCATGGATTATCCGGAATTCGCTGCTGCATGGTCGCTTGGTGGGGATTGAGAGTTCCCTCGGTTACAATCTATATGTAGGGTATCATCCTAAAAGCACCGGTACATTTCAATATGGGATTTCCCTGGATTTGATTCCCATGCTGGATGACGGGCTACGCGATAAAATTGGGACCGCCAAGGCGATCGAGTTTATCCGGGCTGATCCATCTCGCGTCCCAGTGCTTGCGTTAATGCGCCTCGGACATTTTTTTGGTCTTGAGCGCCGCGCGCTGACTTATTTCTATTCCAACAATTTCTTTGGGTACATATCCACACCATTGCTTCTAACCTTGGCTTTGCTATTGTTGCTCCCATTTATGGTGGTCAGCACATCGTCTGCGTTTGGTTTGATCCTGGCTGATTGGCGCAGGCAAGAAGTCATCTTGCTAGGGTTGGTTTTACTGACCTACCTGTCTCCGCACGTGTTGATTCTGGCAGAGGATCGGTTCCACTTGACGATTATCCCTTTTCTGGCGATCCTGGCTGCCCGTTGTTGGGATGGGGGATATATGGATCTGAAAAGTCAGTATAATCGTTCAAGAACCGGAAAGATCCTAGTTATCGTTGCATGTCTTGCCGTTACCCTGCTCTTTATTAACTGGGGATATGAGCTCTCCCGCGATTCCGATAAACTCATGCTCTTATTCGGACCGAATGGTAACCACACGGGTTTCCCTTATTAAACATATGATCCGCAAACTGTTCACAATCAATGCTCGCCTGGATTGGAAGATCGCCGTACTGACTGTAGTTAGTACTTTGGTCATCATGGTTGAGCGTTATAACCAATTGACGAAGTGGGAATCGCTTGATCGATTCCTATTGTTTTTCGTACTCCCATTGGCGATTACCTTATTTGTTTTTAAGGAAAATCCACGTGAGTATGGATTTCAATTGGGTGACTGGCGTGCGGGTCTGGTATTGACACTGGGATCGATTTTGCTTATCGCGCCTATCTTGTATTTTCTCGCCCATTCAGATCCTTCCATGAAAGACTATTATAATTGGCAGCTTCAATTGCTCCCCTGGGATACAATGGTGCAATTATTTGCCTGGGAATTCCTTTTTCGGGGTTGGTTGCTTTTTGGGTACGCCCGAAAGTTCGGAGCAGAGGCAATCTGGCTTCAGGCGGTTCCTTTTGCTCTCGCTCACATTGGCAAGCCGGAGGTTGAGACTCTCTCTACAATTTTCGGTGGCTTCGTCTTCGGCTGGATAGCCTATCGCACGCGTTCATTTCTCTATCCATTTATTATCCACTTTTTTGTCTCGTCGTTTACTATCATTGTCGCTGCAGGTGTCCTTGGCTGATTATTCGGTTCGACCAGCTTCAGAGGAAGACTCCATTATTATCCGGGCTATGGTTCGGGCAGCAAGGATCAATCCCACCGGACTGGATTGGCGTCGCTTCCTCGTGGCTGTTGCACCTGATGGAAAGGTGGTCGGATGCGGTCAGATAAAACCGCATGGTGACGGTTCAAGAGAGCTTGCATCCATTGTTGTGGAGCTAGAATTTCGTGGAAAGGGTGTAGCGCGCTTAATAATCGAACAATTAATAATGAAAAATTCACCGCCCTTATATTTAATGTGCCGTTCAAAGTTGGGATTATTTTATAAGAAATTTGGCTTCAGTCCATTAAGTGCCGAAGAAATGCCTGCATATTTCCTCCGAATGTCTCAGTTGGCGAAGATTTTTTCGATTATGGCAAGGGATGGAGAATCCTTACTTGTCATGAAATGCGATTGAACAGGAGACAATAATGAAGACTATCCTGTATATCGTGATGGGGATTTTGGTGGGGGTGTTGCTATCTGCATTAATCTGGTTGGTAGCGACTCCTCCGCGTGGAGAAATCATTAAGCTCATTCCGCCTCCAACGCAAATGCCCATCATGGTTCATGTTACTGGCGCTGTGGTTTCACCAGGCTTGTATTCTCTCCCTCAGGATAGTCGGGTAAACGATGCAATTAAGGCTGCAGGCGGATTTCTCGAAAATGCTGATACCTCTTTTATCAATTTGGCTGCGACTGTCAAGGATGGCGACCAGATTCATGTCCCTGAGTTAATGCCCGGATTATCCATTGGTGGGGCTGGATTATTGGTGAATTTAAATACCGCCACGCAGGCAGAATTGGAAAATCTGCCTGGAATTGGACCAACTTTGGCGCAGAGAATTATCGAATATCGTACTCAGTATGGATTCTTCGATACGATTGATGCTCTGAAGAATGTACCTGGAATAGGCGAAGCGACATTTGAGGAGATTAAAGAATTAATAACTGTGGGTCCATAAATGGCAGGTTTTGACCACTTTACTCATTTCGCGCCATATTACGATCGTGCCATTCCATTCAAAGCACTAGAAACTCTTCTTATGCATGGAGGTTTTACCGGAGATGAAATCGTTCTTGATGCCGGAGGGGGTACCGGTAGGGTTGCCTCAACCATCAGACCTTTTGTTCGAGAAGTCGTCGTCGCTGATCTTTCTAAGGGGATGCTTCGGCAAGCGTTGCGAAAAGGATTGGCGACTATTCTCACTCCAGTTGAGTTTCTTCCAATTCGGAGCGGAATCTTCGACCGGATTCTGATGATTGATGCTTTGCATCATGTCAATAATCAAGTTGAAACCGCCCAGGAACTATGGCGCACATTGAAGCCCGGGGGCATGATTATTATTGAAGAACCGGATGTACGAAGATTTCCGGTGAAGATCGTCGCGCTTGCAGAACGGATTGCGCTAATGCGCAGCCATTTCCTACCCCCGGCTGAAATCGCTGATCTCTTTCGGAAGTTTTCGTCTAGGGTAACAATTTATTACGAAGGTTTTAATACCTGGGTTATCGTGAGGAAATAGAGCCATCATCCAATAAGTTGTAGAGAATGTCTCTTCGCACCTGCTTATTTAATAACATGCCGTGCAATGACCATTCGCTGGATTTCACTTGTCCCTTCGCCGATCGTCATCAGGCGTGCATCCCGATAGATACGCTCGACAGGATACTCCCGACTGTAGCCATAACCCCCGTGGATTTGAATTGCGTTCCGGCAAACTCGTTCTGCCATCTCGGTCGCATATAATTTAGCCTTGGAAGCCTCAAGGGTAAATGTGCGCCCCTGTTGTTTAAGCCATGCGGCGCGGTAAACCATCAAACGGGCAGCATCGATCTCCGTGGCGGCATCTGCCAACATCCATTGAATTGCTTGATTGTGGGAGATGGGTGCGCCAAAGGTTTGCCGGTCCCTGGAATAGTCTCGCGCATATTCGAACGCTGCCTGCGCGAGTCCCACCGATAATGCTCCAATGCTGATGCGGCCGTTGTCCAATGTCGCAAGAGTCTGTTGCAATCCGTGCCCTTCTTCGCCAATCAGGTTGGTCAAAGGCACACGGACATCTTCATAGGTTACTGCATTTGTTGGCGAACCTTTAAGCCCCATCTTTTTCTCAGGAGGACCGATTCGCAGACCCGGAGCGTTGGTGGGAACAAGGATCATACTTAACGAATGCGGCCCAGGTTCCGGGTTTGTTCGTACGAAAGTAATAATATATTCGGCGATTGAAGCATTCGTGGTCCACATCTTCGTTCCATTAATGACCCACTCATTACCTTGTTTTTCTGCCTTTGTGATAATACCCTGCAGATCAGATCCGGCTCCAGGTTCAGTTAATGCAAGCGAAGCGAGTTTGCCTTTTCCGCTCGAAACAAGTGGTAACCAATATTGCTTAAGATTTTCTGATCCAAATTGAACGATGGGTGTGATCCCTAATCCATTGTGGGCAGCAATGGCGAGAGCCGTCGATCCGCAGCCCCACCCAATTTCTTCTATCCCGATCGCTGAACTTATTGCATCAATACCTGCGCCCCCGTATTCTTCAGGGATGTTCAATCCCAGCAATCCAAGTGGACCCATCTTGCGGACAGCATTCCAATTAAATTCCCCGGTTTCGTCTACTTCATGTGCCTTGGGTTGGATTTCCCTGGCAACGAATTCGTGCACGGTTTGTTGCCACATTCGTTGTTCGGAATTCAATTCAAAGTCCATAAGCACTCCTTTTGCTCATTCGATGAGATATACGCACGATGATTATGTCCATCAAGATTGGGCTTCTCTGATAATTCTCATTTATTCATCGTCAATCGTGTCCGAATTGGATTCCTTATCATTTTCGTTTCCAGATTCAAAAGATTCTAGGAAAATACGGGCATCATCGATTCGTTCTTTCGGAACGAACACTTGAACCATCGCAAGAGGTCCAATATTGACAGGATAAATATCTCGACCTGCTCCCTCTTGGAATAATTGAACCGGAATACCTTCAGCTTCAAGAAAGGATTTCAACATATCTGCCTCGAGGCGTCCGTAAATCTCAGTAAGAAGTTCCCACTTGAGAGTATTCATGCTGACCTCCAGACTATTATGAACAGTGCAGTAAACAAAAAGCTAACGATGCATGATCTTGCGGCAGAGCAATCGTGCGACGAAATAGTGAAGGCGCTTTCATCAACAGAATTATAAATCAATCATCTTTGCACTGGTTGTTGCAACGCATTGTATCATTGTACGATTGTGATATTCGGTGCAGACCGTTACCTGAAATTATGCACAATGTCACATGATAGTGAGGTACAATTAAGATGAATTTTGCCTGATTTCACCATCAGTTTGGGAGGTGATATGGTTTTTGAAAGAGACCCTTTGTCGGTTGATGTTGGCTCACGCCTACGACAATTGCGCGAAGAACAGCATAGCTCGATGCGGGGATTGGCAATAAAAAGCGGGCTTTCTGCCAATGCACTCAGCATGATTGAACGAGGAAAGACATCTCCTTCTGTGAGTACGCTCTATAAGCTTTCTGACGCATTGGGGGTGCCGATCACCGAATTTTTTAACCAGCAGCTTGAACGCCAGAAAGTCGTATTTCTTAAGGCTGACGAGCGACCTCATATTTCTTTCATGCGCGGAAGTCTGGAAGGGTTGGGTGGGGAACTATTCGTTGGAAAAGTATCACCTTTCCTGGTGACTTTGGAGAATGGTGCGAGCAGTGGTCCAACACAAATGGCGCATACCGGGCATGAATTCGTGTTTTGTCTACGTGGAAAATTGGAGTATCACGTTGAAAATCATGTTTATATGCTCGAAGCTGGAGACAGTCTTTTGTTTGCAGCACTGTTAAAACACAGCTGGCGTAATTCAGCTGGGAATGTGGCCAATGCGCTCATCATTATTTCCGAACATTCTGAAAGCGCACAGTCACTGGGGCAACACTGGCGTGAAAAAGGCATAAAGACTTAAATAAAAAGACGGGTGCAGTTCAGTTCAAGCACCCGTCTTTTTTCTATCAGTTGGACTGGATTTTGTTACTGGCCAGCCGCGGGGCGTGTGAATTTGCTGACGTCGCCGCCCAGATCCTTGATCGAGTCATAAAGGGTTTGGATGACATACTTCGGGTTGTGCGCGAAACCACCGGGATCCTTGATGGAGTACTGGTAGTTGTACGCGGCCTTCAGTAAGCGCGGAGTCCAAGCAGTGTAAGCAATGGCTGCGCTTTTGTCGTTCTTGTCAGCCTTGCCGTCTTTGTTAGCATCGACGAAGAAGTACGGATAGGAGGCAGGATCGTAAACGATCGGGGTTCCAGCCTTGGTTTCGGCATACTTCTGGATTTCGGCGAGCAAAGCAACGCGGAAGCTGTCCAATTCCTTGTAGATGCCTTCGGTAGTGTCGCCATTGCCGTTGTAGTCCGTCTTGTCCATGCGGATGCTGAACAGGTCTTCTTCGGTCTTGACGGTGGTGTGGCAGCCCTTGCAGGCATCGATCTTGACACCCAATTGATGGACATCATGGCAGTCGGTGCACTTGTTGAGCGGGTGCTCAACATTCTGGCCGTTATACTTCTGGCCATCATACTGGTAGGCTCCCTTGGCTGCATCGCCAAACAGGGTGGCGCCGGCCGCGAAGTAGTGGACGTTGCGGAAGGACAGCGCGGGGGTACCATCTGCCTTCACCGCAACATCATCGGGCTTGGCGGCAAAGGCTTTGAGCACAGCATTCACGCTGTTGGTGGACTCACGGCCCTGGTGGCACTCGATGCACAGGTTGGCATCCACGGGCTTCAGGTTGCCTTTGTCATCCTTCTCGGTGGAGAAGGTGAGCTTGGCGCCGCTGGGGAACGGAACGCTGGTGACAGCGTAGCGAGCCGGCCAGTTGGCTGCATCGTGGCAAGTCGAGCACATGAAGCCATTGGCAGTCGGCTGGTTGCCAATGCCGGCCACGGTGAGGGAGCCGCTCGAGGTCAGAACCAGGCTGCCGCCGTTCTTGATGAACTCAGGCAGGCCGGTGGCGCTGTGGCACTTGGCGCAGCCAAAGGGAACTTCACCTCCGGCATCCCAGTCGCGGAATGCCATGGTGTCGCCGGCGAAGTGACCAGCATCGTCGCGGACCATCTTGCTCATGTCGGTCTTGGTGGTCAGCTTTTCAGCAGCGTTTAGATCCGCGATCGAGTCATATAGGAGCTCGATGATGTACTTGCCGTTGTGAGCGAAGGCACCGGGATCCTTGACGGAAACTTGGTAGTTGTAGGCGGCCTTCAGCAGGCGGGCGGTGAAAGCATTGTAGCGGACGTTGGCGCCCTTATCGTCCACGGCAATCTTACCATCCTTGTCAGCGACAAAGAAATAGGGGTTGGTGCTTCCATCGTAGACAATCGGGGTGCCGGCAACTTCCGTGGCATAAGCCTGGATTGATGCATAGAGGGCATCCTGCAGACCCTTGATTTCGGCCGCAATACCTTCCTTGACATCACCGTTGCCGTTGTAGTCAACCAGGGAGCCCTGCATACGTACGTTCTGCAGGTCTTCGACCTTGGTCACGCCGGTGTGGCATTCGGCACATTTCTCAACACGTACCTTGGTAGCATGCTGGTCATGGCAGGCGATGCAGGTGTCCATCTCGGATACATGGCGGAATTTCGGATCGTAGATCTTGCCGTCGTACTCATAGCCCATCTGGGCCTCGGAGCCGTACAGCGTGCCGCCAGCCGCGAAGTAGTGCACGTTACGGAAGCCGAAGTTTACAGTGGTGCCCTTATCATCTTTGATTGGAGCGACAACTGTATCGGGGGCGTCTGCAGCTTTGAAGGTATCAATTTGCTTGTCGACACTGACCTTGGACTCGCGGCCCTGGTGGCAGGTCATACAGCGGGCTTCGCCTTCTTCAGAGGCTTCAACAACTTTGCCGGAGGGGAAGGTTACAGAGGTTAGAGCCATCGCTTCAGGGCTGTGGCAAGCCGCGCAGGTGATGCCTTGCGCTTCAGCTGCGGGCACCGCATTATCAACTTTGCCATCAGCAGCGAAATCTATAAAGCCAGCGCTGGTGTGGCACTTAGCGCACGAAGTGGGTACTTCGGCGGGGTCTGATGCATCCCAGTGGCGGAATTGCTCGCCCGTGACATTGTTATGGCCGGATGCCTTCCACTCATTCACGAATGGAACCACGACCGGGGCTTCCGTCGGGACCGGAGTCGCTTCGGGGGCAGCCGTAGTGGGCGTCGCTGTCACCGTCGGTCCGCAGGCGGCAATGATGGCTGCGAAGACCATCAAGAAACCCGCTAATATCAAGATTTTCTTTAGCATTTTACATTCTCCTAATTTGAGTATGGGCTGGATAATTATTAGTTAGGTGTTTGCTCTTATAAAAACCTCCTTATAGATAGGTTTGTTTCTTATAATCCATCCTTAATGATAAACAATACTGGGGAAATGGGATATGCACATTTATCACAATCCCTTATGACAAATGTAATTAGATTAATGTAAAATTAATGAATCACCTACTGGCGAGTGAGATTTTGTGAAAATTTACACGATTTTCAGAGTTTCTGGAGGATAAGAACTAAAATTGGTAACTGCTCAGCCTTTTTTAGATGAAAAACACCGTATGTGGCGAAAAAACCTGGATCTGGACTTTCTGCCCATATCTAGTGGACAACCTGTGGCGAATTCTTGTCATTGTGACAAACATTGCCACATATGCTATGCCTGAGTAATTGCTAAAATTGTATTTGAAAATACGTTACAGGTTCAACCACTTGGCAGCCATCTTGGGTAATTCATTCAAATTCCCTTGCCGGAGTGTGCATTGGGGGAGTGATTCAATAAATGCACGACCGTAGGTTTTTGTGAGCAAGCGGCGATCCAGGACCGCCACAACCCCGCGATCTGATGCCGTTCGAATTAATCGTCCGAACCCTTGTCTGAATTTCAGAATTGCTTCTGGTAGCTGGTATTCGTTGAACGGGTTTTCAAACGTTTCGGACCGGGCTGCAATTAAGGGGTCGGACGGAACGTCGAAGGGCAATTTGACCATCACCAGCACGGACAGTTGTTCACCGGGAATATCTACGCCTTCCCAGAATGATCGCGTGCCCAAAAGAACCGCGCGCTCGGTGGTCTTAAAAGCATCCAGGAGGGTGTTGGGAGACGCGCCCTCTCCTTGTGCGTAGATCAGAATGCCTTCGTTGCCAAGCGGACCTGCAATGGATTGTGCAGTGCGCTTAAGCTGTGCATAAGACGTAAAAAGCACCAACGTCCGCCCACCAGTGGACTTGCACAGTTGTATGAGTGTTCGATCAACCGCTTGCTGATATCCGGGCGCGTTGGGTTCTGGCACATCCTTGGCTAGAAAAAGAAGCGTAGAGTTTTCGTAGTCAAATGGCGAGCCAAGTGCAAGTTCATCTGCCTCATCTGCATTAAGCGAATTGCGGATGTAATTAAAATCATCACTGGCTGTTAATGTGGCGGAGGTGAGAATGACGCTGTTTTTTTCGTGCCATAGATATTTTTCGATGAGTGGTCCTACTCTTAGCGGTGCAGCTTGTAGTGATAGACGATTGCCATTAGGTTGGATTTCAATCCAATACACCATATCAGGCGACGGTTCGTGGATTATGCCGCTGATGTTGTTTTCCGCTTCTGCCAGCCGGCGATAAATGGAGCTGATACTTCCATTGACGTCTTCGAGTTCGTCCATCCCATCGGCGTATAAGTCGCTTGCTGTTTTATAAATTTCAGCGATACAGTTCAGTAATAGTCCCAGCGTCTCTCCGGATCCGCTCCAGCCAATTTCGACTTCGTCCCAGCCGGGTAGGGTGCGTGATGAGGGAAGGATGCGTTCCTGATAAGCATATTGGCTTTGCGGCTTGCCCTCGCGTTGTTCAGTGATGAAATACTGGAGGGTCGCGAAAAAATCCCTCGCCTGGTTTTCCAGTCGGAAGGCCATTTCTCCTGCCCGATGTACCGTTTGGCTGAGTTGGGCATAATCCGAAGGGCGCATCGTATCTTTGACAGTGGTCAACAGGAAGCCGAGGACCCCGGACTGCTGGCTGCCAACTTCCCGCATCATTCGTTCCAGATCGTTTTGGGTGAGTTTGAAACTGAGCGCGCCAGTTGTAGCAGCTTCGAGGTGGTGAGCTTCGTCGACAATGAGGTAGTTATATTCGGGCAGGACTTTGCTGCCCGTTGCGACGTCTGCCAGCAGGAGAGCATGATTCACAATCAGGATATGAGATGTAAGTGCTGCTTGCTTTGCGCGATAAAAGGGACAGGTACCTCCCTCGCGCCCGAGACAATTTTCGGTGGTACAGGCATCGTCTTCGGCGGATAGTCTCACCCAGACATCCTTTTCAGCCGGCCGGGTCAGGTTGATATCGTTGCGATCACCGCTGGTATTCCCCTCCAGCCAGATCAACACTTTTGCCAGCACACGCATCTCGTCCACATCTTTGGGACTGTTATGCCTGATGAGTTCAACGCGACGTGGACATAGGTAATTCGAACGACCTTTTAATACAGCTGCCCGCAAGTCCAGACCAAGTGCTTCGCGAAGCGCCGGTATGTCTTTTTGGATAAGCTGGTCTTGCAGATTGATGGTATTTGTGGAAACAATGACGCGAGTATTATTTTGAATCGAAAATAATGCTGCAGGGATAAGGTAAGCGAAGGATTTCCCGACTCCTGTTCCGGCTTCGACCATCAGGTGACGCCCTTCCGACAAGGCAATAGTCACGGCTCGAAGCATCTCTACCTGTTCCGGACGGTGCTCGTAGAACTCGAAGTGCTTGGAGAATGGACCACCATAATCGAGCAGGGAGGCGGTTTCATCGGGGTCGAGCGGGGTGGGATTTTCAACGATTTGGAGCGCTTCGTAACGTGAAAAATCGTATGACGAAAGGAGCTTTTCCTGCGTGGTGCGGCGAATTGATTTGGCAGAGATGCCTTCTTTTGCGCGGGTGCGCATCAATTGCTGGAAAAAGGGATTGGCATCCCACTCGAGAGGTTCACCCAGCCTGGTGATTTCTGCTAACAAATCGATCGGGAGTTCCATTCCAGCATCGTGTAGACACAGGTAAACACGGTGGGTTACTTTGGCATCATCCAAAGCGCGATGTGTGGCCGGAAGTGGAATCCTCAGCAATTGACCGAGCGCCCCTAGGTTATACCGGCTGGCAGTCGGCAATAAAACGGAGGCGAGTTCATACGTGTCAATGACGTCGTTGAATTGGAGGATGCGTTGCTTTTGAAGGAAGCCCAAATCAAATCGAACGTTATGCCCAAGGACGATTGAATCGCCGACGAAAGCTTCCAACTCCTCCAAAACATCCTGAAGGCGAGGGGCTTGGCGGACCATTTCATCGCTTATTCCAGTGAGTTGGGTAATAAATTCAGGAATATGGCGGTCCGGGTTAATAAGGGTAGAAAATTCATCTTCGATCCGGTGTTGATTAAATCGAACTGCACCAATCTCAATGATGGCATCCTTACTAGAATCGAGTCCGGTTGTCTCGATATCAATTGCGACAATGTTCGACATTGGGGTAGTTTACCAGTTAATCCTAAAAAGAACAAATGTACAGAGTTAAGAAACCCAGCCTTTGGTTAAGCCGGGTTGATCTAGGTAATAATCACCTAATCTTTCTTTTTCTTAACTTTTTCTTCCTGCGGGAGTACTTCTTTGATTTGTCTGACAACCTCAGTTGGGAAGGGATGTTCCTTTGCATAGCGTCGTATAAATTCTTTAAGTCCATCCGCTGGCATGGTGTGTATGGGTGCATTATCTGCTTGAACAATTGCGCGCTTGTCCGTAAATATCAAAACCGAATTGATTAGGGGTGTTTCTGTGTTCAGTGCGGTGCTGAAGAATGCGGACAGGCTGTCGTTATCAGATTTTGAATCGAGATCGGGGCGTCCTAATCCTTCCTGCGCAAAGATTTTCAGATACGCCAGGCTAATGCCACCCCCTCTTTGTTTCCAGCGATTTCCTTCATAGGTTATTGTACCCCGTTGGTAATAAGGAAGTATGATCCAGACTCCGGCTGGACCCACCAGCAGGTGAGACACCGGTGAATTGTAGTGATATAGCGTGTAGTCGTTGGTCAACCCTTTCAGGCTGTTGGTGACATGTTCGTCAGTACGCGGGCGTCGTCCCCAGCGATTGATGAAGAAAAAGCTTATTTGGGAAAGGACAAATCCTGTGAAAAGTGAAATAAGTGAAATCCAAAACAAGTCAGCGCGTGTGAAGGTGATCAACATGCCGCCAAAGAGTACTACTAAAGCGATTACATTCAGATACTTTCCCATGGCGCCATTTCTTTTGATGAGCTTTTCGTTTGCTATGACTTTCATTTTATCCTTCGAATTTCTTTAGAACGAGACAGGCATTTTGCCCGCCAAGTCCGAATGAATTTGACAGCGTCACGCGGACATCCTGCCGGCGAGCCGTGTTTGGGACGTAATCCAGGTCAAGTTCGGGGTCGGGGTTGATGTAATTGATTGTTGGCGGGATGATCGACTCGTTGATGGTGAGTGCGCAAGCAATAGCCTCCAACGCTCCTGATGCTCCCAAAGCATGTCCCAACATGGATTTGATCGAACTCACCGCAAGTTGATAAGCGTGCTCACCAAATACCTTTTTGATAGATTTGGTTTCACCCGCATCGTTAAGCAAGGTCGATGTACCGTGGGCGTTGATGTAATCTACATCGCGCGGATTGATTTTCGCATCAATCAGCGCCCAGCGCATAGCCCGGATGGCTCCGGCCCCCTCCGGATCGGGTGCGGCAATGTTGTATCCGTCGCAAGAAGTAGCGTGGCCTGCGACCTCAGCATATATTCTGGCTTTTCGAGTAAAGGCATGTTCAAGGCTTTCCAGGACCAACGAGCCGCATCCTTCTGAGAATACGAATCCTTCCCGGTCAATATTAAAGGGCCGGGAGGCAGCCTGTGGATTGTCATTGTAATTCACCGGTAAGGCACGCATCGCACAGAATCCTGCAATGGCAAAATCCTGGATCAATGCTTCTGTACCACCGGTGATCACAACATCCGCCCGACCATGTCTAATAAATTCAAAACCATCACCAACGGCTTGTGTCCCTGTCGCGCATGCAGTCGCCACGGTCGAATTTGGGCCCAGACATTGAAACTGTTGGGAGATAAGAAATGCCGGGACATTGGGCAGGCCAAGCGGGATGGTAAAGGGGTTTACGCGTGCAAGCCCCTGTGTGCGCAAGGTGCTGATGCCTTCGTCGATTTTCTCCAACCCACCGATGCTGGTGCCGAACGATACACCAGTCCGTTCAGGGTCCTTCATGGGGGTGGTCAACCCTGCATCGTCGATAGCCATTTTAGCAGCTGCCTGTGCCATTTGAGAGGAACGGGCCATGCGCCTTGCTTCTTTTCGGTCCATAAATTGCTCAGGGTCAAAATCGGGGACCTCCCCGGCGATCTGGCAAGGCATGGCGCTGGCATCAAAATGAGTGATTTTTCGAATGCCTGATCTTCCGGCGAGCAATCCCTCCCAAAACGTACGCAGACCAGTCCCGAGGACGGTCACTGCACCCATTCCTGTTACGACTACACGTCGGTCAGTCATCGAGTGTCCATTTCTATTTTCTGTTGAGTTGTTGTTCAATGGCAAGCTTGATGGATGCTAGAACACCTGCCTCCGCTGCTTCTTTTGCCACACGGATGGCATTCTTTATGGCAAGAGAATCAGAGCGTCCATGACCGATAAACACCAGCCCATTCACACCCAGCAGGGGAGCGGCACCTTCCTCGCTTGGATCAAGCATTTTCTTGAGTTTCTTTAAAGTCGGTTTGACCAGCAATCCTCCTAGCTTGGCCGTGATGGAGCCATTTTGAATCATTTCCCTGATTTTATCGGTCAATAATTTGGCGACCGCTTCAGAGGATTTGAGCATCACATTTCCGGTGAAACCGTCAGTAACTGCCACGTCCACTACTCCTCCGATGACTTCCTTCCCTTCAACATTCCCATAGAAATTTAGCCCGGAATTTTTGAGCAGCGGATATGTGTCTTTTACCAATTGCGATCCTTTGCCGGCTTCTTCTCCGTTTGAAATCAACCCCACGACGGGGTTTTTCACCTTTCGAACTTTTTCAGCATATGTCGCTCCCATAATGGCAAACTGGTACAGGTTTACCGGTTTGCAGTCCGGGTTTGCGCCAACGTCAAGGACTACACAGGAACCCTTCGCGGTGGGAAAAACCGGGGCAACCGCAGGTCTATCCACCCCTGGGATGGTCCCCAGGCGGAAATAAGCTGTGACAGTTGCGGCACCGGTATTGCCGACAGTAACAAAGGCATCCGCTTCGCCATTTTTTACGAGATCTATCCCGATAGCCATTGAATTCTTTGAATTCGGGCGGCGGGCTTTCAGGACCAGCGACATGCCTTTATCCTCCATCGTCAGCATTTCGGGAGCGTGTACGGTGCGGACTTTCAGGTTTCCAATGTTTTGTTTATCCAGTTCAGGTTTGATTTTGGCTTCATCGCCTACAAGTATGATCTCTACATCGTATTCACGAGCTGCCATCACAGCCCCTTCGACGTCGGGGATGGGGAAATTATCGCTTCCCATTGCATCGACCACAATTCTTGTCATATAACGCTCCTATGAGTAATATTTTTCAAACCTAACAGGACATCCGGAAAAATCAATTGCTTGACAGGCAAGCGAACGTGATTATAATACGTCCTGCCCGCGCTGGTGCTGGAATTGGCAGACAGGCATGGTTGAGGGCCATGTGCCGCAAGGCGTGAGGGTTCAAGTCCCTCCCAGCGCACTCCTTGCAATAAAGCCGCCAAATGGCGGCTTTATTGATTTAATTGAAGTAGGAAAATGAGCAATTTTCTTCAACCTATTCTTCAATTTTCATTCTTTTCTCGAGCCAGCGTACACCTGCAGAGAGGATCAAAGTCATTGAAAGGTAAAGAAATGCAACGACATTAAAGGTTTGGATAATCTGAAATGTACTGGCTCGTCTTAAACGGCTGAGTTGTGTCAGTTCATTAACGGCGACCACGGTCACCAGCGCCGAGTCTTTGAGCATCGCGATAAAATCATTGCCCAGCGGAGGCAGAACTCTCCGTATGGCTTGCGGCAAAATCACATAACGCATGGACTGAAGGTAGGTCATCCCCAGTGATTTAGCAGCCTCCATCTGACCTTTTCCTATCGATTGGATTCCCGCACGAAACACTTCCGCCTCGAACGCACCGTAGCCTATTGCCAACGCCAGAATTGCCCTTAGCTCGGGGGGGATTATACGGATGCTGAACCCCACAAGTCCTGTGAAGAAACCGTTGCTGGGGGCTAAACTAATCCCCCAGGCACCGAGACTGTGTATGCCATCTACAACAATTGGGATGAAAGCATAAGCGAAATAGAGGATCAGGACTATCATTGGGATGCCGCGAATCATCTCAACATACAACGTCGCAGCATTAAAAATGAAGACATTTTTAGAGACACGAGCCAGCCCCACGAGCAGACCTATCACCGTTGCTATCAGATAAGCGATGACTGTAATTCGCAGGGTTACTGGAACACCATTAACCAAATAAGTAAAAGTCTCGTTATATACCGGATTAAATATCAGCGCATAGGATATCGCAATTCCAGCGAAAACCAGGATAATCGCCCACCATGCCCATTTTGTGGGATCAATTTTATCCTTGACCATCCCTGGTTTCTTGCGGTTTTCGAAGGTTTCAACTGACATGGCGCCTCTCATTTTTGTGCAGATAAGATAAACCGGATGGGGTTATAGCCCCCATCCGGCGGGAGTAGCTACCCCTTTGTTGGGATTCGGAAACGGCAGAAGTCAGCTTACTGTGTAAGCCCCCACTTCTTGTTCAGCGAATCGAGAGTGCCATCCGCTTTCATGGATGCGAGAGCGGCGTTTACAGCTGCTATCAGGTCGCTGCCTGGCGGGAAGACAAAGGCCAACTTCTCATCGGAGGTAATTTGTGAACCCACCTTGAGTTTTCCCTGATTTTCGTTTATGTAACCCAATGCTGAGACATTGTCAATCACAACGGCGTCAATATCACTGGATAGCAGTGCTAATACCGCACCAGGGAAGTCCTCGAAGGATTGGATTTTCTTATCGGGGAATGTTTCCTTGGCAACTATTTCATTTGTGGTGCCGAGCTGAGTCCCGACAAGCTTTTTGGGATCGCTCTTGAAATCGGCAAGGGTGGCAGTTTCATCTGCGCGGACGAGAAGCACCTGCCCGATCGTCACATAGGGCTCAGAGAAAGCGACTTGCTTGGCTCGCTCCGCGGTATATGTCACACCATCGGCCAGCATATCATATTCACCGGCAGCCATCGCAGGGAAGATACCATCCCACGCGGCTTGTTTGAAATCCGCGACACAATTAAGGCGTTTGCAGATTTCATTCACGGTGTCATAATCCCAGCCAACGCCCTTATTTGTGGTTTTGTCGATACTGTTGAAGGGCACATAGGCGTTCTCCACGGCGACAGCAATAGTCTTCCCTTTCAGATCAGGAAGGCCTGCCTGTGACTGTCCACCGGTCTGACCACCACCCGCAGCCGATCCACACGCTACGAGCAGCATACTGGCAATGACCAAGGTGCTCAAAACCAAAAATAACTTTTTCATCTCATCTCTCCTTTGGATAGTAAAGCCGTTTCTGAGTTGGGTTTCCTCTCCTTGTCATTAAGGATAGAGCAATAACATGAAAAATGCAAGAGTTGGGGATGAGCAATTTCACATCAAGATCCTTACGATCTAGACACAATGGAAGAAACCGGTAGAATGAACCAGTGTGGTTGATGTTTTCATGAATAAGACTTCAGGATGGTAAAATTAGTAATACTCTATGGAGGAAAATATGGATATTATATTTCCCACCCCCGAATGGTTGAAATCATTTGAGAATAAACTAAACACCGACGATCATTATGCCCAGGTTGCTCACAAATGGGAAGGGGATATGTATTTTATTATCGAGCCAGATGGCAATCTAAAAGAAAAAGTTATCTTCTACCTCGATCTTTGGCATGGCAAATGTCGAGGTACCGAGGTGGTGACGGATATTAATGCCCATTCGCCTGCATTTGTTTTGCGTGCCGGTTATGTCAACTTTGCCAAAGTCCTCAAGGGCGAACTTGACCCGATGCAGGCCATGCTCACCCGTAAATTGGAGGTAAAAGGCAATATGGCTGTTATGATGCGAAATGTGCCTACGGTATTAGATTTTGTCAGGTGCGCAAAAGAAGTCACGACTAAAATCATCTAATCGATGCAACCAATCCTGAAGATCGATTTATCAACGAATCTTATCGAAACCATATCCATTCCCGTTGATTGGGAGAAGGATTATCTTGGCGGCGCCTCACTTGCTGCCCGGATGCTTTATGACGCACTCTCCGCTGAACTGGACCCATTGGCACCCTCTGCGCCTTTGCTATGCATCACCGGACCACTCACCGGGACAGCCAGTCCGACCGCCGGGCGTTTTACAGTCTGCGGAAAATCACCTGCAACGGGTTTATGGGCAGAGTCGAATATCGGCGGTTTCTGGGGTCCGGAATTGCGCATGGCGGGCTGGGATGGAGTCTGGCTCACAGGAAAAGCCCGGCAGCCGGTCTATATTTATCTCAACGATGACCATGTCGAATTTCGCGAGGCAACCCATCTGTGGGGTGAAGATACCTATCGGGTGCAGGAATTAATCAAAGCCGAATTGGCTGATCCCGGTGTGAGAGTCCTGGGCATAGGACCGGCTGGTGAGGCGCTTATCCCGTTTTCATTACTCCTGTGTGATCATGGTCGTGTTGCTGGCCGCACGGGATTGGGAGCAGTGATGGGCTCGAAAAACCTCAAGGCGATCGCAGTAAAGGGCAGCCGCAAAATCCCGGTCGGACACCCTGAAGCATTCAATCCCTTGCGCAGTGAAGCCAACCGAGCCCTTAAGAATGATTCCATGACGCGTGTTTTGCACGACCTTGGAACTGCTGGCGCGGCTGATTACTTTGATTACCTAGGGGAATTACCCAAGAAGTATTTCACATCCGGATTACTTGAGAATTCCCATCTCATCTCGGGCGCGAGTATTGCTGAGACAATCCTGACGGGAAAAAGCGCCTGCCATGCGTGTGTGATTGCCTGCGGGAGAGTGGTGTCATTGGACAAGGGGGAAAAGAGAAAAGGACCAGAATATGAAACCCTGGCAGGTTTTGGTGTAAATCTTGGGATAACGGACACGCATGCCATCACGCTGATGGGTGAACAATGTGACCGGTATGGGATGGACACGATCAGCACCAGCGGCATTATAGGTTTGGCTTTTCGTCTGTATGACATGGGCATTATCACGACGCAGGATACAGGCGGATTACAGCTGACCTGGGGAAATAGTTGGGCAGCGAGTCAATTGATCCACATGATAGTTCGCCGCGAAGGATTCGGCGCATATTTAGCAGAGGGCTCCCTTGCGTTAGCAAGGCGATATGGCGTTGAGGAAGAAGCGATGCAAGTTAATGGCCTGGAAATCCCCTATCACGATCCTCGCGGTGCTTCGGGTATGGCGATTGTTTACGCAACATCGCCTCGTGGGGCGTGCCATAACCAGTCCGATTATTTCCTGGTTGATATTGGGCAGACTGAAGCCAGTATTGGGGTGGAGTTTTTTGACCGGATGGCAGGGGCCGAAAAGGCTGCCAATGTCGCTAAGCACCAAAATTGGAGAACGCTGAATAATGCACTAGTCATGTGTCTGTTCGGTAACATCTCGCCTGACACCTTGTTGGAACTAATAAATCATGTCTGCAATAGCAATATGACCTTGGAGGATCTGATGCGATGCGGTGAAAGAGCCTGGAACTTGAAGAGGATGATTAATCATCGAATGGGTTTGACTCGGGCAAATGACACATTGCCCAAGGCGCTACTAAGACCATTACCCGATGGTGGTGCGGCGGGGTTTGTTCCTGACTTCGAGGGCATGTTGGATGCTTATTATTATGCCAGAGGTTGGAATCCCGAAACAGGATATCCAACCAACCAGAAATTAGAGTCGCTGGGCCTTGGCTGGGTTATTCTAGGAAATAAACAATAAGATTTTTCTAATTCTTTGCGAGGAGTTATTATGAAATTGGTAACTGTATCTGAAATGCGAGCCATCGAACGGGAAGCCGATGCCAATGGATTGACTTATGCTCAAATGATGGATAACGCCGGTGTCGGCTTGGCGAAAATCATTATGGAGCTCATTTACGAAGACGATGAACAGCCGGGAGTGCTTGGGTTGGTAGGCTCGGGCAATAATGGTGGAGATACGTTGGTGGCATTGGCTCATCTGGCTGCGCAGGACTGGCATGCACGGGCATATCTGGTGCATCGAGCAACCGAAAAAGATCCACTTGTCGAACGGCTGCGACAGGCGGGAGGTGAGATAACCATTGCAGGTCAGGATGAAAATGCAGAAATGTTGACGGCTTTTATTGGCGCGGCATCCGTTGTCGTCGATGGAGTACTCGGCACTGGATTTAAGCTGCCTATGAAAAAGGAAATTGCTGAAGTACTTCGAGCGACGAATGCTGCGATTGCTGATCTTGATTGGCCTCCTTATGTGGTGGCTGTTGATTGTCCATCGGGTGTTAACTGCGACACCGGTGAAGCGGTTCAGGAAGCAATTCCTGCAAGCGTGACTGTGACTATGGCAGCTGTTAAACAGGGTCTGGTCAAGTTCCCGGCATTTGACCTGGTGGGCGACTTGCGCGTTGTAGATATCGGCTTAAAAGATGAAATCAAGTCCTGGGCCGAAATCCGCCATGAGGTTGCTGACGAAGTGATGGTGGGAGAAATCCTGCCGGAGCGTCCGGACAATTCTCATAAAGGCACATTTGGGACAGCGTTGATCGCTGCAGGTTCAGTAAACTACACGGGTGCAGCTTTATTGGCAGGGAAGGCCGCTTATCGGGTAGGGGCGGGGCTGGTCACTTTGGCTGTTCCCAGCCCTCTTCATGTTGTATTGGCAGGTCACTTCCCTGAAGCCACGTGGGTATTATTGCCACATGAAATGGGCGTGATCTCAGCTGAGGCGAGTGATGTATTAGTCAACCACTTGGATCGCGTGACAGCGCTGCTCTTAGGCCCCGGGCTTGGAACTGAAGATGCGACTAAGGATTTTATTGAAAACCTGATAAAAGGCAAAGCGGTGCTTAAGAAAGGGGGAGCACGGATTGGCTTCGTCCACGAGGAAAAAGAAAAATGGGAGGAGATAAACGCATCCCTGCCGCCGCTTGTGATTGATGCCGATGGATTAAAGTTGCTGAAGCGAATAGAAAACTGGCAGAAAATTCTTCCCGCACCTTCGATATTGACGCCTCATCCGGGTGAGATGTCGATATTGACTGGGCTTTCCAGCGAAGAAATTCAAGCAGACCGCCTGGGTGTTGCCTTGAAATATGCACACCAATGGGGACAAATCGTTATCTTGAAAGGTGCGTTTACTGTTGTTGCAGCACCTGATGGGCGCGCCACGGTAATTCCGGTTGCAACTTCCGCCCTGGCACGAGCAGGCACGGGCGATGTGCTCGCTGGTCTGGTTGTCGGTCTCCTTGCACAGGGAGTTGAAGCGTATCCTGCGGCGGTTGCCGGGGCATGGATCCACGCTCAGGCGGGTCTATTTGCTGCGAAAAGAGTGGGTAATCCAGCCTCTGTGATGGCAGGAGATGTGATTGATTCAGTGAGTGATGTTTTAATGGGAATGGTTTAATACATGAGTTGTACAAAAAAGGAGACTGCAATCTGCAGTCTCCTTTTTAAGTCTTGGAGCCTTTATCCTTTGAGAAAATCATCCAGCGCTGATTTGCTGATTCGGTAGGCATTCCCAAGCTTTTTGGCCTTTAGATCGCCGGCCTTGATGGCAGCCAGTACATCTTCTTCAGAAACGCGTAGAATTGCCGCCGCCTCGGCAGGTGTCATCACTTCGGATGCGCTTCCGGCTGACGCTGCGCCACCCGCTGCTTGTTGCTGCTGTCCACCCTGCATGGTACCTTGCAAAGCCTGGTTCATCACATTTCCGATGCCGATTCCGGCGCCGATACCGGCTGTCAGACCAGCGCCACCCATGGGATTCTGAGCGGCGTCGCGCATCGCATCTGCGGCTTGTAGCTGGGTATATGTTTGCATATCCAACATGCCCATGGCGCGTAATTCCTCTGCGGATTTGTCAGACGGTTTAAGGTTTCCGATATAAAAAGACTTGAGAGTCATCCCAATAGCGGAAAAATCGTCCTGCGCTTTGGCTCGGACCCCGGCTCCTAATTCCTCGGTGAGGCCGATCAATTCGACAACACTCTTCTTGCCGGTAGTCTCTCCGAGCAAATCCTGCAGCTTGGAGAGGAGCATGGTGCGCAACCGTTCTTCAATCTCTGAAGTCCGGAAAGTGCCCGTAGTCCCAACTATCTTGGTCACAAAGAGCTGCGGATCTGCCACCTGGAAGGAATAGGTGCCAAAGCCCTGTAAGAGTGCTACTCCCAGCCCCATTCCTGGGTTGCGGACAATGATAGGCTGAGGTGTGCCCCATTTCTCATTGGCAAATTCCTTCATTGACACATAATACACTTCCGCCGTAAAAGGGCTACGGTCGTTGAATGCCTTGCCAATGTAATTGATCAGCAGGGGGATATTGGCAGTAGCAATCGTGTGACGTCCGGGACCAAAGGTATCCAGGGCGTTCCCGTCCCGGAAAAATACTGCATTTTGGGCTTCGCGGACGATCACCTGTGAACCGATATGAAAATCACCGGCTCCAGTTTCGGGGAAGCGATGGACGATCTCGCCCGCCATCTCATTCGGGTATTCAATAACATCGAAAATTCTTGCCATGTTTTCCTCTCCTTTGAGATCAGGTCTTCTATCAGACTGATTTATTATAGCCCAAGCATACATTCGTTACAAGTTGCTTCCGCGTATATCTACGTGTAATATACCCTGGAAGTTGCGGGTTCAGCCGGTGATCAGCCTTGTTCCGCAGGCCTGGCAGAAAAAGGCGTCTGAAGTGTGGGCTCTACCACATTTAGGGCAGACTCTCGGTAGATCGACTGGTAATGCCGCGCCGCATCCGACGCATTGCTCAAGTTCGGGATCGTTAGCGATCCCACAGTATCTACAAACAAGGGGGTTCTTAGGTGCATTGTCTTCTCCGGCCAATGCCCTGGATAATGTACAGATGTCATTGATGGCATCCCAGATTTGAGGCGAAATATTGCCCTGCTGCATCTCGCCGATCGCATCCGGTAGGACTGCCATTAGTGAAAGCGGATTGTCTGCAGCACGTTCCATCAGTTCACTTGAGTCTGCCACCCGGTCAAGCCAATCCCTGCCGCGGCTCATCGTGACCAAAACTCCGTCAGTGGTATCGGCAATGTGAACGGTCACAGGCGTGCCATGCTTGCTGCCAATTTGCACAAGAGCAGTCTGGTTTGTCCGTTCTATCAAAGAACGATGCTGCCGGTCATTAAATCTGGCCGCAAGCTGATCGGCCAACGCGACCGCATGGATACCGCCATGGAACATGCGCTGGTGCTCGGGTAACAAAGGCATGGTCGTTATTTCCTTTCCCCATTGCCGATAATTGACCAAATTTTGTTTTCACAATTTCATTCGTTTACCGGTACCGCCATTGCGAATCATGATGATTTCCGCCATGATGCTTACTGCAATCTCCTCGGGCGTTTCCGCATTAAGTTCAAGACCGATTGGAGAATGGACCCGGTCGATAATCTCCCTGGACAAGCCTGCTTTGCGTAGCTGCTTGACCGTGGTCGCCCAGCGTCGCCGTGAACCGATTACTCCGATGTAGGCTGCTGGAGAATCAAGCAAGGCAGGAAGTCCGCTCACGTCTACATCCACACCGCGTGTGGTCAGCACGAAGTAGGTCAGGGGGGTAATAATCAAATGATTGGGTATTTCGTTGATCGGGACAGGGAGGAATTTATCTGCGTCGGGGTTGGTCTCCGGCTTACAGAATTCAGGGCGGTCATCCGAGACCACTACCTGGAATCCAAGCCAATTGGCTAGATGCGAAACTGCCTTACCAACATGACCGCCACCGACCACAACCAGAATGGGTGCAGGAAGAATGGGTTCCACATATACCTCCACTTGGCCTCCACATACTCCGGGATCACCTCGCGTAGGATCTGACATGGTAAAAGTCAACGTGCGGGGATGACCTTCAGAGATCGCCTCTAAGGCAACAGAGAGGACTCGGTTTTCCAATTCACCACCACCGACTGTCCCAGCAATACTGCCATCATGATAAACCAACATTTTAGTTCCGGCGCGGCGCGGTGCCGAACCCTTGCTTGCGATGACAGTGCACAGTGCACCAGCATTCCCGCTTGATTCCAACTCTGTAACTAATTGAAAAATTGAAGGATTCTTACTCATGTTCGTCTGCCTTGCGGCCTGCTTCCCTGGCTGCCATGGTACGTGATTTTAAAATCTCAATTTCACCGAGCGATCTTCTAGTATTTGCCATTTCCAGGGCTTTTTCATATTGATCGGCAGCAGCGAGAAATGCCCCGCTTTTTTCGAAATGTTCTGCCGCCATGACTTTATATGATGTTCCATTAAGTCTTGAAAGCCATTGTGCCACAGCTCGGTGGTAGGTGGTCCTGCTCCGGTGGGGTATCATGCTGTATGCTACATCACGGAGGTAGGAGTTCTTAAAAATATATTCTTGCTGATCAGAGAATTTTGAGCCCGCACGGGGAAATGCCATCTCTGCTCGGACCAGTTGACGTAATCCGTCTTGGAGCAAGCGGTCAATGACCTGCTCGGGCATGGTAATCAATGTGCCTGTTCCGGTGTTTGCGCGCGAAATTTCTTTGAGTGCTCCGACCCAAAATACCCGTCCCACCACGGATGCCATCAATGCCACCGTTCTTGATTCGCGGGTGAGGTTGTCAAGGCGTGCCTGCAGCATAGCTCGTAATGACTCTGGGATTTGTGATTGGATTCGCGAGATCGTCTCATCGGGCGCAGCTTTTATTTCGTCCAGGCCGGAATTAACCAATCCTTTGACGATTTCCTCTAAGAAATACGGATTTCCTTCAGCGCGACTTGCCAATTCCACGAGAATATGATCGGGTAATGAATGAAGGTCCGGATAAGCGTTTGCCACCATTTCGGCGGTCGTCGGTAGAGGTCCCAGTGTCATGATGTGTGAAGCCCCCCACCACTGAGGAAAGTCCTTAAGAAAGCTCAGCCGAGTTCCACCCAGTATCATGATTGGTAGAGGTTCAATTCCTGGTCTTACGAGTGAAAAGAGTAGATTAAGGCTTTCTTTGTCCGCCCATTGGAGGTCATCAATGAGAATGACCAATGGTCCTTTCAAGCTTAATCGATAAAGAAGCTCACGCGCCAGTTCGATTGCGTGATCAAGTTCTTCTTCAGCCGTATTCACTTGGTGAAGAATTTTGTCATCTCGTTGGATATCTAGTCCAATCAATCTCCCCATGGTGTAAACGACATCAGGGGTAGCTGTTCTCGAGGATCGTTCGCTCAACAAGTGATTGATTTCTTGCTCGAAATACCCTCTATTTTGCTCCATGGAGGCGTCCTCCTGTAGCCCAAAACGTCTAAATAGGATTTGCCGCCAGATGTGGTAAGGTACACGCGATGTCTGCGCGAGCGCCCGGGTGGTGATGACTTGCGCAGACGGAACAGCCTCTTGAAGGTTGAGAGAAAATTCCATCAATAATCTTGATTTGCCAATACCGACTTCGCCAGTAACAAGAATAAGTGTGGGAATTATTGATGTACGGGATTGTTCGAAATAGATCCTAAGGCGGGACATTTCATTTTCCCGTCCTACCATATGAGTCTCAAGCCGGTCCAGGCTATCATAGGTGATTTTTGAGGCAGAGCTTCTGATACCCACAATCTGATATGCCTTTATTGGCTCAGCTTTACCCTTGGCTTGTATCGGCAACAGTTCCTTAAGCTCGAATATGTTTCTTATTAATTGACCGGTTCCTTCGCCGACGATCGCTGTGCCAGGCTCAGCGGCCTGCTCAAGGCGGGCGGCAACATTGACTGTGTCACCGATCATTGTATATTCATTTTTCATGCCGACATAGCCAGCGAATACCTGACCGGAATTTACACCCACCCGGAGGTTTAGTTTTTCTGTCCCGGGGATATTGGAATTTCGGGCGTAGTTGTTCAGGGATTCGAGTAACGCAAGCGCGGCGTGGACTGCTTTTTCTGCATCACGATCGCTGGCATACGGTGCGCCCCACACCGCCATGACGCCATCCCCCATGTGCTTGTCGACATACCCCCCGGCTTCCTCGATGATGGCATCCAGTCGCGACCAGATATCCTTAATCAAATCACTCACCGTTTCGTAATCCAGCTGTTCCGCGAGGGTTGTAAAGCCCTGTACATCTGCGAACAGGACGGTAGCTGAACGACGCTCTTCCGGATACAGGTGAGTTGTCATAGCCGTGGATTTATTACATGCTATTATTACTTTTCGAGAATTCCCAACACGGAAGGCAGCAATTGCTTCTTGCGAGAAACAACGCCAGGGGCATCGCGCGTCCCATCCGACAAAGGAGGATAGGGAAGTTCGTCCAGCACCGGTGGCGGTGACGACGAGATGAGCAGCCGGCTGGAATTCCGTACCACGTCAGTGACAAGCAACATGGCAAAATCCAACCCTCGTTTGTCACGGAGATCGTTTAGGGCAGAGACTAACTGCTCAAGATATTCTCCGATTTGTAATTGGTCGGTAACCTCGACCTGTGCGACTGCAAATTTAAATTCACCTGCCTCATAGGATTTGATGTCTGTGCTGACTACTTCTTTTGGTTCGCGATTCGCGAGACCAGCACCAGCAGATAAAATTTGCTTTCCATAAGTGGATATTGACTCACCTTTCAGGGGGCTGTTCCCAACAAATGCCCAGCGAGCCAATCGGTCCGCTGCTTGTTTGTCCCTCGACGTAGTAGTCGGTGAAGTAAGGATAAGTGTATCCGCCAGGAGACCGGCCAGCATGAGTCCGGATAAAGTGGGGGGCATGGATAGTCCTGCTTCGGCTGCCAGTTCAGAAACGAGTGTGCTAGTCGATCCGACAATATCCACAGTAAAGCGAATGGGTTGGTGGGTATAAGGATTGCCGAGACGGTGATGGTCTAGAATCTCCAGCAACTCAGCTTCATCAAGTGCGGCTATCGCCTGCCGGGGTTCGTTATGGTCGACAAGGATGAGTTTTAGTCGGGGCGGATTGAGCACGCCGCGTTGGTGGCAAATACCGACGTAATGACCGTTCTCGTCAACGACAAAAAAATCATTATGCTCTTCGCGAAGGATGCGGTTCAATGAATCGCGGATATGGCCATTCGCCTGGAATTTCGGTACCCCAGTATCGGCAGCGTCTTTGCAGGGGGCTGACAGGATGTCACCGATGCGCTGATTACTTAAATCCAGTCGTGGGCCGACGGCCTGTCGGAAAAAATTGAATAGACTTAACCCATCGATCATTCCGTACGGTTTGCCGTCTTCGGTTACCACGGGTGCAACGCCCCCTGTGCGGCTGGCGAGTGCCCATGCTTCGGAAAGCGGATCGTCGGGGTGGATGGTATCAAATTGTCGTGTGACAGATTCAAAACGGGGTGAGGCATCCGTCAGGAGGAAGGGGGGTTCAAGATTTAGTTTTTTTAGCGCCCAGGCGGTTTGGGCATTGATTGCTCCAGCACGAGAAGCGACTGTATCCTGGCCATCGCGCTGGCGCAACAGCCACGCATAACCCATGGCTGACGCTATAGAATCAGTGTCGGGGTTGATGTGCCCAATAACATAAATTTTGTCAGCCATTAATTACCACTCCAAATCAACCATTTATTTCCTTTATTGCTTTCCAAACGCGTTCCGGCGTGGCGGGATTCTCGTCAACATTCGCACCGACTGCATCCAAGATCGCATTCCCAACTGCTGGTGCAACGCCATCCATTGGTATTTCAGCGACAGCTTTAACCCCAAATGGATGGCTGGGTTCGAAAGTTTCGACGAAAATTGTCTCTAACGCCGGGACTTCGTCTGCGCGAAAAATGTGATAGTTGTTCAAATCGCGTTCGCGGGCGACGCCTCGCAAATCATACCGCATCTCCTCGCAGACCGCATAGCCGAGTGCCTGGATCATGCCACCTTCGATTTGGCCGGAGGCCGTCAATGGATTGACAATAATCCCCGAATCGACCGCCATGACGAGTTTATCCACGGTGACCTGACCTGTTTCCCTGTCAACGGTCACCTCGGCGAACTGAGCCGCAAAAGGAGGGGGTGAGGACTGCGAAACATAAGAAGCCACACCCATGATCTGCTCCTGGTTCTGCCGATGGAGCGAATCCAAAGCAATTTCTGCCAAAGGAACGCTGCGTCCATCCGGCGCAACGGCTTTCTTATCCATCAAGCGAATGCTGGTGTGGTCATCCGTTTTCAGAATCAAAGCGGCTCTTTGTTTGATTTTTTCCGCGACGATTTCTGCTGCTTTGACTGCCGCCGCACCGGATATATATGTCGTGGAAGATGCGTAGGCTCCCTTGTCAAAAGGTGTGAAATCAGTATCCGACGAATAAGTGATGATGTCATCCAGCGGCACACCCAGCACTTCAGCTACCATCTGCGCGAGCACCGTGTCTGAGCCGGTACCCAAATCCGTCGCGCCAACCAACAGGTTGAAGGAGCCGTCATCATTCATCTTAATGGACGCACCACCCATATCAAGATAAGGAATTGCTGTACCCTGCATGACCATTGCGACGCCGATTCCCTTGCGGTTGTGCGAGCCAGGCATAGCGGCGTTTTCATGCCATTCTTGATTGCCAAATTTATCGTCCCAGCCGATCGCCGCCTTGCCCTGCTGGACGCACTGCTCCAAGCCGACGGTATGGATTACTTCCGGTATGGGTTCCCGCCCTTCGTTCCAGGCAGTACTGAACGGATGAAATTCACCCGCGCGGATGGCGTTCTTCAGACGAAATTCCAGCGGATCGAATCCCATTAACCGGGCGATTTTTTCCATTTGCCGTTCCACCGCCCAGTAACCTTGCGGCACACCATAACCGCGGTACGCACCCGCCGGGGGTGTGTTGGTGTAGACGATATCTGCGTGGAATCGAATATTGGGTGCTTTGCGGTAACTTCCATCGCCGACATACAGCGCCATGGATTTGTGCCCGGTGTTTCCGGTCACTGTTAAAGCGTGACTGCCGTATGCGCCGGTGTCCGTGAGTACCTTCATCTCGTTGGCGGTCATAGTACCGTCGCGCATGACGCCGGTCTTCATCAAGATTCGCATTGGGTGGCGCGATCGCGCTCCGATGAACTCTTCTTCACGAGAGTACTCGTAGATGACCGGTCGTCGTGTCGCAATGGTCAGATGTGCCGCGACGTCCTCGATAAGCACCTCTTGTTTGCCACCGAAACCACCACCGATCCGCGGTTTGATGACTCGTATGCGTTTTACTGGTAGTCCCAGAACCGGAGAAAGCATCCGCCTGACATGAAACGGTACCTGGGTCGACGTGCGGATGACCAGACGGTCATCCTCGTCCCAGTAGGTGACGCAGACATGCGGTTCGATGTGGACTTGCTGTACCTTCGGTACTTCGTAAACGCCTTCAAATACCTCATCTGCCTCCGCAAAGCCTTTCTCCACGTCGCCAATGTCAATGCGGATTTCCGCTGCGAGGTTCTTTTCCGGATTCGAGTCGGCAAAATTAACGTACTCAGTTTCATCGTGGATTCGGACCGCGCCCGGTTTCATCGCCAGAGATGAGTTGAGCACCGCATCCAGGATTTCATATTCGACATCAATCAACCTGCAAGCCTGCTCGGCGATTTCAGGTGTCTCTGCTGCTACGAAAGCCACCCGGTCGCCCACAAAACGGACTTTGTTATCCAACGAGAACGAATCCAACGGTCCGGGGATGGGGTCAGACTGCCCTGCAGTGGAGTAAACCACCCGTGGGATATCCTGCCATGTCAGGACGGCCTCAACGCCCGGCACGGCTCTCGCCTTTGTCGCATCAATACTCTTTATACGGGCATGCGCATGGGGTGAACGCAATACTTTAGCGTGTAATATCCCACGCAGCTCAATATCTGCTGTGAAAGCAGGCTTACCCTGAACGAGTTTGATGGCATCTACCTTAATTTCAGGTTTTCCAACGGTTTGATACGGAGTTGTTTCCGGTGCAACGACAACCTTCGGCATCACTTTCATCTGGAGAGCTGTGCTTGGTAGACTTGAATCCAGGTCGGTTTCTGACAAGGTGTGAGACATGTTTTTCCACCCAACCCGCTCCAGAGCTCCAAAGTGGTCTTCGCCCCGTAATACTGCCGCAGCTTTTAAGACTGCCTGTACCGGTTTGGCATAGCCCGTGCAGCGGCACAGCACACCGGACAGTGCCTCGCGGACTTCTGCTTCGTTGGGGTTCGGATTCTTGTCCAAAAGCGCTTTAGCAGCCAAAACCTGAGCTGGCGTACAGTATCCACATTGAATTGCCCCGCTTTCTACAAACGCCTGCTGGATGGGATGCAGACCACCCGTTTTGCGCCATCCCTGATCGGGGTGTTCACCCAGTGCTTCTATTGTGACGATTTGATGTCCTTCAGCCTGAGCTGCCAGCAACAGGCTGGCGTTGACGGATTTACCATCAACGATGACGGTGTCTGACCCGCTCAATCCATGCTCGTCGCCGAACTTGACTCCATGGTATCCAAGTCCACGCAATGTCCTAAACAATGTAGCGTTTGGAGAAACAGTAAGGTTGTGGTCTTTACCATTGATCATCAATGTGATGTTCATATCTTCCTCATCTCGAACACACTAAGACAAAGAGAGATCTCGGCGAATGCGTTTTCTTAATTCATCAATCGCTTTTCTTTCACCGTTCTCGTCCTCGTATAACCAAAAATCCCAACCATTAGCCGGCGCCTTAGTCAATATTTTTGCCATTCCGTGAATAGAATCGATTTTGTTACCGCACCGGATCTGTCCATTTGCAAGTACAATCGCTTTCACACCATCATTCTTGCACCAAAGAGTCTGTCCCGGTTTTAGTAAACCTGTTTCGATCAACATCCCGAAAGGAATACGTTTCTCGCGTTGGCAATTATCCAGCGTCACCGATTCGAGTGGAAAAGGTTCGATATCATCAATTCGTTTCTGAGCTACTTTGATGTATTTCTTTTCTCGTTCGATGCCAATCCAGTTCCGGCGAAGCATTTTTGCTGTAGCGCCGGTGGTACCGGATCCCAAAAAGGGATCGAGAATAACATCGTTGGGATTTGTGCTGGAAAGAATGACCCGGTATAAAAGTCCCGAGGGTTTTTGGGTGGAATGTGCCTTCGACCCGTTGACTCTGATCCGCTCTTTGCCACTCGTCAGCGGGATCGTCCAATCACTTCGCATTTGCAAATCGTCATTGAGCGCTTTCATTGCGCGGTGGTTAAATGTATAGCGCGCGCCTCGTATCTTTTGCGCCCAGATCAATGTTTCATGTGCATTAGCGAAGCGCACACCCCGGAAATTTGGCATGGGATTGGTTTTGATCCAGATCACGTCGTTGAGAATCCAAAATCCCAAGTCTTGCATTATCGAACCGACCCGAAAAATATTGTGATACGACCCGATCACCCAAATTGTGCCGGTGTCTTTCAATACACGCCGGCAGGCAGTCAGCCATCCTTGGGTGAACTGATCGTACGCTGAAAAGCCGGGGAACTTGTCCCAATTGTCAACCACCGCATCGACCTTAGTCAAATTAGGTCGATATAAGTCATGCTTTAATTGTAGGTTATAGGGTGGGTCAGCAAATATCACATCAATCGAATTCTCCGGGAACGAAGAGAGAATCTCGGTACAGTCACCGTGTATAACCTGATTTAAGGGTAAGCAAGTTTTCATGGGCATCCAACAGTCATCAGTGGTTATTTCTTCAGACACCTTTTCGCTAATATGGCCGCGACTTCTGTCCTGTACTCCGCCGAAGCCCATTCGTCCGCTGCTTCGTGGAATGCATTACGGGCCGAGGCCTGAATTTCATCCAAGTCGGTGCCATCCATAGCGAGTAGTGGCGCTGTGCCAAATCCACCCAGAGAAAGCCTTGTGCGCCCCGAAGCCCACTGTGCGACCGAAGCACAAACAATGGGGCGGTCCGCGGGAGTACGGGCGACATACTCAAATGAGAATCGGTGATTAAGCGGGATGGAAACACAGGTTATGAGCTTTTTCAGCAAGAGGGATTTCCGTAAGGGCAGAAGATTGCCCAATGGAATTTCTTGATCATCCGGTTGGAGGGTCAGTTTTGCGTCCAGGGCTAACATTGCCGTAGCGAAGGTTGAGCGCCCATCACACGCGACAAGGGTTCCGGCAACAGTAGCAGCATTGCGGATATTCAGTGCTGCTTCCTGTTTGATGGCTCGTTTCAAGCCATCAGGTGTATGCTGGTTATCAAGCAATTGTTGTAAGGTAACGCATGCGTCAATTTCCAGTGAGTTGCCATGTTTGCGGATGTGGTTTAGTCCCAATCCCTGAAGGTCGACGACGGTTATATCTGATAATCTTGACTGTAAAAGGTCCGTACTCGCGAAGTCCGGGGTATTTATCAGCGTTCCACCCGCCAGAGGAATCGTGTTGGGCTTGGCGAGTAATTCCAGGACTTGTTGAAGAGTTTTAGGTCGCATGTATTCAGTAATCATAGGATCTCACTTATTCATAGGTCGGGAAACAAACCGATGCAAAAAAGAAGAACGGCATGACTCTATTATACAAGACATGCCGACCTCAACGCCAAGTCCGAAATGATAATTAATCAGGATATACTTTCCATCCAAGTTGCTCCAGATTTGCGGTATCGAGAGTCTCCTGCGGGACGTTGATCAGCAGTGTTTCAGCCTCCGCCAACAGATTTCCGTTTTCATCATATATCCCCGCCCAGCCTTCGGCAGTCTTGCCTTTGCTTTTACCGGCTTTCCCGATAATTTTTAACGGTTGTCCGATCGGCACATTCTTGCGATATTTTACTTCCAACTTTCCTGTAAACATAAAGCGTGGTGAAGATGGATCGCCCATGAGGGCGCGTCCACTCATCTCGTCTAGAATTGTGGCAACTATTCCGCCATGGAGGACGCCTGGGTAGCCCTGAAAATGCTCAGGTGCGGTGTAGGTAGTTTCGATCACGCCAGGTCCTGTCTGGTAGATTCTTAGCCTAAGACCGACTGGGTTATCGACTCCACATATAAAACACATCCTTGAATTTGGTTGTTTTACAATTGTCTCTGTCATTTCCAATCCTTTTTTACACATCAGGATTTCCGATCACTAATTTGGGGAGATCGCCCTAGCCAGGAATAATGCCATGCGGGAAATCGGGTCGGTGGGGGGATTTCAAATCATCTCCATTTTAATTCCTTAGTGGTTTGTTTTTAAAACTGGTAAAGTAATTTGCTAATTATACAGTAGCAATTTGCGATTTCCCTTATCGGTGTAAAATTAATACTAACCCACACATTTTTGGAGGCTAAAATGGATATCGAGAAATGTATTGATACGCTACTCAAGGAAATGACATTAAAAGAAAAAACATCCATGCTATCGGGCAAGGATATATGGAACACGGTACCGGTCGACAGGCTTGGGATTCCCTCGATCGTCATGACGGATGGTCCCCATGGGGTGCGTGCCAGCAATCCGGAAGTGGGCCGCAACGTCGAGCCGACCACTGCTTTCCCAACAGGTATTTCGATGGGTGCATCCTGGAATCCGAAATTAATTGAAAAAGTTGGTCAAGCGCTCGGGGAAGAAACGCGTGGAATGGGGTGCGACGTCCTGCTGGGTCCGTGTGTTAACATTGTGCGGTACCCGTTGGGGGGACGCAATTTCGAAACTTATTCGGAGGACCCCTATCACGCCGGTAGAATGGCAGTGGCTTATATTAATGGGGTGCAAAGTCGCGGTGTAGGCACGTCGCTCAAACATTATGCGCTCAATAATTATGAGACTGAGAGATTTCGTGCCAGCACCCGTGTAGATGAGCGTACTATGCGCGAAATTTATTTACCCGCCTTTGAAATGGCTGTTAAAGAAGCAAAACCATGGACAGTCATGTGTTCATACAACCGAATTAATGGCGTTTATGCCAGTGAAAATGCATACTTACTTAAAACCATATTGAAAGATGAATGGGGTTTCGAGGGTGCGGTGATATCTGATTGGGGTGCCGTGCATAGTGTGTTCGAGTCGGTGAAAAATGGGCTTGATCTCGAAATGCCTGGTCCAGTAAAGTACTATAAGCTACTTGAAGAATCCGTGCTAAATTGGCAAATTGATGAGGAATCTGTTAATGAGGCTGTGCGACGTGTACTTCGCTTGATTGCTCGTTCCGGACAAATGGATGGGAGTGTCTCGAAAGGAACTGTCAATTCTGTCGAGCACCAATCGCTTGCTCGTAAATTAGCCGAGGAGGCCATAACTCTCTTGAAAAATGAAGGAAATGTTCTTCCTCTGGACAAAAAAGATATCAAAACGCTGGCGATCATCGGCCCCAATGCCGTCAACGCAGTAATCGGGGGGGGTGGAAGTTCAAGGGTGGATCCGCCATACCGGATATCTCCGCTCGAATCCATGAAGACCATGTTGGGTGACAAAATTGAGCTTGCTTATGAGCAAGGGTGCGACAACTACGATGAGCCTTTCGATGTCCCGCGTGCGTGGTTAAACCATGAAGGCTTGAAAGGTTCCTTCTACTTGAACTCCGATTTCAGTGGCGAACCTGTTCTTACACAGGATGGATTTTGGCCTGAGTTTTGGTTCCATACTGCCTGGTCTGCAATGCCTGTTGCTCCATCTGCTTTGCGTTGGGAAGGCGAGTTGAAAGTACCCGAAAATGGAGACTATCGCTTCCGACTTAGCCATAACGGTAATATGCGGTTTTATCTGGATGGCGAAAAAATCCTGGATAGCAATATTACTGAATCAGATGAATACACGTTTTCGGAGGTGATTCGACCCCTGAAGGCTGGCAGGAAGATAAAACTGGAACTCGAATATATCCGCCGCCCGCAGCAAGAAATCATTTACTACAGGCTGGGGATGGGGGTTCATTTCGCAGCCGGGTCTGATCCTCGCTTTGATCGCGCTGTTAAATTGGCAAAGAGTGCGGATAAAGTGGTTTTTTTCGGTGGAATGCCTGAGGGTTTCGAGACAGAGGGTGGAGATCGTTTGGATATGGATTTACCTGGTAGACAAGATGAATTGATCCAGGCGATAGCCGACGTAAATCCAAATGCTGTAGTAGTTCTCAATGTTGGTTCGCCGGTTAGCATGCCCTGGGCGGAGGAGGTTGCTGCGATTGTCGAGGCATATTATCCGGGGATGGAAAATGGGAATGCTGTGGTGCGGGTGTTGCTTGGCAAGGTAAACCCCTCGGGAAAACTCCCAGTTACTTTTCCAAAACGCCTGCAGGATAGTCCAGCTTTTATCAATGCCTCATATCCAGGATGCAGGGAAGTCAATTATGGAGAAGGGATATTTGTGGGATATCGGTATTTTGAAAAAGCGGAAATCGAACCGTTGTTCCCCTTCGGCCATGGATTATCCTACACTGAGTTTAAATACAGTAAGCTTTCAATCCCCAAGCGAGGTAAGCAAGGGGATACCTTTGAAGTATCCCTGGATGTGACTAATGCTGGCGATAGGGATGGAGCGGAAGTCGTTCAATTGTACGTGAGTGATCTCGCATCATCATTGGTGCGCCCTGTCAAGGAACTTAAGGGATTTGAAAAAGTCTTCCTAAAAACAGGAGAAACCAAAACGGTCACTTTTTTACTCGATGAAAGGGCGCTTGCTTATTACGATCCGATCCACATGAAATGGATCGCTGAGCCAGGTGAATTCGAAATCCTGGTGGGAAGTTCTTCTCAAGATATCCGCTTGCGAAGGAAATTCGAATTAATATAACTGTTGCAAGAGACGTGTGGGCGAATAATTGTGACAAGAAAGAAATCAGCAGGAGGGTTGTCTACCTCCTGCTGATTTCTGCGTTATTTCTAACGAATAACCGGTTTCTTCGGACTTAATAAAGATCCCAGCTCGGTGAGGCGTGAACCATGGACAAGCGCGAGTAATTCATCTGCCGGGAGAAGAACTGTATCGCCGTGAGGGATGATGAGTTGGTGTTTCCGAATGATGGCAACGATGGTGGATTCGGCGGGCATGGTCAACTCTCGCAACGTTTTATTCGCGGCAATCGAATCCGGATGGACTTTCTCTTCAATCAAAGAATATTCACCACGTCGTAGTTTGAGCAATGTCATCATATCTCCCAGTGACATTTCCTCAGCGACCAGGTGAGCCAAAATATCCGCCTGATTGAGGGATACATCCACGCCCATTTCAGGGGTGAATAGCCAGGCATTCTTGGGATTATTGACGCGTCCAATCACTCTTGGAACATTGAATTCAAATCGCGCGAGCGATGTGATAACCAGGTTCGTCTCATCGGAACCCGTAACTGCAGCGAGGACATTCGCCTGCATCACCCCGGCCTGTTCTAGTGTGGCTGGTGAACTTCCATCGCCCGAGATGATTACCTCAGCGGGTAATTCCGCCTTTAGTTTTTCGAGCAAGGCAGAACGTTCTTCGATCACGCGGACTTTGTGCCCCGCATCGACAAGGAGTTTGGATAAATATGAACCGGTGTTGCCACCGCCGACGATAATGACAAACATGGTTATATTCTCCTTTCGAGGCCAAACATCTCTTCCAGTCGCGGCATAGCGGACGAGAGGACGGCAAGGTGAACGATATCGCCTTCTTTGAAGGTTGTACCGCTAGAAGGGATAAAAGCTACGTCGTCGCGGGTAATTGAAATTAGATTAATCTCTCCTGGAATTGTAATGTCCTTAGAGGTTCGCCCGACGAGCAGAGTTGATATTTCATGTGAAACGACCGAGACCTCACCTCGTCCGAATGTGTAAAGGACATCCAGGTCTGCATGGGTGATTAATTCATAAATCCGTTCCGCGCCCCAGGTTGTGGTGGAAATGGTCATCAGCCCAAGCCGTTGATAGATTTCTGCCCGCCGAGGATCGTACAATCGCGCGACCACGCGCGGCACTTTAAAAATATTCCTTGCTGTCCGGGCAGCGACGATGTTGGCATTGTCGGAAGCGCTGACTGCCGCGAAGGCATCGCTGTGTTCAATATCAGCCTCAATTAAAACTGTACGATCGAATCCTAATCCCCTGAGAAGTTTTCCTTTGAAGTTGGGGCCAAGTCGGTTCTCAGCATTGTTATCGTGGTCGATTACTGTAACATCATGGCCATGTGCTGAAAGAACCAGACTAACTTGTGACCCTACTCGCCCACAACCCATTACGATAATTTTCATAATCTTTTTCCTCCTTCCTTATCCTTAATTAGCATCACGTTTCTGAAACGAACGGCGTATAAGAACTTTACGAAGCCATTCCAGACCATAAATTATCAACGCGTACATTAACAATCCAGGCCAGTAATACAAAGGAATTTTAACGTGGTTGAAAATATCAGCAAGAAAAGGGACATATATTAATAATAGAATAATTAATAGTTCTGCGCCAATCCCCATCCAGAGAAATTTATTGCTAAACCAGCCCATGGCTGTGTTGTGCGCTGTTTCAGTTCTGCAGGCGAATGCATTTCCGATTTGAGAAGTGACAACCCCGGCGTGATAAACGGTGTTGGCAATCGCGTAGGCGCCGTATAAACTCATCGGTGTAAACAAGATCGCTGGAATTCGCAATGATGATGCGATTGGTAAGAATGCCCCAAGGTGTCCTGAAACAAAAAGTACAAAAAAGAATCCTGTATAACAAAGAATAACTTCAATTAAACCTAACCAGCCAAATGAGTGCCATAGCAAGCCTCTATCGATCAGTGGTTTTGTCTTTGGTCTTGGAGGTCTTTTCATGATTTCCGGCTCAGGTCGTTCCACGCCCAGAGCTAATGCTGGTACTAGATCGGTGCCCAGATCGACTGCCAGAATTTGTCGAACAGTCAACGCAAGCGGGATGGGGAAAATGGCGGTAACGACAAATGGAATGAATTCTGGTACATTGCTGGAAAAAATATAAGTTATGAACTTTCGGATATTGTCGTAAATTGCGCGACCTTCTTCAATCGCCGCGACAATCGCCCCGAAATTGTCATTCGTTAGAATGATATCTGCGGCTTCCTTGGCGACATCGGTTCCGACGAGACCCATGGCAATGCCGACGTCTGCTTTTCGTAAAGCAGGGGCGTCGTTTACGCCATCGCCAGTTACGGCAACGACATCCCCATGGGCCTGGAATACCGAAACCAGTCTCATTTTATGCTCGGGAGCCATTCTTGCAAAAAGGACTTCCTGCTCAAGCGTTTTATGCAGTTCGGGTTCGGACATCGCATCCAACTCTTGACCGGTGACGATGCGGGGATTGGGGGTAGCGAGCATTCCGATGCGCCGCGCAAGAGATTCTGCGGTAAGGCCATAGTCCCCGGTAATCATGACAATCCGGATTCCGGCTTCCCGAAAGCTACGGATCGCTGCTTCAACTTCAGGTCGCGGAGGATCCATCATGGCCATCAACCCAAGGAATGTTAGGTCGTGCTCAATCGATTCCACAGTATATGACCCTTGCCGTAAAGGGAGGATCCTACGGGCGAGAGCGAGAACGCGTAAGGCATTATGCGCATAATCATCATTGGCAGCGAGTATCTCTCCTCGAATTTCATCTGTCAATGGTTGAACAGTATCATAGATTAGTATCTGCGTGCAGAGCTGCAATACTTCGCGAGGTGCTCCTTTTACGAATGCTACCTCCTTGTTCATGTCACGGTGGATGGTAGTCATGCGTTTACGCCGGGCATCAAATGGGATTTCATGAACACGCGGATAAATAATTTCCAGAGCGGCTTCGTTTACATCGGACTTTAGCGCAGCCACCTTCATCGCTGCTTCAGTCTGATCTCCAAGATTTGTCCACGTGGGATGCTCAAGGGAAGGGGGATTAATTCTGGCATTATTACAGCAGGTGGCTGCATCGAGCAACGCCATGAGGTCATTTTCGAAGGGTTTTCCGATGGGCGAAGGGATAAATTCACCTTTTGGTTCGTAACCTACACCAGTTACTTTAATCCTCTGGCGGGCTACCCAGGTTTCGCGAACAGTCATCTGATTCTGGGTGAGTGTCCCGCTCTTATCTGTACATATTACCGAAACATTCCCCAGCGTTTCCACGATGTTAAGTTTTTTTACCAGCACGCCCTTCAGAGCAAGTCGTTGGACTGCCATGGCCAGGGAAAGTGTGAGTGTAAATGGTAAACCTTCTGGGATCGCCGCAACCAGAATGCCAAGCGCAAGCAGCCTCGGGTCAAATATCCGTGTGCGGGTCGTCGGATCGAGATATCCTGACAGCAGGATTAGACCTGCAACCCCAATGGCGATCCAGGTGATGATGCCAATAATCCGATCGAGCTCGATTTTCAAACGGGAGGGGGGGTCGTGAATGGATTGGGTGAGGTGCGCTATTCGACCAAACTGAGTAAGCATTCCTGTCGCATACACCACAGCTTTGCCAGTCCCGGACGCGACTGAAGTGCCTGCAAAAACTAAATTGTGTTGCTCTAATTCACTGCGACCTTCTACGAAAGAGGGATCAGCCATTTTTCGGGAAGGTACAGCCTCGCCGGTCAGGGTCGAGTTGTTAGTGCGCAATCCATATTCTTCTACCACGCGTGCATCCGCAGGGATGTTGTCCCCTTCAGCCAAGACAAGGACATCGCCAGGGACTACATCATAGGCTGCAATATGGACATCCTGATTGTCCCTAATGACATGCGCATAAATGGGTAGAACCAATTGGAGTTTTTGGATCGCCTGCTCAGCCCGGTATTCCCGCCAAAATAAAAAGGTGGTGTTGGCGAATGAAAGAATAAGGATGACTAGTGCTAGAACCCAATCTCCCGCGATTGCCGCGATTAAGCTCGCTCCAACCATGACCCATATCAATGGATGGCGAAAATGAGTGATTAGATTCTCCCAGAGCGGAATTCTAGGTTGTTCTGAAAGATTATTCTTGCCATAAAGAGATTTACGCGATTCGGTTTCTGCCGTGGAAAGACCATCAGGCGATGTCTCCAGCGCCTGATACATTTCTGCAATGCTCATTGTGTGAATCGGTTCAATAGGCATAAGACTGAAAGAGCGGGAGTCCAAGGTTGGTTGCCCCGCCTCCGCTCTTGTTTATTCGAGTTGGTCTTCGCCGGGCGCAGTTTCTTTAGGTGCGCCACCTAATTTTGGTTCTTCGAGTTGATTTAGATATGGTTCCAGCAAGGATGGTGCATCCGGATGGTCCGAGTGCATCGCATGGTCATAATCACCCGCCTCAATAGGGATGGGTTCATAGCGCACAGGTCGCCGTACCCCGAATAGTTCAAAGAAACGTGTAATCTGGATTATGAGACGCCCTCTCAGCGAATGACGATACTCCTGCATTTTTAGTGATTGCCACTCTACAATTGATGCCATGGAGCCTTGAACACGGGCTTTGTCGCGAACAATGCGATGAATAGTTGTCGGGTCACGGTAACCGATTGGAGATATAAGCAGCAAATTCGCTGCTAGGACAAGGATACTGAATGTAATTAGCACCACCCAACCCCCCTCGCCCCACTTCCCGGCGATTTGACCAATAAAGACAAGGCCAGCGAGCATCCCTGCAAATCCTGCTGCAATCGAACCCCAGGTACGTTTTGCGCCAGTGTACGTCGCAAGAATGTGTTTCCGAATAGCAAAACCCATCACCATAATGGGCATGAAAACACCGATACCGTAATATGGAACTGCAGCACTGGTATTTCCTTTGACTAAGAATTGGATAATTATTGCCGCGATAAACCCGGCAGTGACTGATCGCGTAAATGTCCCTTGTGGATTGCGGTAAACAACAATTTCGGGGATTTCACCGATGGCAACATCTCGCCAGGCTGTTGCCTGCAAGTCTTGAAAGGCAGTCATCGAAGCAGCGGCTAACAAAGCTACTGCAAGGATTTGATAAACCCAATATAATATTGAGCCACCAGGGAAAACGCTGAACCCGATAAATGCCAGGTTTCCAACCAGAGAACGCCCCAGTGTGCCGTCAAACAAATTGAAATGAAAAGCAAAATAGGCCAGGAAAGCGGTCGTAATCCCGCCGTAAAACAGAAAGGAAGTCTGTACGAACCTGCCGATTCCAGATTTGCCACTATAGAAGTGCCAAAGCCAATTTAATCTTGTTAAATGCTTCTTCCCCCAACGAACAACGCCGGCATCCTCATTTTTCACAAATTGGATTCCGTTAGACATTGCCTCCAGACCACTTAATGCGACGAGTCCTTTCATGGAGGCAGTTAACATATGATAAGCCGCTTCCCAAATTGATGATGGTGTTTTCACATCAAAGGCGTATTGAGCGGGAGGTACTCCCATCATTCTTGCGTATATTAACCCTCCAGCCATGGTAACTGTTAGGAAAATAAACAGTGCCAGACCGATAAAGACCACCCGGGCTGATTCCCCTCTCCCTCGGATGGTTAAAAACCAGGTAATGCCTGCCAGAGCAGCTCCGATTAGGAAACGCCAAAACCAGTAGAGCCCATATGAGTTCGTAATTGAAAGTAATTGATCAACTCCAGAAAGCGTAGAAACTACGATGGTGAAAACGTAGTCTTGAATCAAAACTACAGCAACAACCAGGCTCAATCCGGGTGAAAGATACCGCATCGATGCTGTATAGGATCCGCCACCCTCGTTAAAAATCCCCAGAGAGTACATGTATAAACCACCGAATACTACATTAGCCAATGCGATAAATGCGACTGCAACCCAAGCATATTCCTGCAATCCATACGGATGCAAGGCACTCATCATCTCTCCGGTGGCATAGAAGTAAGATGTAAAATAATCAACACCAAACAAGGCTATGGCTGCCAATAATCCAATCTGCCCTGCGCCATGGATATGTGCGTCTTCGGCTTTCTCGTGCGGTGCAATTCGTACGGAAAGTACCAGGAAAATAATTAATAAACCTAAGGAAAATAAAATGGACATCTGATTGCCTTTAGTAAATTTCTTCCGATAACTTGAATGCTTCCTCAAGCATTTGTAGTTCGATAAGGAGATGTTTTCTCGTTGAGGGGTTCAGGCGAGTATCCTGTGCCACCTTCGCCTGTTCTTCGCGGGAGGCGCGGACTAGAAAGGCAGGGACAAACATGATCCGCCCGGCAGGGATGACTTCAAAGTGGGATATATTAATCTTGAGTTCCTGATCATCAAAATAGGGCAGGCTTAGGCTAAGACCCCGGTTTAAGTTGTGTGCGACTGCGCGTTCTTTGATTTTTCTGATGATTTCTCTGGTTTGGTACCTTGAAAGAGCCCGCCCCTGATTGATCAACTGACCCAATATGCCGTATCGTTTTTTCTGGTAATTATCGTCCGCAACTATGTAGGAAGAAATTGCAATTGCAGAGTGAAGAATGGTAACAAATCGCTGCATCGATGCGATATGAGCTTGAGCTTCTTCAATTGAACCAACCAGGAGGTTGTCTTTCTCGTCAAATGCGACCCATTGCGGGAGAAAAAACTTGCGCGCCGCAGGAACGTAAGGAACGAGCAATTCCCCACGGCCCTCATCGGTTTTTCCCTCTTCGGCGATGGCATCAGTCGTTGCGGTGATAGCGGATTCCGGCTCCAGATCGCTCGCCTGGGGGATGGTGGGAATCTCTTCGCCTTCTTCTGCGCTAAATATGACGCTCCTCCCCGACGGCAGCATATTGTGCACCATATGCAATACAGTTGCATAGCGGATAAGGCTTGTGCTTATGGAAACAGCCAGATCGGGTGATTGTTCAAGTTCGTTGAGACGATGGCGTAGTTCAGAACGTACATCCCGGTTAAATAACCGATACTTAAGTCCGCCCACGATTTGCTCTCTGGCATTTTGCGGTACGGACATGGGCGCAGATTCCCCAAGTTTGGCCACCTCACCAATGACGCGGTCAGGGAGAGAGAAACGCACCTGAGGCATGTGTTCGATGAGCGCTTCGGCGATTTGTCTCGCCTGAGCTTCCAGGAATCGTTGGACTATGCCGGGCTGTGCGGCAAATAGTGATTTCATTTTCTCGTATTCTTCGCGCAGGAGACTGGCAGAGGAGGGGGTATCAGACATGTTAGTATCCTTGATATTTTTGGTAGAACTTTCGTATCTTACCATGAAACATAGCCCTCCCTGATAAAAAGGTGGGGTGAGCCGTATGCTGATAGCAGTTTGTTCACCACAGAATCTGCCCATGGTTACAACTCCCTGCTGATTAAACGGATCGATTATTTATTATTGGAATATGTGTCAGGGTTATGCTTGAGCAAAAGTATCGATCAGCAATTTAATGTTTCCACCCACGGGATAAAGAATAGGGCAAGTACACCCGTTCTTAATGTATTCTTCTACTTTTATTCTTGCCTCCCCAGGTGTTCCCGATGCCGTGATACGGGTTACAAGCTCATCTGGAACAAGGTGCTTTGCACTATTAATTTGTTCCTTCGTCGCTGGCCACCCGAGGGTGGATTGAATTTCTGAGACAATATCCGGCGAGACACCACTCGCTTTAGCGATGTGCGGTTGTTGAGCGAGGTACTGGCAAAGAAGCATCTTGGTAGTCTCAATGGCTTTATCGTGATTTTCGTCCACCGAGCACACAATCAGTTGCGGGCGATCGAGATCGTCAAATTTCCGTCCAGCTTTCTTCGCGCCGGTCTCGAGCAGTTCCAGCGCGTGGTGGTTGTAATCCGGTGGGACGCAATAATTCAGGACGACCCCATCAGCAATTTCTCCAGTCAACTCCATCATCTGGTCGCCGGTGGCGCCGATCATGATGGGAACATTTCTTGGCTCACGTCTGCCGTGGACCACGTCCAGCTCGATGCCTTCGACATGGATAAACTCTCCATGAAATGTGACCCGTTCCATGTTGAGCAGCCGCCTCAGGATGATTACAGTCTCTTTCATTGCGGTTAGGGGTTTTTTACGGTCAATCCCAACGTTCCTAGCCAGTGGATCCCACCAAGCGCCAATGCCGCAAACAATTCGATTTGGAGCAAGATCATCCAGGGTCAGAAAAGTCGCAGCGAGCAAACCAATATTGCGAGTCCAGTTGTTGATGACACCCGATCCTACTTTGATTTTCTCGGTGACAGCCGCATAGGCAGCCATCGGAACGATAGCATCCCGGACCAGGCGGGATTCAGCTTGCCAGACCGCTTCAAAGCCTCTGGACTCTGCATAACGAACATAATCCAGACCATCCCGCAGATCGTGTGAATCCTGAAGGTAAAGAGCGACTCTCTGGGTCATATAGACTCCTGTCTCATCGATTGAATCTGCTCATAATAATCAAGGTCGTCTGGAAAATCCAGGTCAAGACCCAGGTTGACCCGGCGAATGATTTCCAACCGTGCACCCGCCTGCAATGCATGCATACAATGCAGGTTAAAGGAATTCGGACCATAATCGAATTTTATTAAACCTGTCGGGCACATTAACATGGCATTGGTGCCGTCGTTGTGACGGTCTGGTGCGATAGCAACGACCGGCGGCTCTCTTATTTCATCCACCAGCGCCTGTAAATCTCCCGGCGACACCAATGGTAGATCAGCCGGGAGGACAATAATTCCATGAATTTCAAATGCCTTTGCTACTGCGGTTGCTCTTGCAAGGGCAAGGTTTAGATCAATTTGGGTTTGCCCATGCTCCAGAACGGTCCGCGCGCCGAATTCACGGGCTATAGCTAGAACTTCAGGATCGCGGCTCACAACGAGTGTGCCATCTATTTTGGGCGTGTCCTTGAGCACCCCGAGTGTGCGTTCGAGCAACATGCGGCTAAGTCTCGCACGCTCTTCTCCTTCGAGCACGCTGGCAAGGCGTGATTTACCCATCAATAGCGGTTTGACCGGCACGATCGCCCAGATGGTCATGCGGATCTCATTACAAAGTTTAGCACATCTGACGCAAGTCGTTGCCGGTCTTCGGTCGATTCCATAATCGTGTTGGTGACCAGGGTTTCTAAGCCCAATTCATTGATCGCAATCTCAATATTCTTATCTACGGTATCAAGAATGAAATGAGTGATAGTCCCCTGGAAATGCTCTGCGACGGTGAACGCAGAGGGTGCCTTACCCAGCTCTAAAAACATCTTTGCCGCTGGTCCCTTGATGGTATTTCCTCCGACAATAGGGGAAACTGCGACAACAAGTTTTTTGTTTTTTATTGAAGGTAGAATACCTGGCACTGCAAGTATCGGATCCAGGCTGACCCAAGGATTCGAGGGACAAAAAACGATAGCATTTGCCTCCTGGATGGCCTCCAATACTCCAGGAGCTGGACGAGCGTACTCGACTCCTGCAAACATGAAGCTTTTGACTTGCGGCTCGCAGTGTTGATGAACAAAATATTCCTGGAATGCGAGCTCACCTTGTTCTTTGGTGTTTACGATGGTTGCAACCGGATCATCAGTCATCGGCAAAATGGTGATTTTTATCCCCCATACCCTGCAAAAATCGCGCATAATCTGCGAAAGAGTGCATCCGTTCGCGAGTCGGTCAGTCCTTTCAATGTGGGTGGCTAGGTCGCGATCACCGATCCTGAACCAATCCTCTCCCTCGAGACGGGAAATTTCTGACAGCATGTTCCATGTCTCGTCGCGACGTCCCCAGCCAGTCTCGGAATTTGCCAGGCCTGCAACGGTATAACATACCGTATCCAAATCCGGACAGATTCTCAGCCCCCAATGGTCAAAATCATCTCCTGTATTGACGATGACTGTTAGATTCTCAGTAGGTAGAAGTCGAGCTAATCCATCTACTAGTTTCGCACCGCCAACTCCGCCTGCTAGCGCAACAATATTCATGTAATCCTCCGTAACCCATTAATCTACTCAATATATATAACTAAATCTTGAAAATTCCTTATTTTTTTCTCATGTGGGGTTTCGTCTGGATAGCCGAGAAGCAATAAGGCCTGCGGTGCCCAAGCCTCCGGTAAGGCGATTGATGATTTCACTGCCTCGGGAGCAAAGAGCGGACCGCAAGTCCACACCCCTCCCAATCCCTCGGAATATGCGGCAAGCAGCAATTGAAGTCCAGCCATGGCAGTCGATTGAATCGCCATGGTTGTTTCGGCTTGTTGTCTCCGGCTATCTGGATATTCATCCATTTCGCTTTCGTCCAGGCACAGCACAATGGCTATGGGCGCATTGACGATGCGTTTTCTTGAACGTTCTATCCGCCTGCTTATTTCGACAACAGGTAATCCTTCTCGGGCGAGGTCGGTTCTAAATTCAGCGGCCATCATGTCGCTGAGTTTTAGCCTTACTTCCAAAGTCGTCAGGACAGCAAAACGCCAGGGCTGCCGGTCATGCGCGGAGGGAGCAAAGAATGCCGTTTCGAGTATACGATTAAGGATTGTGGGTTCGACATCCTTTGCTAGAAAATGTCTGATGCTTCGCCTCGAGCGAAGGAAGGTGTGTATATCCACACTAATGCGCGTCGACTTTCTCGATAAGGATTTTGTATTTAACTCGTTTATCTTTAGGGTTGCGCCATTGGTATTTAGGATTGCCCGTATATTTGAAGGATAACGCGTCAATATGAGCATCTGCGCCGTCGTTTGTGTATTCGATCACCTTACCTCGTATTTGCAGGTAGCGATAAGGATCGCCAGGATCTGCGATGGCAATTGCTATCGTGGGGTGCGCGCGCATGTTTTTGTCCTTCACGCGCCCCTCTGCAGAGTTGATCATGATCGATTCCCCTTCAACGTTAAACCAAACAGGCGTCACCTGGGGTGAACCGTCTTTCATTATTGTCGCAAGATAAGCAAACGCTTTCTTTTCGTCACGCAGTAAATCCTGGTGACTTTCAGGTATGGTCTTCATAATGCCCTCCATGAAATTAGGGATGGAATAAGTGAATCTGATATTTTGATTTAATAATACAAATTATCTAAAGAGGTCCTGGTCTTTTGGTCTGAGAAGTTCCATTAGACTCCCTTCTCGAAGCGGGAAAGGAAAGCCGCGCACGTGGACAATAGGAGTCCCTTCGGCGGCTTGCCCCATAACGAGCGATGCAGCGGCAGCGAGTTCGTCTGCTACACCGACTACCGTGATTCTTAGGGTGTAACCAAACAAATCCTTCCAGCCACGCTCATCGATTATTCCGGGTATACCGCTGATGCCGATTGTAGTTCCCACAGTTCCTACCCGCCAAGCACGGCCATGCGAATCGATAATTAGAACACCAATACGCACACCGGATTTTGACTCAATTGCATTGCGAATCTCCTTTGCTGAATGGTCGGGATCTTCAGGGAGAAGCAATACCCATTCTTCACTGGAGGATCCTTCACCTGAAACATTCGAGTGGTCAATCCCGGCACTTGCACAGACGAATCCGAGTTTGTGTTCGACAATAATTGTTCCTGGTCGAGTCCTTAGAATTTCGCAACTCTCCTTAAGAATTAACTCAATTAATCTGGGATCCTTTTCTGTCCTAGTTGCGAGGTCGATAGCCTTCTGGGAAGGCGATATTGTCGCGAGATTGATGTTTCTACCCTCGGCTTTGCTGACAATTTTTTGAGTAATAACGATAATGTCGTCATTCTGTAAGCTGATTTTCGTTTTTTCCAACCCTGCCAGCACTATCTCTGCAAGATCCATGCCCGGCAGGATGTTGGGAATATCTGAAAGGGGTGTTAATGTCAGTGTCATAGTCGGGAGATTTAACCCACACTATTATTTCTATTTTTTTACAGCCCCGGTAATTTTTATCCCAGCGTGTGTTGAGCCATATTGTTTATTAATGTTGATCAAAACACTCGTCAGTCCTTCAGCCACCATTGAATTTTCCAAGACACCAGCATCCCAACCGTTGAGACCAGCCGCAGAAACCAGTTCAAGCACAAGCGCCCTGGCTTCTCTGCTTGTTCCCATTACCAATACATCGCACTCTACCTCTTCGTCTTGGAGTAAATGCTCGTGGGAGATGTTCTGAAATGCCGCAACTACCTCAACCCCTTCCCCGACAATCTCCCTGGCTTCTTGAGCTGCCGAACCCGCTGGAGGCATCTGGACTCTTGTCACATTCGGTGGATTGAGGGGAACAGTCACGTCAATTAAAATTTTTCCTTGCAGCGCGGATTTAATCGACTCCAGGGTTTCACGAAGTGCTGTATAGGGGACAGCGATAGTGACAATCTCTGCGGATTTCGCAGCAGTTAGATTGTCCTCCCCGGTGATTTGGGTGGTGCTCAGTAGATTGGTGAGTTCCTGTGCAGCGATCCTGGCTCTTTCAGTACTTCGTGATCCAATGATCACTGGATAGCCGGCTTTCGCCCACCGATAAGCAAGCCCTTTACCTTCCTTGCCTGTGCCTCCAATCACTGCGATGGTTTTCTTCATTAAATCGGTCATAATGTGGCTTTTTCCTTATGAGCATTGTTCTCTAGAATTGATCTTCGTATCTCTGCCATACTTTGGCTGATAGCGTTCTGGCTCTGTCCATAATACGGATTTCATCCAGCGTTGTTAATTCGCCATCTCTCATTAGCACTTTGCCATTAACGATTGTTGTCCTGACCATTCCTTCACGGAATCCAAATAAAATGTGCCAGGGAAGATTCTCAGCTGTTAATTGGGTATAGGGATTGTAATCTATAAAAATTAGGTCTGCCGCCGCACCTGGTTTGATGATACCCAGCTCAACAGGAAAAAATTCATTTGCCAGAGCTGCATTATTATAGACGCCCAATTCTACAATTGTATTGCCATTCATCTTTCGAGGGTCAAGATAATTAGCCTTCTGTAAGAGATAAGCAAAATTCCATTCCTCATACATATTATTCGAAAATCCATCATTTCCAAAGCAGACTTTAATACCTGATTTGAGCAATTCTTCCACTGGCGCAACGCCCACTCCATTATTCATATTTGAACGAGGTTGGTGTGTGACCCATGTTCCAGATTCTGCGATTTGTTTCTTCTCATTTCTCGTAGAATGGACGAAGTGAGCAACGATCGATTTCGGTCCCAGGATTCCGTGTTTTTTGAACCAACCCACGGGTGTTCCATTTCCCTCTTCCCTGGTTTTAATACCATCCCAGCGGCTCTCAGAGAGATGGGTGTGGAAACCTGTCCCGGGGGGATTTGCTGAAAAACATTCATCTAATGTCTGGTCGGTTAATGTCAGCGGGGCATGGAGGCCAAATACAGCGGAAAGCAAAGGGGATTTCGTCTTAGCTGTTTTTTGGATAAACCGGACATTTTCTTTTATCCCTGCCTTCGCTTTTTCTTTTCCACCCCTATCTGTCACTTCGTAACAGAGAACTGCCCTTAACCCTGATTGTTCGACAGCTTCAGCAATGACATCCAAGGAGCCTTCGATAAAGTTCGGTGAAGCATGATGGTCAAATAAGGTAGTGGTACCGTGTTTTATGGAATCGATCAAGCAAACCAAAGCTGAATAACGGATATCCTCTTCTGTAAGTGATTGATCGAGCGGCCACCAAAGTTGCTTCAAAATATCAGGAAAGTCTGCAGGCGCAGTTCCGTGGATTGCCATTCCACGCGCAAACGCGCCATAAAAATGTGTGTGTGCGCAAATGTTCCCCGGCATTACGAGTTGTCCATGAGCGTCCATCTGTGCAGGATCAGGATGCATAGCGTATAGTTCAGCAGTGTTTCCAATTGCCGAGATCTTACCGGTTTCGTCTATATAGATGGCATGATCGGCAAGTATCCTATTTGGTCTTTCCCAGGTGACTATTGTTGCATTAGAAATTAACACATCCCGTCCTTTGATAGAATTCCCTGCGGGTTTCCGCAGGGAATTGTTATTAGCCAAAACCATATTGCATTGGCGAAGGGATTTTTTGCCCTCCCAATGCAAATTCCCACAAGACCAAATAGATACCCTCTTTCAAAGTTGAATCCTCTGTGGAAAAGAAGGTTTGGAACAGGCCGCTCATGACACTCTCATTTGGCATGTAGCGTAAGTAATTTAGGGCAGCTAGCCGTTCATCATCCTTTTCACTCTTAAGCGCGCGAAGAAGAAGGTCTGTGGTTGGAGCTCCGGGCGCTATCCCCACACCATACCGGCCTGCAAATTCGATAAGCCATGGCGCTTCGTGAGGCGGTGGTAGTTTCTTTGGAATCCTTGGGCTGATTCGAGTGCGCGAATCAAGGATCTCTACCGCTGCATTTCGAACAACCCACTGTTCATCTTCCAACTGGATTTTCTCGAGTATTTCTGTCGCCCATTTCTCGTCCAACCGCGCCAAGCCATAGACAACTGCCCTTCGAAGAAGAATATCTTTTGACGTGCTGCCTTCTTGCAGCGTGGCATAGCCTTCTATTCGATTATTGGCTAAAGCTTCCGCAGCTGCCCTTCGCAAGTCCTCATCTCCGCGCATCAGGGCATGAGCCACAGCTTCCAAACCCTGAGACGTACCTATGGTGACAAGTGCAAGGCACGCCGCGCGTCGTACGGGGGCATTGTAGTCGCCGATTAATGTGATGATCTGGTCAACTGCTTTAACATCGCGAAGCGCTCCGCTTCCTAGAATAGCTACCATCCGTAAGTCTTTATCTGATAATTGCATTAGCTGACGGAAAAGTAAAGGTCCCGCTGGGTCTTCGCACAAAACAATAGCGGCGATAGCTTGCATCCGCAGAGTCAATGGTTTCTCGCTCTTTATTAATTGGACTAGGGCGGTCATCACTTTTACACGCCACCCGGCTTGTCGGGGAGCGTCGCGTAACAATCGTCCAGTCGCTAGAACATTTCGTTCAAGCATTTCGTCGGAGGCTGCCAGTAGATCGTCTACCAGGTTGGTGGCATCGCCTTTTGCGGCGAATGAGTTCATTGCAAGAGTTCGGCCACTCCACGGTTCCTGATTAAGAATGACACCCGCTGAGACAGCATTCATTACTTCGCCTGCGAGGACTCCTCCAAAAACAACATGGACGAATCTCATCTTTCCATTTCGGCGAGTCTCAATCAGACCGCTATCTACCAGTTTGGAGAGCAGACTAGCTTTTGGCGCGACAGTTTTTCCCCCGCTCCTCTTCTTTGTTTTCTTCTGAGGATTCTTATTGGTACTTTCCGGAATACCTGAATTTGCTTCAGGATCAACGGCAGGATCGCCCGTGAAATTTTCAGCCTCAGGTAATTCTGACGGGGAGGCTACTACTTCCTCAGCGGGTTCGAATGATCTTATCCATTCTTTTGCCCGACGATTTTCGAATATCGCAGCTGCATTGGCGATAACTTGATAGCCTAAAACACCAAGCGCTTCAAGCGGTATTCCTGCTGGCATCATCCGTCGTATATGCGTTTCTATGAAATCCAGAGGGCGAGCACCTCGAATATCGCCCGCATACGCCCCCCATGTTTTCAGTGTAAATTCGAGGGGTGTCAAATTTTGGACATCGCATTTAAGCCAGCGATTAAGAAGGATCGGGTCAATGTTAGTTATTATTGATTGCGCCCATGCTTCGTTAGAGACGTATTTTAACCAAAGGTCAGCCCATCTGCCTAAGAATTCATCTTGTTGTTCTGCACCCCATGGTAAAACCACAATTGGCGAGAAACCAAGCCCGGCAAGGCCATCAATATAATCCGGTGAACTGGTGGCAACTATTTTGATTTTTGGATAATTTTTCAGGAGAGGTTTGAGATAATCTATGAACAGTTTGAGAGAATCCGATGCAAGTTCATCCAGACCATCAATTAATAGTAATGCGCGCCCATCTTCGAAAACGCTTTTTATGAACTTGGGGGTTCGGCCAGAGTCAAAAACGGAGACTTGTTCTGAAATTATATCGATGATTGAATTTAGCAAGTCATTTGACTTCGGAGGTATGTCTAAGTCACCGACATGAAAGAAAAACGGAAGGAAATTCTTTAAATGATCTACTTCGTCAGCGTGGTTAACGATTTGCGTAGCCAGGTGCGCTAAGGCGACAGTTTTTCCAGTTCCGGGTTGCCCGATCAGAATAATATTTACATTCCCAGCCAGTGCTTTTGCCAGTGAGAAAAAAGGAGCTCGGAAGGTGGCTGCGATCTCTGGAAATGCAGGCATGTAAGGTAGAGTTTGACTAACTACATCCTCTTCTATGTGTGCCATATCCGGTTCAATTTGGGTGGGGGGAGCCAACAGGCGTGGAGGAACAACGATCTCATCGAGGGCAAAGAGAGAAGCTGACAGGTGCATTCCTTGTACCTGTCTCAACACGAGTTTACGATATCGGTCTTCTATCCCAGTCGAACTTTTTTCTTTTACTTTACCTTTATTTTGTCTAAAATTAAGGCGAATTTGCTTTAGCAATGGGCGCACTAGCTGTATCAACCACCAGAAGATTGTGGCTAATATAGCACCTAAGATAAGTGAAAGCAGGTCAAACTCGACGCGAAAACCAGAAAACATAGTTGTGTGATTAATTTATTAACTAATTTTAGTTTACCATAGCTTGCTGGACTTGTTTATTGTCTAGCCTATTTTGCAGCATCAAAGAATGGCATCATGAATAAATAATCCGCCCACATGAAGGGCAACGGAATAATTGATGGGAGTGATGTGCAGCTTGTTGCTGGGCAAGGGTCAAAACTGAACCACAAGAATCACACGAATTGTCACTGATAGTTGTAACCGCAATGCCATGTCTTTGTATGCGGATTTTTTCATAAAGGTCAAGCGGTTCGGGGGCAATTGACTGTGTCGTTGCCTGGCGTTCTGTAAATAAGCGCCTAGCCTCCTTCTGTAATATCTCCCTTTCTATCGTCAGATTATGGTTTTGTTCTTCTACCTTTGTCCTCAGGTTCGTGTAATCTTCCAATGCGGATTTATAAGCCACCTGTACATTTTCTAGCGCAATCATATTTTCCAGCTCTTGTTCCTCCAAGGTGGAGAGAGTACGCTTGAGAGATACTGCATCGTTTTGAAGATCCTGCAGTTCCTTAGGATTTTTTATGGCTCCTCCGTAAAGGCTTGATTCAATTTGGTCAATTTTTACCTGCTTCCCCTGGACAAGCTGATCGACCGTCCTCAAGGAATTTTCTTTATTCTGTAAGTCACCTGTGACAATTTCCAATCGATTTTTTGCCTCTAATATTAAGAGATTGTTCTCAAGTGCCTCTTGTATTACGCCGAGGCGTGCCTCGATTTGCCCCAGGCGTAGGTCTAACTGTTGTAATCGATAAAGAGTCAACGAATCGCTCATAATTAGATTATATACGAGTAAAAGAGAAAGACCTCCGACTTTGATAAACAAAATCAGAAGTATTTATGTTGATCATGGCAAGTTGAAGTAGTTGTAGACTGCTTCTGATATTTTTGCTATCATTTCGGATACCGGCTCCCAGATGGCTTGTACTGGATGGTAAACATAGATGGCAAGTACATAATCGCCTCCTGGTGAGTAGACGATTGCTGCATCGCTGATATTCTGAATAATTCCTGAAGGTCCGCTAATCCAACCGTGCTTGTGTGCAAGTTGGGTTCCATCGGGGAGGCCCGCTTCGATTAATACCCCAATTCTGTCCTGTTTCAAGAAATTTATCATTTCCCGGCAGGAGTCTTTGGTTATTTTCCCTGGGAATGCAGCCACAAGTGCACCGCCGCCTGTTTCTGAGCATTGATATAGATCTTCAAGAATTATCCCGATATCTGATGGTGTCACCTGATTGTAGATATCTGGGTTGGTAGTTACATCTGTCCGCGAATTGGCAGGGGTCCGAATAACTTCAAGAAGAGGTGCATTATCAAAGAAGTAGCCAGCTATAAATGTATTCTCAATTCCGAGTTGTCGTAATGTATCAGTCACAATCAGAGGACCACGGAATTCGTCCAGTTTGGACATCAGCAAATCAGATTGCGGATTTTCCGATTTTGTTATCATGTCCAGAATTAGATTTTTTGTTTCTTCGTCCAATGTTGGACCGGCTTTCTTATATGTTGAGATCATGATTGGGATTTTGATTGTGCTGGAGGCAGTAAAGGCAAGGTCCGGGTTTACCGGAACTAGTCCGCCATCCCGATAAATAAAATGGAGCACTTCCCCAGATTGTAAATCCGTTATATATATACCAACTATCCCGTCAAATCCGGCTAAATCAACTATTTGCTGGATTTGAATCTGCATATTCTCTAAAGACGGACGAGGCGGTTTGACATTGGTAAATGTCAATGACACAATACGAATGGCGGGGGAACGAAGGGCATCTTCAACCAGTACAGCTGCGCGGGGAATATCAAGAGCCTGTCCGGGTATTCCAGGCTGGAATTGAGCGCTGCCCGCAATCGGTTGGGCGGGGATTGCAGGCTGATCGTACCTTGTTGCTATTTCCTCACGCAGGTATGAATCTAATTGTTCTTGGTTCAAAGTTGCGATTAATGGAATTTCTGCGGGGTCTGATTGGCGATTCCACAAATAATCCCAAAAACCCAACCAGAATGCGCTTCCCGTACGTTCATAATCAGCAGCAGCCAGCATCGATTCCAGGTTAATGGAAAACCCGGCGGCTGATGGGTCCATTTGGATTATCTGACCGCCATATCGAATTTCGACGGGTGTATTATTGTAAACCTGTATGAGTCGCTGACTGGCTGATTGAGGATCTATGCCCCCTACGGGGATTTTCGCGATGGTCATACCAGGCGGATAATATGAACGGAGCCGGCTATAAGATACAAGTTGTATGATCAACAACACAACTGCTGCTACGATAAAGAGCAACGAAATCCAACGCAGTAAGAATGATGTATCTCTGTTTCTCACATTACCTCTATTTGCGAATTGGGACTTTTTGGATTGAGTCTTCGGTAAGTATCGACGCGATTAATAATACGTACGTAATCCATATTGTATCTGCAATTAGCAGGTGTGTGATTTGCATCGGAACAGGGGCGAGGAGTAGGACATTGATAAGCCCGGCTGCCCATTGGACCAATATTAAAACCCCAAGAACCATTCCAATTTTTTGGGGTATCTTTTCGTGATTGGTCTTACGTAAATACCGTAAAAGATAAAGTGTATATCCACCCACGAGAAATGCAATTATTGGATGATAAACACGTAAATGGAGAAGGAAATGGGCATTCGGGCTGGCATCTTGTGCCAAACCCTGTGCGAAGTTTTGCGCAGGGAAGAGGGTATCTCCTAATGCAGTAACTGCACCGCTCATCCCTATAATCGCTACGCCTGCCAATCCAATCCCCAGAAATATGGGTAAATATCCTAGGCCACTCAGGCAAAGTGGTTTTCCTCCACTGGCCCACCAGGCTGTAAGCGCGATCGACCCAATAAGGAAAAATGTGTTGAGTAAATGTAGTGCCAGGACTATTGCGCGTGATATGGACTGGTTATAAGTTACTAGCCCAAAAAGGACGAGGCTTGCTCCAAGCAGCAATTCGGTGATGATGAATAAACCTGATGCAACAAGCCCTTTCCTTAGGGGATCCCCTTTATGAGAAATTTGCCAGCCCCATGTAAACATAAGGATAATAAGCAGAAAGGCACCACCGCTGAGCAGACGATGGGTGAATTCGATTAGTGTTTCAATTTGCTTAGGCTGTGGAATAATCTCGCCGTTACAAGTCGGCCAATGATTCCCACATCCGGCACCTGAACCACTCGCCCTGACAAAGGCTCCCCATAGAATGACTAATATGGTCCAGACAAGGACAAACCAGCAATATTTCGCGAAGCGGTGCATATGTCACCCGAAACCGGTTTCACCCTATACTTGTTGAGTAAAAACGAAAAAAGTATAACACAATTGAGTTTTTCGCTAATGTGCTACAATCTAATTGTCCATTATTTCACTAATATTTTCCCAATACATTACAGAGGTCTTTATGCTACGCTCCTTTTTCATTTATCTCTCCAAGGCTGCATGGGCACAAAGTTTCGTTACAAAATGGGGGTTCGCTTGGCGGATGGCTTCGCGCTTCGTCGCGGGTGGACGAATGGAAGACGCTGAGCGTGTGGTCAAAGAACTCAATCTCAAGGGGATTAATGCCACACTGGACCAATTGGGTGAACACACGACAAATGTCGAAGAAGCTAATCGGGCTGCAGATGGGATCATTGCCATATTGGATGATATCAACAAAGCCGGAATCCGGTCGAATGTCTCGATCAAATTGACTCAAATCGGCATGGGGATGGATGATGATGTCTGCCGAGCAAACCTCATGCGCATTCTGGACCGTGCTAAACAATATGGTAATTTTATCCGGATTGATATCGAAGATACACCATACACTGATAAAACAATTGGGATTTTTAATGAAATGCTTTCGAAAGAATTTTCTATAAAGACAGTTGGGATGGCTGTACAATCCTATCTCTACCGTGCCGAGAAGGACGTTCGTACATTGTTAGAAAAAGGCACTACTTTCCGCCTTGTAAAGGGGGCATATATGGAACCTCCGGACGTGGCCTATCCCAAGAAAGCTGATGTAGACGCCAATTTCGATACACTCTCTTCTATACTGATTGATGCCTCCCTGTCTCACGACACCCACCTTAGCCAGGACGGGAAAATTCCTCCCATCCCCGCCATTGCTACCCATGACGAAAAACGCATCTCATTTGCCAAGACATATGCTGAAAAGGTCGGTCTACCTCGGATGGGATTAGAATTCCAGATGCTTTATGGAATTCGCCGGGATCTGCAAGAGCAGCTTACCAAAGAAGGATATCCCGTGCGGATCTATGTACCATTTGGGACACATTGGTATCCTTATTTCATGCGTCGTCTTGCCGAACGGCCTGCAAATATTTGGTTCTTCGTATCGAATTACTTTAAGAAATAACCGATTTATTTAATTCTCAGACCCTGGAGGCAATCTGCCCCCGGGGTCTTTTTTGTGGTAAAACACATCTATGCCTGACAATAAGAACATCCCTTTAGCGCTTGTGACTGGTGCAGCCCACCGTTTGGGTCATGCTTTCGCCATTTCGCTTGCACGCTTAGGATTTGCCATTGGTTTGCATTACCATAATTCATCAGAAGAGGCACAAGCCACAGCAGAAGAAATCCGTACTCTGGGTGTCCCGGTAAAGATATTTCAAGGTGATCTTACCGATATATCTCAAATAGAGGCACTTTTTATCGACGTGGATGCGATGGGTTCTCCTTTGAAGGTGTTAGTCAACTCAGCGGCGGTAATGGATTATGGGAATTTGAAAACCTGTAGTGCAACCGAATTTGATTCCATTATGGATTTAAATTTACGCGCTCCTTTCTTGTGCGCACAATCTGCCGCAACCCGAATGAAGCCGGGAGGTTTGATTGTGAATGTTTCTGATGTTGGCGCACAAAAAACCTGGACGGGTTACCCTGTTTATGTTGTAAGCAAAGCCGGACTGGAATCGCTAACCCGGGTTCTCGCCCGAACCTATGCTCCATCTGTGCGTGTTAATGCAATTGCTCCTGGATTAGTATATCCATCGAGTAATATAAATTTGGATGATTGGCAGAGACTCGTTGACCGGATCCCGCTAAGACGTTCAGCTAAACCCGAAGAAATTACAGGCGTCCTCGAATTTTTATTGAAAAACGAGTATATTACAGGGCAGACAATAATTGTTGATGGCGGATATTCGCTGATTTAATGGAGGATCATGTCAGAAACAATCGCATTTCTTGCTGATCGCCTGAGAACTGAAGGTGATAAAACGGTTTCATTTTTCCAATCACTCTCAGAATATGATTGGGAGTTGTCTGTCTACACCGAAGGTTCCGTTTGGAAAGTACGCGATGTTTTGGCGCACTTTGTAACAGCGGAGCAAGGCTTTTTGAAGTTATTCGGGGATATCCTTGCAGGAGGCATTGGCGCGCGAGAGGATTTCGATATCGATCGTTACAATGCCAGCCAACAGAAAAAGACTCAAGAGCTCACTCCGGAAGATCTCCTTGGTCAATTCGTTGCTGTCCGGGAAGAAATGATCTCCATGGTTGGGTCATGGTCTGAGTCTGACCTTCAAAAACAAGGGAGGCATCCTTTTCTTGGGATAACCTCGTTGAGCGAAATGGTGAAAATGGTTTATCGGCATAATCAAATCCATTATCGTGACTTACGAAGACTTATAGGTGAATGATTATCCAATGAAATCACACTTTCGCTTGATCTTGAACTTTTCACAACCAATATACTTGCTTCTAGCTGGATTGTCTTATTTGCTGGGTCTTAGTGTCGCCAGGTATCTAGGTATTACAATAAATGCGATTGACACTTTATTGGGCGGCAGTGTAGTTATCCTTATCCTGGCTTCTTCGAGTTTGCTTAATACTTACTTTGGATCTACCCTAGGATTGCTCACGAATGTTGACTCACGGGGGGAGCATGAGACACTGAGACGATGGTTACTTTATATTTCGATATTATTGCTTTCGATATCAGTTGTTTTTGTTTTTTTTCTGGTCCTGTCCAAGAGTCTTTCGGTCCCTGCAGTTTTATTTCTTGCATTCGATCTCGTTTTTGCACTCGCAATTTCCATCCCGCCATTTCGACTGAACGACCGCGGCTTCGGCGAACTTGCTCATTCGATACTTCTAACTGGTTTTCCAACGATTATTGCATTTCTTCTTCAAACAAGTAACCTCCATCGCTTGGTCGCTTTTCTTACCTTCCCATTGGTATTTCTATCATTGGCTTATCTTCTAATATTAGATTTTCCTGGATATTCATCTGACCAAAAATATGGTCACCAATCTCTACTTGTACGACTTACCTGGCAGCGTGCTGTTCCGTTGCACAACCTGTTAATTTTTATTTCATATCTTTTCTTTGCTGCGGCTCCCTTGATCGGCATCCCGTATGTTTTGGTTTGGTCACCTTTGCTCACATTGCCATTGGCGATTTACCAGATAATTATGCTTAGGAATATCACATTGGGTTTAAAACCAAATTGGACTATCCTGACCATAAATGCAACAGCATTAGTTGGATTGACAGTCTATTTATTGATGTTGACATTCTGGCTGCGATAAGATGACCGAATTTTTGACATTGCTTCCTCCCGGTGAAGCACGAGAGCTTCTGCTTTCGCGGATTGATCCCCATTCTATAGAAACAGAAGATATGGACGTTCTCCACGCCCTCGGGCGAGTTAACGCTGAGGATATTCGCGCACCTCATCCATTGCCGAATTTTCCACGGAGCACAGTGGATGGATTCGCTGTCCAGGCTAAGGATACTTATGGCGCTAATGATTCTATGCCCTCTTATCTTAAGATTGCCGGGGAAGTATCGATGGGTTCCACCCCCTCACATGAGCTTCGGGTTGGGGAGGCGATGACTATCCACACAGGGGGAATGTTGCCCAGAGGTGCTGATGCTATTGTAATGCTGGAGTATGTACAACAATCACAGTCGGGGGAAATAGAAATAAATCGCGCGGTTGCGACGGGAGAGAACGTCATCATGGTAGGTGAGGATGTAGCTCAAGGCCAGGTGATCCTCTCGAAGGGCGTCCGGATTCGGCCGGCTGAGATCGGCGGCCTAATGGCTTTTGGGATTTTGAATCTGCGCGTAGCCAAAAA